>JBLHMH010000050.1:0-20219 GCA_047621785.1 Polaribacter sp. | reverse complement strand
TAGTTGATCCTTTAGTTCTTCTGCCAATTTAGCCAGTCGTTCCGCGTATTCGATCGCGGACTTTGGATCGTGTACTGAGCATGGTCCAACGATGACGATAAATCGTGGGTCTTTGCGATCGAGAATATTTCGAATGGTTTTTCGGCTAGCTGCAACTTGTTCGCTGATGTTCTCGTTCAAGGCGACTTTTTGTTTTAGTTGCTCGGGCGTTATCAGTCTTTGTAAACTGTTTATATTAGTATTATCTAGATTCATAGGAGAGCTGTTAAAGACCGCAGGCAATGAGAAAACGCAATGGCATTTGGATGCTAATTTATTTCTTAATCTGCTTCTTTGTAAGTAGTTGGTCAAATTAGTAAGTTGCAAAGTCAGGCGAATGAACGGAACCGCCTACCCAAGACTCAAGGAGCGCGTATTTAACCACGCAGAGCCCTTAGAGTGAACTACTTTAGCGAAGTAGATGAATAATTAGATTGAGATTTAAAATACAATTGTTTTCTAACAATCGGAACTCCTATTGAATGGCTTTGTTTTTTGGTTTTGCGTGACCCAGCATCACTAGAAGGCTCAATGCAATAGCCCAGGCAATAGCTAGCATGCAGGATATAAGCACAGGGTCGGTAAGGTACTCAACTGCGCCCAAACGCCGCCCCGCAAAATAGGCTAGTGGCCCGCCAATCAAGCCCATCAAGGCCGGTAGCATAGGGTGTAGTGAAAGCCAGCTCATTGAGTGGTTGATGGTTAGTGCAAAACCCGCCCACATGATAATAATCCACCCAGGCGACAGCCAAGGAACTGGTCTAGGATCTTTAAAAACCATAAAGCCAAAGGTTACCCAAATAGTGTCAATTATTAGGCCAAGAACCACAGCGGCTAGCAAAACTTTTATATCGTTTGGATGGCGACGACCAGGGTGCAATTGCCACACCATCATCACGCCCATCATTAGCATGGCGGGCCATAACAGGGTTTGACTACTTCCTAAAACACAGGCAAACCAGAGTGTCTGGAACAACACCGCGTTGATCAGAGTTGACATATTTAGAGATTTTTTCATTCGACCTGATTGTAATGGGTGATAAATAGCTCTGTCGAATATGGACACATTGAGACTATATAACGTTAATGGTCCTGGATCTGTTGAGAGGTAATTTGAGCGGGAAATAATAAATCAAAAGAACTTAATGCTAATCCTAATCATTCTGAATGCCGATAATGGTTGGCGCTAAGCTCCTAAAAACGGACCGCCTCTGGTAACTTTTTTAATAAACTTAATTATACCAACCTTTGGGTTTAGGTTAAGTGAAACCCAATAACGGTTTAAAAGGTAAAAACATGCTTAGCTTGCTTTGCTTAAAAACTTCAAAAACTGCAAAAACCGAAATAAAATCGCTGTTTGGCGACAATCTAGGTGTTAAATAAATCTTTGTAATGTTGTCAGTTCTGGTTGAAATTATTCGCATCCTGTCTATTATCTACAACCACCCAAGGTCGGTATGTGAACTTAGAAAATTGTCTGAATTCATGTGAAAATATCGATTTCTGACCTGTACTCACCGCTACTGAAACTCAGCTTTATAGGCTGAACGTAGGACGACCACAAACCATTGAAAAAACATAATAAAATATTCCAGATTCAGCTTTTCGCTAAATTAATAGTGTCAAATATATGTTCGCTCCTGTTGGTAGTTAGCGTTATTCGTTCGACCAATAACACTGCTATAAAGGGCGCTTTTAGAATACGTAACATATTGTTAGTCACAGGGCTAAGCGCAATTTTGATCGGGCAGGCAGAAGTATTGGCTAAGCCATTAACTAAGCCTGTTGCCATGTATCCATTGCAATGCGATGAAACGTTTTCATGTCCAGAATCTCTACTGCCTCGGGTCAGCTTTTGGGTAGAGGTATTTAGTCGCTGGGATACCAAGACAGCGATCTTCCACGACAAGGATAACCCTGCGCGGGTATATTCGACGGTACAACGAAATCAGGGTTGTCGGCGCAGTCGCAAGGGTGATTCGGTTGACCGTGAGCGCAAGCGGCTAAAAAGAGAGTTAGGTGCGATTGCCGATAAATTAGCTAAAGGTAAGACCCTAAGCGCATCTCAATTACAGTTGGAGGAACTGTTTATCGGTGAGCCCATATCTGAGGTAGCTGCTGCCGCCAATCGAATACGTTGTCAATCTGGAAATCGCGACCGAATGCAAGAAGCTCTGCAGCAATTCAATTTGTATCGGCCGACGATTTTAGATGCTCTTGAAAGCCAGAATTTAACCCCTGAGTTACAGTATTTGCCGTTTGTTGAATCGGCATTCAATCCTCAAGCTTTATCCCACGTAGGGGCTGCGGGTTTATGGCAGATCATGCCCGATACAGGTCGGAACTTAGGGTTAACCGTTAACTATGCGGTTGATGACCGCTATGATCCGACCAGAGCAACCTACGCTGCTGCTAAATATTTTCGCAATAGCGTGAATAAACTCAGTGAAGCAGCGTTTGAAAACGGCTATGCAGTTACAGCTAAAGATCTAAATCCATTCGTGATCACTTCCTATAATTATGGAGTGAGGGGTATGCAACGTGCAGTAAGGCAAGTTGGCTTGAATTATGAGCGGCTACTGCGCGAATATAAGTCGCCGAACTTTCAAACGGCAGTCAAAAATTTTTACGCGAGCTTCCTAGCAGCAAGGCATGTTGCTAAGAACGCAGACCAGTTTTTTACGCCGGTGAAAACCAGCTCCTTCGAGAGAATCTATTCGTTCAATACCGTGTCTCTGCCCCGAGCCACGTCCATTGCGCGCATATCTAAGGAGTTATCGATTGACAGAGATTTGTTGAAAAAACTAAACCCCTCTCTACGAAAAGTAGTATGGAATGATAAAGCCTTAGTACCAAAAAGTTTCAAATTAAAGTTGCCATATAAAGAAGCAAGCTGGGATCAAGGGATAGCCGCAATGCAAGAGTTGCCGCTTGAGACCGAGACACCAGGATTTTTAATTCATCGAGTCCGCAGTGGACAGACGGCTTGTGGAATAGCTCGCCAGCACAGGGCTTCTTGCAATGCACTGAGAAAACTTAATCGACTAAATACCAAGGCGACAATTTATATAGGTCAAAAACTTAAAGTGCCGACTAAAAACGGAGGAATCAGCGTTGCTTCGGGCTCTTCGTCAACAGGGCAAATAGCGGGCAACCTCGCAGTCGGGAACTCCTCGAGTATTAGCAGTTCTGGTTCGTCACAAACATATCGCGTCAGCCGCGGTGATACTGCTTGTAGAATTGCTGAGAGGAGTAATATGAAGTGCTCTGAGTTTTTGGCCATCAACGGTCTAAAGAAAACCAGTGTTCTGCAAATCGGTCAGAAGGTAGTAGTGTCTGCTGCCGATGCATGGCATAGGGTTCGCAGTGGACAAACCGCGTGTGGTATAGCGAAAAATTATGGTGTTGCATGTAGTGACTTATTGGATGCAAATCGCTTACGTCGCTCCTCCACCATTCGGGTAGGGCAGCGGCTTAGGATACCTAGCAGGGGCTGAGCGAGCGAAAACTCTCTCCAACTCAAACTCCATCGCCTTGCTGTTAGATGACTTTTTCGGAGTTCCTTTAGAGCTAACTCGTGGATAAGTCTAATGAATGGTGTCAATTCACATTGTCCCCTTTGAATTCGCCATGGTCATTGTTAGAATGCATGCCACAAAAATAGACATAAATGCGGTGTTTCAGTCCTAATTGTTAGCTACGCAGATAGCCAGATTAGATGTTGCAAGCATTGCAAGTGTCAAAAAAAAACTTAACACTTAAGACGCTGATTATGACCACGAAAAATCAAGAATTAGCAGCATGGGTGTCTGACGTCGCTGAACTCACTCAACCTCAATCCATTGTATGGTGCGATGGTAGTGAGCTGGAGTATCAGCGCATGGTCGACCAAATGCTGGCAGACGGTACTTTAACGGGCCTCAACCAGGAAACTCATCCGGATTGTTATTTACATCTGTCTGACCCACAAGACGTAGCGCGGGTTGAGCATCTGACTTTCATCTGTACGCAGGAGAAAGAGGACGCCGGGAAGAATAATAATTGGATGCCCGTTACAGACGCCAAACAAAAGATGAATAATCTGTACGCTGGTTGCATGCAAGGTCGCACCATGTATGTAATTCCATATTGTATGGGGCCAGTGGCTTCGCCATTTTCACGCTGTGGTGTCGAAATCACCGATAGCCTTTATGTAGTTATCAATATGAAATTGATGACCCGTATGGGCAGTGCAGCACTCGCTAGAATTGAGAACGAAGGCGTTTTCGTAAAAGGCTTACATTCGACCGGCGAGCTAGATCCCGATCGTCGCTTTATCATGCACTTTCCAGAAGAGCTTAGCATTATGAGTTTTGGCTCTGGTTATGGCGGTAATGCGTTGTTGGGTAAAAAGTGTCACGCACTACGCATCGCTAGTTGGCAGGGGCGTCAAGAAGGTTGGTTAGCCGAACACATGTTAATTCTAGGATTAGAGAGTCCAGAAGGAGAGACTCATTATATTGCGGCAGCATTTCCATCTGCCTGTGGAAAAACCAATTTGGCAATGTTGATTCCGCCCGATAAATACGCCGACTGGAAAATATGGACACTGGGTGATGATATAGCTTGGTTGCATTTGGATGAAGAAGGCCAATTGCGTGCAATCAATCCAGAGGCAGGTTATTTTGGAGTCGTGCCGGGCACCAACCAAAAAACCAATCTCAATGCCTACGACATGATTCAGCAGAATACGATATTCACCAATGTTGGTACGACAGAAGATAATCAGCCCTGGTGGGAAAATAAAAAAGTCGGTGAACCGTCAACTAACTGGAAGGGCGATAGTTATTCCAAGGAGACCGGGCCTGCCGCTCACCCAAATTCAAGATTCACTGTGTCAGCAGTGGAAAACAGAGCCTACTCTAGCCTCGCTGAAGCGCCTCTTGGTGTGCCAATTTCGGCTATTGTGTTTGGTGGCCGTCGACGTGAGTTAGCGCCTTTGGTGTATCAAGCTAAATCTTGGGAGCATGGCGTGCTTATTGGTGCCGGCGTTGCCTCTGAAACAACTGCAGCTGCCACTGGTCAAGTAGGCGTTGTTCGACGTGACCCAATGGCAATGAAACCCTTTTGTGGTTATAACTTTGCAGACTACTGGTCACATTGGTTGAGTTTCGCTGAACGAACCGAAACTCTGCCGAAGATCTTCCATGTGAATTGGTTTCGACAAAACGAAGAGGGCGGCTTTTTGTGGCCAGGTTTCGGTGAAAATCTACGTGTTTTACAGTGGATTATTAAGCGTTGTGAGAATAAAGTTGGTGCAAAAGAAACGGCTATTGGTTACTTGCCTGAAGAAGACGGCTTAGATGTCGCCGATCTCAATATTGATCCGCAAGTATGGGAATCCTTAATTTCGATTAATGATGACCAATGGCGTCAGGAAATGGATGAGTTTGGCGATTACCTGAATAGTTTTGGTGATCGACTGCCAGAGAAATTACGCCAGCAGCATCAACAAGTGCGAGAAGCATTGGGTTAGTAGCAAGGCCTAGTGTTGCGTATTTAAACAGATAAGTAAAAAAATGCCCCGATATTTCGGGGCATTTTAATTTGTGCGATTGAAAAATCTCTTTTAATAATTAAGGCTGTTAATCAATTCTTGGTGCCATTCAACATTGTCAATGGCTGCTCCAAGTGATTAGTGGTGAGCTTTAGCTACGCAGCTTTGTCTGCGTGATCTATCGCTTTAGCAACTGAACTATTAATGCTGATTGTTTTTGGCTTCATTGCTTCAGGTATTTCTTTAATCAAGCTCAAGGTCAATAGCCCGTCTTGTAAATTAGCATTGGTTATCTCAATGTAATCTGCCAAGTTGAATTTTCGTTCAAATGACCGAGTCGCAATACCTTGATGCAAGAAGGTTGATTCAGGCGCTGCCTGTTTTTTCCCGCGAACGGTTAATACGCCGTTCTCAACTTGGATGTCTAATTCAGACTGTTTGAAGCCTGCAACAGCAATAGTAACGGCGTAGTTATTCTCGTCGACAACTTCAATGTTGTACGGAGGATAGCCAGCGGCTGTTTTTTCCGTTTGGAATGCGGCATCTAATAAAGTGCCAAAACGGTCATAGCCAACGCTGTTGCGATATAATGGGGTAAGGTCAATTCTGTTCATGGTATTTCTCCGGTTTATTCTCTAAATGAGCAATAAATTACTTAAGATCTGGATATGACGACTGTCATTTCCAAGATCCGGTTGAGCCGAATCTCATAGAGACTTCGACAAACAATATTTAGTATTGGTCGAGAGAATTTCAAGTATTTATCAATTATTTAATTAAATTAATTGAAACATGCCAGTTATCACGACACCACGTGGTCATTATTAGCTGTTATAGTTGCTCTCAATTTTTCATTTTCGTTTTGCAAGATATTAAGATCTATACTCATGAGACCCCCAGCCCAAGTACAAGCCAGCATTGAGTTGTTGGATGAAATTAGCCAAACGCGATACCCAGCAGATCGCGTAATGGCTCAGTATTTTCGCAACAATCGTTATATCGGTTCAAAGGACAAAGCCGCTATATCTGAGTATGTCTATGGCGTACTACGCAAAAAACTGAGCTACCAATATCTGCTTGAAGAGGCTGAGCTTGTAATAGACAGCCGGTTCTTATTGGCGCTTTTATTGCGCGAGCAAGAGCAAAGCTTAAGTGATATGTATACCGGGGAGAAGTATCATCCTCGCGCATTCCCGAAGCCAGTTTTTGAAAAACTACAGGCAATAGACTTGGCAGATCTCGAGCAAGCACCCAGTCATGTTCAGTTGAACGTGCCGGAATGGATCGCGCCGCGATTAGAGGCTGCATTGGGAGACCGATACACACAGGAAATGCAGGCCGCAAATCAACGAGCGCAAACCGACATTCGGGTTAACCTATTAAAAAGTAGCGTAGCCCAAACGCAGCAAATGATGCAAGAAGTAGGCTATAAGGCTGAAACATCTGGACTGTCCCCGTGGGGGCTGAGATTCAACCAGAGGGTAGCTTTGTTTGGCCTGGATGCGTTTAAGAAGGGCTGGTTTGAAGTGCAAGATACTGGCTCGCAAGTTCTGGCTTTAGTTAGTCAAGTAAAGCCAGGAGACAAGGTCGTCGATTTTTGCGCGGGAGCAGGGGGTAAGACTCTCGCGATGGCTGCGATGATGGAAAACAAAGGCACCATTTATGCCTGTGACGTACATTCAAAACGCTTAGAACAATTGGCTAAACGCACAAAAAGGGCAGGTGCGCATAATGTGCGTATACACTTACTCAGCTCAGAAAACGATAAATGGGTTAAGAAGCATCGGAACATTGCAGATGTCGTGTTAATTGACGCACCCTGCACTGGAACCGGCACTTGGCGGCGCAGTCCCGATAGTCGATGGAATCTGCAGCCAGAAAACCTTGAAAATTTAAAAGCCCTGCAGCAGTCGATATTGCAAAGCGCAAGTCGCATGATAAAACCAGGTGGCCAAATTTTCTATGCTACCTGTTCGCTGTTAACAGAGGAAAACGAAGATCAAATAAATGAGTTTCTAAATTCTAATCCACAATTCGAGCTAGGAGAGCTTGAGTTACCTGAAACCTTGACCCAAAACTTAGACAGAATAGACAGTCAAAAGCATCAGCTTAGATTATTTCCAAGCTTAAGTGGTACAGATGGTTTCTATGTAGCGGCCTTACGCAAAAAGGAATTGGTCGACGATTAAATAATGCGCAATTAGCTTTGTGAAATGGTTAGTTAGACGCCAATCTGACAAAGTCAGCTGCTGATTTATTGGCAATAAATACTTTCGTTTCTTAAGTCAAAATTATTCTTTTTCAAAATCATAACTTGTGGGTATACTGCATTTTCAAACTATAAATACTCCCGCATTTATAAAGTGCTAATCAAGGGAGTGAGAACTTTAGAGAATTGAATGTCAGATAGAATAACGCCGAGCAAAAGTTATCGCACCTTTGTTTTAGTACTGCTCACCGTAGTTTACGGTTTTAATTTTATCGATCGACAAATAGTGGGCATTCTTGCTCCATTTATCCAGAAAGACTTGGGTCTGACAAACACTGAGTTAGGACTTCTAATAGGCTTAGCTTTCGCTACCTTTTACACAATCGTTGCTATTCCCATCGCGTGGATGGCAGACAGATATAACCGGGTCAACATCCTTGCCATCGCACTCGCAATGTGGAGTGGTTTTACCGCATTGACCGGTCTCGCTGGAAATTTTTGGCAAATTGGCTTGGCCCGTATGGGGGTTGGTATAGGCGAAGCGGGTGGTAGCCCACCATCGCATTCAATCATCTCCGATTTGTACGCAAAGGAAGAGCGTGCTGGTGCCTTGGGTGTTTATTCGATGGGCATACCCTTGGGTATCATGGCGGCTTATTTTGCGACTGCATCACTCATGGGATCTGGCGACGCAGATGTCGATTGGAGACGCATCTTTATCTTCTTAGGGCTTACTGGTATAGCGCTAGCTGTGGTGGTTAAGTTAGTGCTACGTGAACCGAAGCGCGGCGCAATGGAATTTGATAACCATGCCGACATTATCCAGCCACCTTTCAAGGAGTCGTTAAAAAGCCTTCTTAGAATTCCAGCGTGGTGGGCAATGTGTTTCGGAATAGCCTTCGGCTCATTCGTTTCGTACGCGTTTTCAGCATTTCAAACAAAATACTTACGGCTACTCGACCCTAGTTTTGACTTTCAAACTTTGGTGATTGTGTTAGGCATTATTAACGGGACAACTTATGCTGGAGGTGCCTTCTTAGGCGCCAAGCTAGCCGATAAATGGGGAATCAAGACTATTCGCGCATACGGTTGGTTGCCAGCCATAGCGGTAGCGATCTGCCTACCGCTTGGCATAATGAGTTTTTGGGTTGATACAGTATGGGTACATCTTGGTTTTACGACATTCTTTCTGTTCTTTCTTGGCATCTATTTAGGCCCAAGTTTTGCAATTGCTCAGACCCTAGCGCCAATTAATATGCGCGCAATGTCGACCGCCTTGTTCTTCTTTATTTTGAACATGATTGCTCTCGGCGGTGGGCCCACATTCGCGGGTTGGTTGATTGATGTGTTTAAAGAAAGTAATGGTGAATTAGAGGCAATGCGTTATGCAATGACGGTTACCTGTTGCATGTTTGTTCCTTCAATCATTAGCTTTTTGGTTGTCTCCAAAGTATTGCCTAGAGATTGGGTAGCGGCGGAGAAGCGTAATTTGGAATTAGCTAAGGGCTAGGGTATTGCATTGAGGTGTCGATGCGAGAGTCACAACGCACCTCAAGACTGCGGATATCAGGATGGGTGAAATTTAAGTTTAGAAGCTTGAATTTCACCTAGCGGCGCAAAGGAATGCAATGAACTCCCTATGGGAGTTCAAGTTTGTTGCAGATAAGTTGGTGTCCAAGATCATTAGACCACTACATCTCGACCTACCTGGATCTCTGCTAAATATAAAAAAGCCCCTTAGATGCACTTTGCTTGAATTAGTATGTGTGCCGGGATTATTCGACGCATCCATGCGCCTCCCCCCTTCGGGGCGGTCTTTGGCCGTTCAAAATCATTCCAGATGATTTTGTCGAACGGTAGGGTTCTCGATCTACCTGGATCTCTGCTAAATATAAAAAAGCCCCAAAAAGGGGCTTTTTTATATTTGGCGGAGAGACAGGGATTCGAACCCTGGATACGCTATAAACGTATACACACTTTCCAGGCGTGCGCCTTCAACCACTCAGCCATCTCTCCAAACTCATAATCCGCGCGCAGAATAAACCAGATTGGCATTGGGTTCAATTGCTTATTGCGAGAACTTGATTGAATCGTTATCCTGACCGTATGCAGAATAGCCGATTAAAAATTAATATATTGAAGTTGCCGAGTAAGGTTTTCTATCAGCTAATTCGTTTTTCAGCTAAACACCTCGAATTAATTGTGATTTCATTTTTAATTTTACTTGCAGCCGTCCAGTATTATGTACGTCCTCAGTCGCAGTCTTTGCTTGAGATCCAGAGCAGCGGTGTTATGCGCGTACTTATTTCTGACGACCCTGATTCGCAGTATATTTTTAATAAGCAACATTATGGCTTTGAGTATGAAATGTTGTCTCGTTTCGCTGATCAGAATGATTTAAAGTTAGAACTAGAGATTGTTCCGTTCGCTGAATTATTCTCTCTGCTTGATGGTGGCGCGGGCGACGTCGCGGTTGGTGGAATACTAAGTAATAATTATGTAAAGCGTGTCGGGATGCCAACAATTCCTTGGTATCAAGCTAAAACCACTGTGGTTTATAAGCGTGGTTCGGACAAACCTGAGAATTTAGAAGAGTTAAGTTTGCAGGGGGTAAAAGCATCTGCCCGATATTACGGAATCGAAGGCTTTGATGAGTTAAATTTAATTGATGACCATCGTTCTGAATATGAGCTATTAAGCGCCGTAGCAAGTGGCACAGAACGATTCGCGATCACAACTAATTACCGTGCAAACAATGCTAAGCATTATCTTCCAAACCTTAATCGCAGTTTTATTCTGCCCAATCGAGTAGATTTGGTGTGGGTTCTGCCGCGGGTTCACGATGTAGGCTTATTGAATCTTCTGAATGAATTTTTGCAAGAGTCGGTCGCTGATGACGTACCTAATAACTTGGCTAAATCCTATTTTGCATTGCCGAAAAAAATTACTACCTATGATGCTTTATCCATCCACAAAAAAATAGACAAGGTATTACCGAAATTTGAATTCGCATTTCGTAAGGCCGCACGTAGGGGAAGGATCGATTGGCCTTTATTAGCGGCGGTTTCTTATCAGGAATCAAAATGGTCTAACTCAGCACGCTCTCCGACTGGGGTTAGGGGTATTATGCAATTAACCGAGTCAACCGCGAGAGCACTAGGGGTTGATGATCGACTGGATATGACGCAGAGTATCGATGCTGCTGCTGCCTACATTAATCAATTAAGAGCCAGACTACCAAAGAAAATAAAGGAGCCGGAACGAACTTGGTTTGCCGTTGGTGCTTATAATGTTGGATACAGGCACGTACTGAATGCTTATAAAAAGGCCCGTGAATTGGGTTTGGACCGAACCAAGTGGAAGACCATAAGCAATTTGTTGCCTAACTTGTATGGCGCTCCTTTTGCTCAAGGTGTTCAGGCTCAACACTACGTGGAGCGGGTTCAGATATTTACCGATATCCTTAGGTTTTACGACCTACATCAGCGCGATGAAATCGAGTTTAAGCCTGTTATCGGTGTTGTGAAGGATGTTGCGGTTAGCTCTGAGTAAGCTATTTATTTAGATTGTTTGGCTTGTCTGTTGTTGGTGTTCGAGATGTCATATGCTTGCTACGCCTAAGGGTGCCTCGCTTTTGCCAGAGGCTAATAATATGCGCGCGCCATAGAGCATTAACCGTAAAGTGAGCGATCACTGCAAGGGAGGTGCCCACGATCAAGCAACCCAGCCAAAGTGCAACGTAATGCCAGCCAACTTGTAAAATGCCTATATGGTGCAGTGGTATTGGCTGGACCCCGATTATTTTCGCACCTAATAGATAGCATGGGGTGTACATTGGTAGCCACGTGAGCGGATTAGAAATCCATACACCAGCGACTGCAAAAGGAATATTTCCGCCTATCATGGCGGCGATGAACACTGCTGGTATCATTTCAAACGGCATCGGCAAGAATGAGCAGAAAAGTCCGATGGCAATTCCTTTTGAGACTGTATTGCGATTAAACGCCCACAACTCAGCTTGTTTAAGGGTGTCGCCAAATATATGGATGTACCTATATTGATCTACCTCAGATGGGGTTGGTAAATACTTACGAAGGTTGGTGAATAATTTCAAAAAAACATTCCTATAACGTCCTAGATGGACTACTACTTTCTCTAACGCTGAATAATTTTGAGTATACGCTGTTCGATGTGATTGTTTCGGGTTTGCTGACACAATTGCAATGATGTATGGTGATCGTCTTAGGATATTGGTTTATTAAGGACACAGGATTGTCGGTAATGGAGAATTAAGCTGTCAGACGCTAGGGATTAGCGCTATTAAGTTAATAGTGGTCTTACTTGGTCGATGGTTCTAAGCCAACAGCAACAAACCTCTGCCGTATTTGTTAAAGAAAGGTTTACTAAGGAGAGTCTCGTCTTTTTTTCTATTGATAAGCACCAAGCAGGTTACTTGTCGGCCTTAAGCAAACTGCTTAGATCTTCGCTGGGGAGCCTGCTGGCGTTTGTGTTGGGTTGTTGTGGCACGCTGCTGTTACACGAACTCGTCCCTCAACCGGGACTACTCGGTCTGTTGCTTGTAGCGCTCTTGTTATCCTTGCTGGCTATTAGAAATTCGATCTGGTGGCCGCTGATAATATTAATATTAGCATTTTGTTATTCGACGTGGATATTCGACCGTCATTTTCAGAAGACACTGCCATCAACTCTAGAAAGCAAAAACATTCAATTAGTCGGACAAGTCGTAGATTTGCCAGATTCGAATCACCTAAGGAGCAAGTTCCTGTTCAGGGTAGAGCATGCTTATCAAATGGCGGAGGAGGTGCAAGGTAAATCTAGTTGGTTGATTTCCAAGGCGCTGTCACAAGCTCTAAATGGCCAGCTTGTGCAGCTCAGCTGTTATCGCTGTCCCATAGAAATCTTACCAAATCAACGTTGGCAGCTAATTGTGCGCATCAAGAATCCGCATGGCTTCGCCAGTTGGGGAGCATTTGATTTTGAGAAGTACCTATTTCGACACCAAATAGTGGCGCGAGGTTACGTACGTATAAAGCAGCCCAATTTATTTCTTGCAAAGAGCCGTTTTTCGATTGATGATTTTCGATCCAAAATTCGAAACCAGTTAAATGAACAACTAGCCGATTATCCTCAGGGTAAGGGCATTATAGTGGCTCTAATGATTGGCGATAAGTCACTATTGAGCCAGCAGCAAAAGACTAGTTTTCAGAGAACCGGAGTAAGTCACCTGATGGCCATTTCAGGCTTACACGTAGGCCTGGTGTTTTTGGCAATAGCTTGGCTGCTGCAATATTTTCTGCGGCCCATTGCGTGGGTTTTCGATTATTGGCCCCGTCAACAAATAGTGCTAATTCCGAGTCTTATAGGCGCGTTGACTTATTCCGCGCTTGCGGGTTTCGCGGTTTCTACCGAACGCGCGTTGACCATGTTGTGCGTGTTCGTAGTCTGCCGATTTTTTGCCAGAGACGTCTCTTTGTTGAAGGTCTTATTGTTAGCGATGGTCGCTTTGCTAGTCATTGATCCGTTTTCAATACTCGATATCGGGTTTTGGCTTTCCTGCGGCGCCGTCATGGTGATAGCTGCGGTCTTGCAATATCGTGATTCTATTACATTGCTGCGTTTGCAACCTATGCTGTGGTTAGGAATGCTGCCCATGACGACTTTGTTCTTTGGGCAAGTATCAATTGTTTCGCCTATTGTCAATTTGTTGATGGTGCCAATGTTCTGTCTAGCGGTGATTCCCCTAGTATTGATTGCCTTGGTGTTGGATCAAGTGGGGCTAAGTTCAGCCAATGCTTATTTATTGGAGCTGGTCGCTTGGTTTTTGGAGGCGCTCTCTAATGGCCTGTATTGGCTAAGCCAACTATCGTTCGCAAGCTTCTTCCCGCCGGGCCTTCCAATATTTTGCTTGCTGTTAATACTGCTTGCCATGCTGGCATACCTCAGTGGTTGGCGGGGCAAACACTTTTTGGCTTTAATAACCGCTTTGGCTATCTATCTAGGGCAGCATAATTCCTTTACTGAGAGCGAACTAAGGATTGTCTTACTGGATGTGGGGCAGGGCTTATCGATGGCAATTGAAGCTAAGGATTATGTGTTGGTATACGACACAGGGCCCGCTTATCCGTCTGGGTTTAACGCAGCTCAAGCGGTGCTGATACCTTATTTACGCCGGCGTGGTGTTAGCAAGATTGACCATCTTATTATCAGTCATGCAGACAATGATCATATTGGTGGCTTAGACGCCTTACAAAAGGCATTTGATATCTCCCAAATTCTGACCAGTCGAGTTGACAAAATACCGAGTGCGGATGCCTGTCAGGCCGGACAAGCTTGGTCTACGTCTGGAGTAGAGTTTAGTATTGTCAGTCCTGACCGAGGTGCTCCCCAAGGCAGCAATAATAATTCTTGTGTGTTGAGGATTGACAATGGTTCTTATAGTGCTCTGATAACGGGCGATATAGAAAAACCAATAGAGCGCTTTTTACTGAATTCTAAACAGCCGCTAAAATCGGACTTTCTATTAGTGCCACACCATGGCAGTAGCAGCTCTTCTACTCCCGGTTTTATCGACGCTGTGCAGCCCAAGCTGGGTTTAATTGCGGCAGGATATCGAAATCATTACGGTCATCCACATCCAAATGTCGTTAGCCGTTTTAGTTCCAGGGGAATTGAATTGTTGTCTACGATCGAAAATGGCTCGGTATTGCTTAATATTAATAAAAAGCAATGGTCATACACCGCCTTTCGTGCAGCTAATCAATGCTTCTGGCATCGCGAAAAAAAGCCCAATTAGCCAACATAGTTTGATAGACTCTAGCCGATACTAATACCCTATTAGTTTAAGGAATTGGTGTTTAACGTATTATCTAAGCACGCGATGCCCACACACGTTCTATAGCGAAATAATAGCTAATACGTAGTAATTAAAGAATCATCTCTAGCGCTCTGATCAGTCCGAAATTATATTATTCGTGGCAAATCATAGTAAATAGCTTTAATTAAAAGCTACTCTGATTACCAGCGAACCGACAATAAAAAAATACAGGTACGGCATGTTTGAATTATTTAGAGCGGGTGGCCCGCTCATGTGGATTATTTTACTCTGCTCGGTGATTGCGTTGACCATCATCTTTGAGCGTATGGTGGCCTTACGCAAAGCCAAAGTCGTGCCAGAAAACTTTGGTGCTCAGGTTATCGATATGCTGAATAGCAACAAGGTCACGGCTGAGCGAATTGCGGTAATTGGTAAGCATTCCCCCCTAGGGTCCGTGTTGGCCGCTGGCTTGTCCAATATTAGCCATGGCAAGGAAGATATTAAGGAAGCTTTGGAAGAAGCCGGTAAGCTAGCCGTGCACAATTTGGGGCGTTATTTAAATACGCTTGGTACCATCGCATCGATCACCCCACTGATCGGATTATTGGGTACCGTAATCGGAATGATTAAAGTCTTTACTGCGATCACAGCAGTCGGAGTAGGTGACCCAACAGTCTTATCGGGTGGTATATCAGAGGCGTTGATTACCACTGCCGCTGGATTATCGGTCGGCATACCATGTTTGATGTTCTATCGTTATTTTCGAAGTCGTATTAATGAATTGACAGTACTCTTAGAGGAGAATGCCTTAGCTTTGGTGGACGCTTACAAAAACATGAAGCTAACTCAAAATATTGTTAAAAAATGAACTTCGTTGCTAATCAACAGGCGGATGAGACCGCAATTGAACTAACCCCATTGATTGACGTGGTGTTTTTGCTATTAATATTTTTTATGATTTCCACCACCTTTTCTAAGGAAACGACATTAAAGATTAATCTTCCTGAGGCCACTGGCGAAAAGCTCGCGCAGCAACCTGCCAGCATCGAAGTCTTGGTGGGTGCAGCTTCACAGTACGCGATTGTTCCAGAGCAGGGCGGCGAAGCTCGAGCGTTAATAAATTCTAATCGAGAAACCTTGATGAAGGCTTTGTCCGAATATAGCCAGAACGAAAACCTCTTATTGATCATTAGAGCCGACAAGAAGGCGACTCATGACGCGGTCATTAAAGTACTCGATGTCGCGCAACAGTTAGGCCTAAGTAACATTACATTTGCGACCAAGCAAGTCACTAACTAGGATATTGTCAGCTTGTTCAGCTTACAAATTAACTTACTCCATCACCCTATTCCAAACGCAAGATGAGCGGAAAAAAAACTGACAAGCAAGCGCTGTTCGATAGCCGTGCTGTATTTAAGCGCTTACAGCGCTATCTTTTTGAGCACAAAGCCGTGTTGGGATTTGCTATTGGGTTTATGGTTTTCACTGCGCTTACCGAGGCATCTTTTGCCTACATGATTAAGCCCATTATTAATAATGGATTTGTAAATGCCGAGCCTTGGCACGTTAAATGGATGGCGATCATTGTCATGGGTTTAATGACCCTTCGATCAGTAGTTGGGTATTTTGCTAATTACTTTATGGCTAGGCTTGGACGTTATGTTATCTACGGCATTCGGCAAGATGTGTTTGCCAGATTGATAACCTTACCTACTACTTATTTTGACGATAACTCCTCAGCCAAGAATGTATCAAAACTGATATACGATGCCGAAACTGCAGCGGTAGCAACCACCGATACCTTAACCATCTTATTCAAAGACAGTGTCTTGGCATTGGCTTTGGTAAGCATGATGGTTTATACCGATTGGCGGTTAACCTTAATCTTTATGTTGGCTATTCCCGTTTTATTTGCAATTACTCGTTACTCAAATGATCGTTTCAGGCGTACTAGTAAAGAGATACAAGATTCGATGGGCGGTATCGCAGATACTGTCAAAGAAGCATCCATCGGGCAGAAAGTAATCAAAGTGTATGGCGGGCAGCGCCAAGAACTTGAAAACTTCACAAAAGCCAATACATTTAATCTGAAGCAGAACTTAAAACGCGCTCGGGTGTCTGCCGGAGTAGTTCCTATTACGTTGTTGGCGATTGCGCCTGCAATTGCAGTGATCTTGCATATCTACCTCAATTATTTACGAGTTGGCCCTGAGTCTGCAGGTCAATTTATGAGTTATTTTGCCGCATTGATGATGCTAACCAGCCCGCTAAAGCGTCTAGCAAAAGTAAATGAGAAAGTACAGATAGGCGTGACTGCGGCGAATAGTGTGTTTTCAGTAATTGATGCTGAGCCTGAAGTTGATGCCGGCTCCATGAATCTACACGCAACTGGTGGTCATCTTAAATTTGAGAATGTAAGTTTCAATTACGGAAGAGACGATGAGCATAGCGTACTAAAAAACATTTCATTTGAGATTGAGCCTGGTAAACGAGTAGCCCTGGTAGGTTCCTCCGGAAGTGGAAAATCGACGATAACGTCCTTAATTCTTAGGTTCTACGCGCCACAGGAAGGCCAAATAACGTTGGACGGCATGAATATCAACGATGTTGTGCTGCGCGACCTACGCGACCAGTTCTCATTGGTGAGTCAGGAAACCACCTTGTTTGATGACACCATTGGTCGCAACATCATGTATGGCATGATGGATTACTATGATGAAGACCGCTTGCAAGCGGCAATTGAAGCTGCTCACGTTGATGAGTTCTTAAACGAACTTACACAAGGTCTCGACACGGTGGTTGGTGAGCACGGCTTGCGTCTGTCGGGTGGACAAAGACAGCGAATCGCTATAGCTAGGGCAATCTATAAAAACGCGCCTATTTTAATTTTGGATGAAGCAACATCGGCGCTGGATAACAAGTCAGAACGCTATGTGCAGGACGCCCTAGAAACCTTAATGAAAGGCCGTACATCGTTGGTGATTGCGCATCGTCTAACAACCATAGAAAGCGCTGATAGTATTATAGTTTTAGACAAAGGCATGATCGTAGAACAAGGATCGCATCGTCAATTGCTTAAAAAAGGCGGTCACTATTCTGAGTTGCATCGTGCGCAATCGAAAAAAGTGCAGCGTGGTTTTTCATTCTTAAGGCGATGACCCAACAACAAAGCTTGCACCAGACTCTACAACGGCGTCTGTTAAAGAGCTGGCGTAAAGCCGATGGTTTGACGATTGCTTTGTGGCCATTTTCGCTATTGTATCGAGGCCTTTTCTTTCTCAAGAAAACCAGCTATCAAATAGGCTTAGCTAACTCATATCACGCGCCAGTGCCGGTAGTGGTCGTGGGTAATATTACCGTAGGTGGTACTGGTAAAACCCCTTTAGTTGTCTATTTGATTGGGTTGCTGCGAGAGTATGGCTATCGGCCCGGCGTGATTAGTCGAGGTTACGCGGGTGAATCGTCCAGTTACCCCGTGAGCGTAGATGCTGATACAGCAGTTTCTATTTGCGGTGATGAACCGGCAATGATTGTTCAACGTACCAATGTGCCTATGGTGATCGGTCCTAATAGGCGTGACGACATCGAATTGCTTTTACAAAATTTTGATATCAATATTGTGATTAGCGATGATGGCTTACAGCATTTTGAGCTACAGCGAGATATTGAAATTTGCCTGCACGATGCAACCAGCCAACAAGACAACACTCATTTACTGCCCGCTGGGCCTTATCGTGAACCCCAGTCAAAATTGAATCACTTTGACTTGCTGGTACATCATGTCAGCGCCGCTAGCTTGACCGACATGCCTTATTCTATGAACCTGGTGCCACAGACAGTTCAAGCCGTGAGCAGTAGCAATACAACTAGCTTTGATGCGAACAATGGGGTCCACGCGGTTGCTGGAATTGGTAATCCGCAGCGATTCTTTGATACCTGCCGTCAATTGGGCTGGAATATTATCGAACATGCATTTGAAGACCACCATGCATTCGTTGCCAGCGATTTCGAATTTTCGGATGATTTGCCTATTGTGATGACCCAGAAAGATGCTGTTAAGTGTCAAGAATTTAACAACAATAGTCTCTGGTATCTGCCGGTCGATGTTAATATAAGTAAGGAGTTCTCGCGGCGCTTTAAGGTGTTGCTAGAACGCATCCATCAACCAGTAAACAAAATTTGACCATGCTCGATCCCAAACTACTCGAAATACTTGTCTGTCCGGTCACCAAGGGGCCGCTCACGTTTGATAAGGAAAACAATGAATTGATTTCCAAGTCGGCCAAGCTAGCCTATCCAGTACAAGACGGGATACCCGTTTTGTTAGAAGATCAAGCACGCGAATTGGATTTAGACTAAGGCTCTTTGTTTTAGGCTTACTACCCATACGCTATGAAATTCACCGTCATAATACCTTCACGCTACGCGTCAACACGACTGCCAGCTAAGGCCCTAGCCGGCATTGGCGGAAAACCGTTGATTGCACATGTGGTTGATCGTGCAAACGAATCAAGTGCGTCTAGAGTAATCGTTGCTACTGATGACCAGCGTATTGCCGATGCATTGATTAGCAGCAAATGTGAAGTATGCCTGACCCGCGAAGATCATATTTCGGGGAGCGATCGCTTAGCCGAAGTAGTTAACAAACTTGCTATTGTTGACGATGAAATCATTGTCAACGTGCAAGGCGATGAGCCCGCTATCCCAGCAAGATTGATCAACGAAGTAGCGGCCAGTTTGGCTCAAGCGCCACACGCCGTGATGTCTACCGCTGCGCATAAAATAAAGACCGTCGCTGATTTCAATAATCCCAATGTTGTTAAAGTGGTGTTTGATCAATCGGGTCGCGCACTGTATTTTTCACGTTCACCAATTCCGTATTCTAAGGTTACCAACGAGATTGGAGCCGATGCCTGGCACCATATAGGGATTTATGCGTATCGCGCAGAGTTTTTAAAGCGCTACCATAGTCTAACCGCGAGTAAATTAGAGATCGCTGAAAGCCTTGAGCAATTGCGCGTCATGGATAACGGCGAAAGCATTATGGTACATTGCATTGATTACCACGCTGGGGTGGGTGTCGACACAGCTGAAGATTTAGTGGTTGCTCGAGAGTTGCTTGCACATTGGTCAAATGAAGTTGATCAACGCAAGGACTAACCATGTCAAGTAGCGCAAATAAAACAAAAATAATGTTTGTGTGTATGGGCAATATTTGTCGATCGCCGACTGCTCACGCTGTGATGCAAAATTTATTAGACTCCCGAGGTTTAAATCAACAGATTAGCGTGCAGTCCTCGGGCACACATGAATACCACGTCGGCGAAAAATCAGACCCACGTTCGCGCGAACTAGCGCGTAGAAAAAACATCGATATGGAGTTCATCCGTGCTCAGAAAATTTCTGTCAACGACTTTCATGAGTTTAATTATATTCTAGCCATGGATGAAGATAATCTACAATTGATAAATGCCTATGCGCCTGATAATCACACCGCAGAGATTGCTTTGTTTTTGGATTATGCTACTCAGGCAGGCATGACTGAGCAACGCATAGTGCCTGATCCGTATTACGGTGATGATGGTTTTGAAAACGTATTT
>JBLHMH010000049.1:0-20499 GCA_047621785.1 Polaribacter sp. | reverse complement strand
GCCCATGACCACAGTAGTCGCATAGAAGAAACCATTCAAGAGCTACTTTCATCAATGGCATGTCATGGATCAGTGCGTGCAAATCGTTTGCTTTCAGTAGCGGAAATGAACCAATTATTACGTGATATGGAAACTACCGAACGCAGTGGGCAATGCAATCATGGCCGCCCCACATGGGTGTCAATGAGTTTGGGTCAACTGGATAGTTGGTTCAAGCGTGGACAATAAAGTAAAACCTGTCATATGTTTGATGGGTACCACTGCGACCGGTAAGACAGATGCAGCAGCGTATATAAGTGAACATATTGACGGTGAGATAATTAGCGTTGATTCTTCCTTGGTGTACCGTGGTATGGATATTGGTACCGCCAAACCGGAGCCAGCATTTTTAGCACAGTACCCACATCATTTAGTCGACATTCGAAACCCCAGTGATACTTACTCGGTGGCGAATTTTTATGCTCAAGCTTCTGCTCTTATTGATGATATTTGCGCGCGCGGTAAGGTGCCCATTTTGGTTGGAGGAACCCACTTCTATTACTCGGCTCTGGAAAAAGGCTTGTCTGACTTGCCCCAAGCTAATGCTCAATTGCGGGCTGAAATAAATGCACAGGCAGAGCAACATGGATGGCAACAGATGCACCAGCGTCTCACCCAGTTAGACCCACAAAGCGGCGAGCGAATAGATCCAATGGATACCCAGCGGATTCAACGAGCCTTGGAAATAGTGATGCTATCTGGAATCACGGTCGCTGAACATAACCGTAAGCGCAATCCGCCGATTAGTAATCCGATGCTAAAGATTGCGTTGACATATTCTGACCGATCTTTTCTACACCAGCGAATCGAGCAGCGTTTTGACCTAATGTTGGAGCAAGGGCTACAACAGGAGGTTGAGGCTTTGTTAGAAGCCGGGGTGGATCCACAGGCACCCGCCATGAGAATGATTGGTTATCGACAAATGCTTGAATTTTTGGAATGCGATCTTACATCTAAGTCTGTAAGACGCAAGGCTGAGAGCGAACTTCGATTGAAAGGTGTCGCCGCGACCCGACAATTGGCAAAACGTCAGTTGACTTGGTTGCGAAATCAATCAAATGTTGTTTGGTGGGTGGATTTTGGCTTAGAGCAGAAGAATTTTGAGCCCTTGAACGCATTTATTGCACATCACGTATGATAAGATTAACAATTGTATAATATAATCAAAACCCATGAGAGGGTATAACCTCTTATTTTAATAGGCTTGATAAAAGGCCTTGGCTAAGAACCGAGGTGGAGAATAATAAAATGGCACAGAACAAAGGAACTGCATTACAGGACCCATTCTTGAATGCACTCAGAAAGGAAAGAATTCCAGTTTCAATATACTTGGTAAATGGCATAAAGTTGCAAGGACAGGTCGAGTCTTTCGACCAGTTTGTAATTGTATTGAGAAACACTGTGAATCAAATGATTTACAAACATGCGGTTTCAACGGTGGTACCTTCAAAAGCGGTACACATTGATCCTGAAGATAATCAAGAATAACTATTTTATTCTTGATTAGATCTAATTGCTGGAGTTATCCAGGCGGCGACTTGCTTTGCCGTTTGTTTCACTGGCGACCCGATTTTCTGAAGCTCATTAACCTTTGGCTTAAAGTTGTTTACTTAGCGCAGATAATGCGATAATCAACTTATTGTGAATCTAGTTTTAATCCTTAGGTTTTTTCCAGCTTTGTATGCGCTTACGTGCGCAAGTAGACTCAAATTTGTTCGAACTCAACGAAATCTCATCTGATCCGAAAGCGTTGATTGTATTTCAACGCAATTCAAGCCAAGTAGACCGTGAAGTACTCGAAGAGATTCAGTTATTAGCTGAGTCTGCGGGTGCTGAGGTTTTGGATACTATGACAGCGTTTCGGCGGCGCCCAGACCCTGCTACTTTTGTTGGCAAAGGTAAGGTTGAGGAGATTAAACAGCTTGCCAAGGAGTTGTGTGTTGAGTTGGTCATTTTGAATCATTCAATTTCACCAATTCAAGAGCGTAATCTTGAGCAAGCGCTGGAAATTCGGGTCTTGGATAGAACCGGTTTAATCCTAGATATCTTTGCACAACGTGCAACTAGTCACGAAGGTAAGTTGCAAGTCGAATTGGCTCAACTACAACACTTGTCGACCCGCCTGGTTCGTGGTTGGACTCACCTGGAAAGACAAAAGGGGGGTATCGGCTTAAGAGGCCCTGGTGAAACGCAGCTAGAAACCGATCGGAGGTTAATTGGGCATCGCATCAAGGTTTTGCACAAACGCCTAGCGACGGTTTCTTCGCAACGCGAACTACGTCGTAAATCTAGAGCGAAAGTACCTGTTCCTACGGTGTCGTTAGTTGGTTATACCAATGCTGGAAAGTCATCATTATTTAACCGAATAACGCGTGCTGGTGTGTTTGTCGAGGACCGGTTGTTTGCGACATTAGACACCACCATGCGGCGAGTTGAATTGAATGAGTTTGGTACCACAATACTATCTGACACAGTAGGTTTTATTCGAGACTTACCGCACTCGCTTGTGCAGGCTTTTCACTCAACATTAGAAGAAGTAAGCAATGCGCAATTATTATTGCACGTCGTTGACGTTGCCAGTAGTGGTCGTGAAAAATGTATTAGCGAGGTCAACAAAGTGTTGGTCGAGATAGAGGCAGCCGATATTCCGACGATCATGGTCTATAACAAAATAGATTTGATCGATGGTCGTGCGAAAGTTAAGCGCAGTGGGGCCAATGACTCTTTGTCAGAAGGCCCTTTATTAAAGGCTGAAGGCTCTTTGCCGGATGCTGAAGGCTCTGGTGTCGTCACTGCAGTATGGTTGTCGGCGCATAGTGGGTCGGGGGTGGGTTTGTTGTTGGGCGCCATCTCGCAAAGACTGTCTTTGCTGCATACTCGATGTAGGATTGAGCTACCAGCGAGCAACGGTAAACTACGCGCAAACTTGTATTCGAAGAGCGTTGTTAAGCAAGAATCGATTGCTGATGACGGCTCTTTTAGTCTCGAGCTGGAATTATCGCCAGCTGATTTTGGCTGGCTCGAAAAACAAAGTGACATTATCGCGATAGAACCCATTTGACATCGCATCTTTGATACAATTCATAGCGTACAATCACATTGATTTAATACGTATTAACTAATTTGTCTATTTTAGGAGACACACATTATGCCTTGGAATGAACCTGGCTCAGGTAATAAAGAACCCTGGGGAAGCGGTAACCGAAATCGCGGTAATCAAAGCCCTGATCTCGAAGAAGTCATTAACTCTGTCCGCAAACGCTTTGGCGGTGGCGGTGGCGGCGGTAAGCCGGGTTCCGGTGGTAGCAGCTCGGGAGGGTTTTCTCCGTTTTTGATTCTATTGTTAGGCGGCGGTATTTTTTGGTTAACTCAGTCTTTCTATCAAGTAGATGAGGGTAATCAAAGTATTGAGTTGCGCTTCGGAAAATTTAAGCAAACTGTCGAAGCTGGATTACAGTTTATCGCCTGGCCGATTGAGCAGAAAATCGTCATCGATACACAAGAGGTGCGCACCGTTGAGGTAGGTTATCGAAATGACCAATCTGCGTTGAAGGAAGCCCTGATGTTGACTATGGACGAGAATATCGTCGATGTTACGTTGGCGGTTCAATTCACTATTAAATCTCTTGAAGACCTTGTTTTTAATGTCGGAGACGTTGGTTACTACCGAGATTACAGTGTTGGATTAGAGCGAGTGGTCAGAAGTGCGACTGAAAGTGCACTTCGCGAGGTGGTAGGCGGTACTACCATGGATTCGCTAATGACCTCTGGCAGGGGCGTGGTCGATTCGTCAACTAAAACTTTATTACAGGCGATTTTAGATCGCTATCAGTCAGGTGTGCAAATAGAATCAATCGAGATTCAAGATGCCAAGCCACCACTGCAGGTGCGCGATGCGTTTGATGATGTGGTGAAAGCTGCGCAAGACGCGGTGACCTTAGAAAATCAGGCTGAAGCATACTCCAAGTCGGTAGTGCCTACAGCTCGTGGACAGGCAGCTCGAGTTTCACAGGAAGCCGAGGCCTATAAGTCCAAGATTGTTGCTGAAGCAACTGGTGAGGCCGAACGTTTTAATAAAATATTAGTTGAATATCAAAAGGCTCCTGAAATAACCAAAAAACGTCTCTACATTGAAACCATGGAAAGCGTACTAGCAGGAAGTAGTAAAGTTATGATGGACCAAAATTCAGGGAATGGTAATAGCCTGATGTATTTGCCGATTGATAAGATCATTAAAGGGCGTGAAGAGCGGCCTGACTCTGATTCAAACAGCGATAATGTTTTGTCCGACACGTCAAGCGGTACTACCGCTGCTCAGGAAAATCTTAGGAGGGGCAGATAATGTCTAATGCTATTTTAAAACTAGTTTTTATTGCGGTGATGGGAGCGGTTGTTCTATTTGCCACCTCAATCTACACGGTCAATGAGTGGGAACGCGGGCTGAAATTTCAGTTTGGCGAATTTTCTGGTGAAGAAATACAACCTGGTTTGAACTTTAAGCTACCGTTTGTTAACACGATTACAAAATATGATATTCGTATTCAAACCATGGACAAAGAACCAGAGCGATTTATCACTGTTAATAAGGAGGAGTTGCTAGTCGACAGCTTTGTTAAGTGGAGAATAGCGGATCTGCAGAAGTATTATAAAACGGTAAAGAATAGAGCTAGGGCTGAAAACCGCTTAGAGCAGAAAGTTAATAATAGTCTAAAGGAGCAAATTGCCAAGCGGACTATCAGTGATATCGTCGCAGGTGATCGAATTCAGATTATGCAGTTTGTGCAGAGCGCAATTGACGGGGAAGCAGATTCAATTGGCGTCGAAGTCATTGATGTTCGCTTAAAGCGTGTAGACCTTGCTGATGAAATTCAGGCAAACGTCTTTGGGCGAATGCAGTCTGAGCGACAACGAATTGCCAATGAATACCGAGCAAACGGTAACGAGCAAGCTATAGAAATTCGCGCTAACGCTGATCGTCAGAAGATAGAGTTAGTCGCAGAAGCAGAGAAAAAAGCGCAATTAATCCGTGGTGATGCTGATGCGTTCGCCACCAAGATCTACGCTGATGCTTTTGGCCAAGATGTTGAGTTTTATGAGTTTTTTCGAAGCTTGAATGCCTATAAAACAACCTTTAACTCACCTCAGGACTTAATTATTTTAGACCCTGAGTCGGATTTCTTTAAGTATTTTAATTCATCCGTTAAGTAGTGAAATTGAAGAGTAAAAACTCGCCGGCTAGGCTTACAATTTAGATGCTCAGAAATTCATATAATGTCTGAATGGCAAGCTCTCGCGGCAGGTTTTGCGTTCTATTTAATTCTTGAAGGATTGATGCCGTTTTTCAATCCTTCAGGTTTTAAACGTCTGCTGGCAATGTCCTTACAAGTCCCTGATAAGCAATTACGCAATTTTGGTGGTGTTATGCTTGTTGTTGGGCTCATTCTTCTATTCTCGGTCAAGTGATCAACGTATAATTTCCTACCTTAAGTTTATCGGTTTAGGATGCTTGCTTGGCTTACGCCAAAAACTATTTTGAAATTAGGACATAGTCATGGTCAATGACGCGAACTGGTTATTGCCAGAGGGTGTTGAAGAAATATTGCCCGGTGAGGCAATCAAGCTAGAGATGCTGCGACGCAGCATTCTAGACGATCTATCCAATCGAGATTTTCAGCTAGTAATGCCGCCAGTGATGGAGTTTGTTGATGCTCTATTAACCGGTACTGGCGAAGAGCTTGATACTCAGACCTATAAATTTATGGATCAACATACTCATCGCATGCTGGGTGTCAGAGCGGATATGACACCGCAGATAGCGCGTATTGACTCACACTATCTAGCTGGTAATGAGGTCAATAGACTTTGTTATGCAGGCACAGTTTTGCAAACTAAACCCGATCAAATGGGTGGTCAGCGGGAGCTTCTGCAAATTGGCGCAGAGTTGTTTGGTGTACAAGAAGAGACAGCCGACATCGAAGTCATTGATGCAATGCTTTCGACGCTAGAGTTAAGTAAGGCTAAGAATGTGACCCTTAGTTTAGGTCATGTCGGAGTATATCGAACGCTCAAAGCGATGGCCAAGATACCTGAATCTATCGAAGCGACCTTATTTGATATTCTGTTGCGTAAATCCATGCCGGATTTAGTAGAGTTAAATGAGCAAACTGACGTTTCAGCTTTCCAGAGCTTACTGAAATTACAGGGTGATGCTACTACAATTGATAAAGCACGTAATTTGCTTGGTGATGTAGATGACCCGCGAGGTGAGATCGACGCAGCTCTAAAACAATTAGAAGCGGTAGTAAAGCATTTACAAGTCAGTCATCCGAACATAAACACACATATCGACTTAGCTGATGTGTTTGGTTATCGCTACCACACAGGCTTAAAATTCTCGGCCTATGTTGAGGGTCGCGGACGCACAATCGCCAAAGGCGGTCGATATGATCGAATTGGCGAACAATTTGGAAGAGCGCGACCGGCCACAGGCTTTAGCGCAGATTTGAAATCTCTTATTAAATTGGCTTAATAGACACTATCTTTATGAATACGAACTCCAATAAAAAAGTAATCGTCGTCGGCACCCAATGGGGTGATGAAGGCAAAGGTAAAATTGTAGACTTGTTAACCGAGACCGCGAATGTTGTAGTACGATTTCAAGGCGGTCATAACGCCGGACACACCCTAGTAATCAACGGCGAAAAAACCGTGTTGCATTTGATCCCCTCGGGGATTCTACGAGAAGGTAGCCATTGCCTGATCGGTAATGGGGTCGTGTTGGCGCCAGATGCATTATTTACCGAGATTGAAGAGCTAGAAGCGAGTGGCGTTCCTGTGACGGAACGACTCGGTATCAGCGAGGCGTGCCCGCTGATATTATCGCATCATGTAGCGCTCGATTTGGCCAGAGAACATAAACGCGGTAAGAATGCGATTGGTACAACCGGTCGCGGCATTGGCCCCGCCTATGAAGATAAGGTGGCGCGGCGTGGCTTACGTTTGGGTGACCTTGTGTATGACTATGATTTCGCAGACAAACTGGCAAGTGTTATGGAATATCATAACTTCATGCTGAAAAATTATTATTCATCGCAAGAAATTGATTATCAGCAAGCGCTGGATCAAGCATTGTCCTTTCGTGAGCGTTTGATACCCTTGACGGTCGATGTTAGTCAACTACTGGATGATTATGCACGCCAAGGTCGACCGATGATGTTTGAAGGTGCTCAAGGGATGATGCTGGACATTGATCATGGCTCTTATCCTTTTGTTACTTCATCAAATACGTCGGCTGGTTCTGCATCGACTGGTACTGGGGTAGGGCCTAATTCATTCGATACCATTTTAGGAATCGTTAAGGCTTATACGACACGGGTAGGTGCAGGCCCGTTCCCAACTGAACTACATTGTGAGGTTGGTCAATATCTTGGCGAAAAAGGTCATGAATTCGGAGCTACCACTGGGCGCGGAAGGCGTTGTGGTTGGTTTGATGCTGTTTTGATGCGTCGTTCACGGCAAATTAACGGTCTTACCTCATTATGTCTCACCAAGATGGATGTATTGGATGGCCTTGAAGAACTAAAGATATGTACCGCTTACCGATATGATGGTAAGGAGTTACCGGTTGCACCCGTGGGTGCCGAAGCCTTAGCAGGCTCAGAACCGATCTATGAGACGATGCCAGGTTGGTCAGAAACCACCCGAGGTATCACAAACTTTGAAGCGCTGCCACAGGCAGCAAAAAATTATATTGCGCGGTTAGCAGAGCTAGTCGGCGTACCAATTGATATAATATCAACAGGTCCAGATCGTGACGAGACAATTGTCATAAAGGACCCGTATGATTAAATATCTTAATCTGAAAAAATTAATAGAGGTTTAGCGCGAGAAAGCGCTATGAAAAGTGCCAAAAACAAATAGTAGTAAAAATTCAAAACATAAACGGTTAAGTACCGATATTGTTCTAAAATATCTGTCTCAGAGGAATGAGCCAGCAAACACCAAAGCAATTGCCGAGACTCTTGGAAGAGTCGGCAAAGAAGGACGCCAGGAAACTTTTGATATCCTGGAAAAGCTTCGCGACGATGGGCAGGTAAGCCAGCTAGGTAAACATCGTTGGGCGATGAAACATGCAATCAAAGATCATCGAGGTCGTGTTGTAGGCCATGTTGATGGCCACGGTTACGTACTAACAGACGACACTAGAGAGAAAGTATTTCTACGCTCGCATGAAATGAACGAAGCAATGCACAACGATATTGTTAATGTTCGGATCGTTGGACGGGATCATCGAAAGAAACTGTTCGGTAAAATAATTGAGGTAGTCGAGCGTGGCAACCTGACTATTGTTGGGCGTTATTTCAATGAGAATAATATAAATTTCGTGGTCCCTGATGATCAGCGAATTGGGCAGGACGTGTTCATTTTACCTGAGCATACAAAAGGCGCTGAACCAGGCCAAGTGGTGTCGGTAAAAATCACCAAACATCCAACCAAAAACTTTCAGCCAGTCGGCGAAATTGTTGAAGTGCTAGGTGACTATTTAGCACCTGGTATGGAAATTCAAATTGCGATTCGTAAGCATCAATTACCTCACCAATGGCCATCTGCGGTGGAACAGCAGATTGCTAGCTTTAATGAAGAAGTACGCGAACAAGATTTTAAAGGCCGTAAAGACCTTAGAGATTTGGCTTTCGTTACAATTGATGGTGAAGATGCGCGCGACTTTGATGACGCTGTGTTTTGCGAAGCCTTAGACAAAGGACGCAGTCGACTCCTAGTCGCGATCGCGGATGTGTCTTCTTATGTGAAGGAACAAAGCCCACTTGACCTAGAAGCGTGGCACCGAGGAACTTCGGTTTATTTTCCAAATAACGTTATTCCTATGTTGCCTGAGGTGTTGTCCAATGGCCTGTGTTCACTGAAGCCGGAAGTTAACCGCTTATGCTTTGTTTGCGATATGGAAATTAGCGCACAGGGTGAAATAGAGAACTATGAGTTCTATCAAGCGGTGATGTATTCACACGCTCGCCTAACTTACACGCAAGTAGCGACATTGATTGAAGGCGATGCGCAAGCATCGGGTATCACGCAAGCCCTACAAGCCCCTATTCATGAGTTGTATGCTCTATCAAAACGACTTGGTAAGCAGCGTCGCGATTCAGGAACCATTGAGTTTGAAATTCCAGAGCCGGTGATTATATTTGACGAAGATCGTAAGATCGATCGAGTCATAGCACGGTCACGCAATGACGCTCATCGCTTGATTGAAGAATGTATGTTAGCGGCAAATATATGCGCATCCTTGATACTTGACGACTCGAAAATCACCGGTGTTTATCGGGTGCATGATTCACCAGACGAAGATCGTATCGCTGATGCCAGGGTGTTCTTACGTCAATTTAAGCTTCTATTGGGCGGTGGCGATCAGCCAGAACCGAAGCATTTCTCTGAAGTTATAAACAAAGTAGAAGATCCTCTAACTGCAAAAATTGTTCAAACCGCATTGTTAAGGAGTATGAAGCAAGCGCGTTATGATGTTGAAAATGATGGGCATTATGCGCTCAATTTTGATTCTTACACGCATTTCACTTCACCGATTCGTCGTTATTCTGACCTAATAGTACATAGACAAATTAGGCGTTTGATTGCCAACCCAGACGCTCGGGATGATGCTGATACTTTTAAACGCATTCAACAATCCGCAGAGCAGGCATCAATGACGGAGCGACGTGCAGAATCGGCAACACGCGAGGCTGTGCAATGGTTGAAATGTGAGTTTATGAGTCACAAAATAGGTGACAAGCTCTGGGGCGTGGTTTCTAGCGTCACCGATTTTGGCTTGTTTGTCGAACTAGAAGAATTTTATGTTGATGGTTTAGTACACATCACCTCCTTGGGGAATGACTATTATCGCTTCGATGCCGATAAGCGGGAATTAGTAGGTGAAACCAGCAATCGAACGTATAAAATTGGCCAGCGCCTGGAAGTTCAGGTAAGTAGAGTCGATATGGATCAAGGCCGAATTGATTTTTCCTTAAGCGATGTAATAAATGAAAAGTTTGATAAGAAGAAGCGCAAAAAAATCGGTCATCCGGCGAAAGGATCTAAAACAAATGCAGGTTCTGGGTCAAAGCGTTCAGCCAGCACTAATACTCGGTCGTCTAAGAAAAAAGGCAATAGAGGCAAGAAAAAACCGGCGTCTTGAGCCGCAAAGAATTCTGTCTTAATTATTTCCAGGCCAACAAGTTTTTAAATTCCAATACCCTGATCAATCATACTTAGGGTTAAGCTGTTGGTCACCCATCTCAAGTTTAGTTATATGATCACGATTCTTTTATTCCCCGAGTTTTTAATTTATGGCAACTAAGTCCGTTTGGATTACCGGGTATCATGCGATACAAGCGGTATTAGACAGAAGCCCAGAGCGTGTGTTGGCGGCCTACGCCGTAGTTAATTCTAGCAATGCAACTCAGACCAAAATTTTGTCACAATTGCAATCGCTCGACATTGCCGTGCAAAGCGTAGACAAACGCAGCCTTGCGAAACAATGTGGTAGCGAACAACACCAAGGCATAGCTGTGCAAGCTAGAGCTAAGGCAGAAGGAACTGAACAAGACCTAAAGGATCTAGTCCAGAGCCTATTGGATTCTAAGCAAAAGCAGCCTTTGTTATTAATTCTTGATCAAGTACAAGACCCACATAATTTTGGGGCATGCCTGCGTACTGCTGATGCGGCTGGGGTAGATGCAGTGATTGTCGCTAAGGATAATACCTGTCCGATGACTCCGGTGGTACAAAAGGTAGCCAGTGGCGCCGCTGAGACCTTAGCAATCTTCCGAGTAAGCAATCTTGCGCGCACCATGGATTCGCTCAAGCAGCAGGGCGTATGGCTATTGGGGACTTCTGATAAAGCCAGTCATTCCCTTTATCAACAGAATTTAGACGGAGCATTAGCGATTGTCATGGGCGCAGAGGGTAGCGGCCTACGCCAGCTGACAGAAAAAAAATGCGATTCACTGCTTAGCTTACCGATGGCGGGTTCTACGGTATCTAGCTTAAATGTGTCGGTCGCCACCGGAGTGTGTTTGTTCGAAGTTGTCCGACAAAGAAGTGCTTGAAAAGTTTTAAGAACGGGTTTTATTAAGACTTAACTATACTGAAAAAAATTGGAGTTTTTAGAATGACATCTATTGTTATTGTCGGCGCAAGCCATGCCGCTGCTGAAATTATTTCTAGCCTTAAAAAGAAAGGTTTTGCAGGCAGCATTACCCTAATCGGTGATGAGTCGTTGTTGCCATATCAACGACCGCCGCTCTCTAAAAAATATTTTACGGGTGAGCTAAAACTTGATCATATGTACATCAAGGGGCCAGCCACTTACGCTGCTGCTGGAGTGATTCAAAAACTTGGCAGAACGGTAGTTTCAATTGACCGTCAAGGTAAAACTGTAAAGCTCGATGGCGGTGAGTTAATTGCCTACGACAAGTTGGTCTTGGCGACTGGTACACGTGCTCGAAAGCTACCCGTTGAAGGTGCTGATTTACCTCAGATTAAATACCTCAGAACTAAAGAGGATGTAGATGACATCAAGTTGGCTATTAAGCCTAATAGTAAATTATTAATTGTCGGCGCAGGCTATATTGGCCTGGAAGTCGCTGCATCAGCCGTAAAACAAGGTGTTGAAGTGGTCGTATTAGAGGCGATGGATCGAGTATTGCAACGCGTTACTAGCCCCACGGTTTCCGAGTTTTTTCAAAGGGTCCACATACAAGAAGGCGTTGATATTCGACTTAATGCTAGTCTTAAAAGCTTTCAAGCAAAAGGTACAGGAGCCACTGCTTTAATCGAGCACGGCGATGCGATAGATTTTGATTGTGCAATCATTGGTATCGGGGTTATTCCAAATAGCGAAATAGCCTATGCAGCCGGTTTGACTTGCGATAACGGAATTCTGGTTGACGAATTTACCAAAACAGATGACCCCAACATATACGCCGTCGGCGATTGTAGTAATCATCCTAGCTTTGTCTATGATCGCCGTATTCGCCTAGAATCGGTGCCAAATGCGATGGGCCAAGCTAAGACAGCCGCTGCATCCATTTGCGGAGAAGATATGGCCTACGACGAAGTACCCTGGTTTTGGTCCGATCAATATGACATCAAGCTACAAACAGTAGGTCTCTGCCAAGGCCATGACCAGATTGTGGTTCGCGGCCAATCAAATGAACGAAAAATGGCAGTGTTCTATTTGCAAGAGGGGCGACTGATTGCCGTTGATGCAATAAATTCACCGGCTGAATTCATGGTATCTAAAAAACTGGTCGCAATGCGCTCAAAGCCCGATCCAGAGCAGCTCGCTGACCCATCTGTTTCTATGAAATCATTTCTTTGATACCCTTTAAGAGGCTGCTTAAATTAGTAGCTCCTTAGCGTTAAACCCCTACTTCTTATGAGTACACACAAAGAGTGAATAAATAATTATGCAAGAAATACAGATTAAACAACCTGGTGGGCTCGATAACTTAGAGCTTGTAGAAATTGAGCAAGTACCACCCGCGCCAGGGCAAGTACGTGTCAGATGGCATGCAACGTCGCTTAACTTTCATGACTATTTGGTAGCCAATGGCAGTATACCTGTCGCTGATGGTCAGGTGCCGATGTCAGACGGGGCAGGCGAAATTGATGCCGTAGGTGATGGCGTTAGTAATTGGCAGGTGGGGGACAAAGTAATGTCACTGTTTTTTCCAAATTGGTTTGATGGTGCCGCAAGCTTCGCCGCTACCAAATTGATCAGCGGTGAATCTTCGCCAGGGTTTGCCACTCAAAGTTCATGTGTTAGTGCTCAGTCCTTGACGGCTATGCCTGCGGCCTACAGTTACGCACAAGCGGCTACCTTGTCTTGTGCTGCCTTAACAGCCTGGCGGGCCTTGGTGGTAGAGGGCAATATTAAAGCGGGAGACAAGGTCTTAGTAGAAGGTACCGGTGGTATGTCAATCTTCGCATTACAATTCGCCAAAGCGGCTGGAGCCTATGTCTATGCAACCACCTCTTCAGACGAGAAAGCTGAGCGATTGAAAGCTTTAGGTGCCGATACAGTTCTAAATTATCGCAGCGACGAACGTTGGGGTAGAACTGTCTTCAAACATTCTGGTGGCATCGACCATGTACTGGATGTCGGCGGTAGTAGCACTTTAGAGCAATCTATTGAGGCTGTAGGCTTTGACGGCAAGGTTACTTTGATTGGTATCTTAGGTGGGCGTAAAGGTCAGTTCGTATTACCCAAGTTTTTCTTCAAGCACGCACATATGAACGGCATTGCGGTCGCCAATCGACGCTCACAAGAAGACATGGTAAAGGCCATTGATCTTTCTGGGATGCAGCCGGTAATCGACAAAAGTTTTAAATTAGACGAGCTGGCCGATGCTTTTCGTTATCAAGAGAGCGGTAAGCACTTTGGCAAAATAGTCGTTGAATATTGAATTTTTACTAATGCTGTAAACTTTGGCAGATTCACCGATAGTGAAAATTGTCGTTCGTGAGGAGCAATACGATGATATCCAAAGCATTCATGCAGTGACTCGTTCGGCTTTCCTTGAAGTGGGTCACTCCTCACACACAGAGCATTTTATTGTAGATGCTCTGTGTGATTCGTCCGCACTCTACATTTCTTTGGTAGCGGACCTTGATGGGCAGATAATTGAGCATGTCTGGATATCTCCCATTAGCATCAGCGATGGTACTCTTGAGTGGGTTGGGCTTGGGCCGATTGCTGTTCTGTCAGTATATCAAAAGCAGGGGGATTGGCTCCTTGCTTGTGCAACGTGTATTAGATCTATTGCGCGAACGACAGGCCACAGGTTGTCTACTACTTGGTAATCCTGGTTTCTATTGGCGTTTTAGCTTTACTACGACCAGTGATCTTGACTTGTCTGATGTTCCTTCAGAATGTTTTCAGGTACTGTCAGTATTTTAACGCATCTTATACTCGGGGTACGGTTGTATATCACCAGGCATTTTCGGCTACGGCTTGAAGCAATCTAACGGAGCGTTAGCTTACTCATAAATCAAGGGCCGAATGGTTCCATTTTCAATGTGACAGCGCACTGAGCTTATGCTGATAATTTGCCTTATCCTTTCCTCTAGACGCCAAATCAATAGCGTTTTAGAAGTATCTCCTTGAAATCGATTTGTGTCCCATCGCATAGTTAGTAATGGCGATGTGGGAATTTATTTGGTGTAGATCGGGTGCTATTGAAAGCGCTCGTTGATAGTGTGAAAGCGCAACATTGAAATCACCATTGCCTTGTCCTTTACGACCCGATGCTACCCATTGCCAGGGATTTTCTCGCCCCTGTTGAGTGATCTCTTGCTTCAGACTTAATGCTTCTTGAAATCGAAACTGGGAATTCAATAAAACCGACAGGTTGCGTAAAAACACCGTTTTATTTCCAGTCGTATTTGCGCCAAAACGGTATATTTCTTCTGCTTTTGTTAAATCACCGCGGCGGCGATGAATAATTCCCATGCTATTTAAAGCAGATTTATTTTGCGGATAGATATCTAAGGCTCTTTTTGCATGAGCAAAGGCCTTGTCATAATCACGTATAGAAATAGACTCAACCGCAATATTGCTAAAGTACATTGAAGATTGTTCGTCTTTTGCGATGTTATCAACGTATTTCATTGCGGTGGTCGGAAAGTAGTCGATTCGAATTCCTCGTTTTGATTTCCAAGGCAGATTATCTTCTTGTATCCATGGACCAGTGAGAACCGAGCGTAAATGGTCTGATGTAATCAACAAATCACCTTCAATATTGAATACAGGGTTTTCTGCCAAAAGATGATATTTAATATTAACCCCCCACCAAGTCCGCGAAAGCGGTTGTCAGGCCGGCTAGCGAAAGACAGTTTCCAGACATTGAATTTAGAGATTGTTCCGCCGTTAATGTCTTATCTGAATAGTTAAAACGATCGACTATAATTGACAAGTAATTGGCTACACGCTCATGGGAGGCTGTTGGTAAGTTCAGGGGGGCGTAGAAATAATCTAAAAACTTCTGCTTTTGCAGAGGGCTTAATTTGGCGATTTGCTTGGGTTAAATAGTACTTTGATCGGAATTAAATAAGGCTTCACTAAAGATTGGTAGAGTCTGCTGCGCAATTGGTTCGAAATTGGAGGCGAGTTTTGCGGCCAACTCTTTGTTGGTCTTTATGCTTACACAGCCACCTAATTAGAGCTAACAAAAAAATGAGAATAGCAAAATACTCGCATCGCTAGCTTTTCAAAAAACACATAATCAATTACTCACTAGCGATAAAAATTCTGCCCGGGTGGTTGGGTTGTTTCTAAACGTGCCTAGCATCGAAGAGGTCTTCATTGATGAGTTTTGTTTCTCTACTCCGCGCATCATCATGCACATATGCTTGGCTTCAATAATCACCCCAACACCTTCCGCGCCAGTCACGGTTCGCACAGTCTCTGCTATTTCCGTGGTGAGTTGTTCTTGAATTTGTAGGCGCCTGGCATACATATCCACGATTCGGGCTATTTTTGATAGGCCTAAGACTTTGCCGTTTGGAATATAAGCAACGTGCGCTTTTCCGATAAACGGCAACAAGTGATGCTCACACATGGAATAGAGCTCTATGTCTTTAACAATGACCATTTCCCGCGAATCGGATGGGAATAGAGCATTATTGATTACATCATCGAGATTTTGTGAGTAGCCACGAGTCAAAAAAGCCATGGCTTTGGCAGCCCTTTTCGGCGTATCCAGCAGGCCCGGTCGATCGAGGTCTTCACCACATTGCTTGATGATCGTTTTGTATGCTTCTTCCATCTTCTTCTCGCTCAAAGTGATTCTATTTAATGGTCTATATTATGCATCCCGCAATGCATCGTGAAGTGAACACTATCTCGAAAGCGGTTAGCCACATATCGTAATTACGTGGTTGACGTTAAAACCTCTAAATTAATTCTCGTCAGTTATAGAGGTATCAGTAGTCCAGACTCCAGAGCTTGAGGATAACAAGGTTTTTGCTCTATCGCTGTGATATCTTCACCGCAATTCGCATCAATCAATCAGATTTTCGAGCTTCACTTATTATGCAGCAGTCCTTAGAACAAAAAGTAATTGATAATTTGCTCGATCATCGCCACCTATTGGCGTTGCTTTGCTTGCTGATTACGGTTGCTTTAGTAGCAGGCAGTAAAAATCTTTATCTGCAAACAGATTATCGTGTTTTCTTTAACGATGATGATCCCTTGATGTTGTCGCATCACGATATGCAGGCAACTTACACCCGCTCAGACAGTTTAGCGATCATCCTCAAGCCCGCACAGGGCGATGTTTTCACCGAGCGCAACCTTCGGATTATTTACCAGATAACCGAGGATGCCTGGCAAACGCCCTATGCGATCCGAGTGGATTCTATCGTTAATTTTCAGCATACGTCTGCTGCGCAAGACGAGCTCCTAGTGGAGGCGCTGTTGCTTGATCCCCGCGAGCTTGATGACACTAAAATAGCCAACATAAAGAAAGTAGCCTTGTCCGAGCGTCAGCTAGTAAACCGCCTTGTCTCACGCGACGGTAAAACCGTTCTGATTAATGTTTCTTTAGAGATGCCGCCGTTGTCGGATAAAACCGCTGATTTTGAAACACAGGTGCTGCAACGTGCGGCCTTAGATGGCTCATATCCTGAGGTCATCGAATTTGGAGATTCTTTAGTCGACAGGTTTAGCAAAAACTATCCAGATCTAGAGTTTCATTTAACCGGTGTTCCAGTAATCAACAATACTTTTACTCGACTAGCGTTAAAAGATCTGTCAACACTAACCCCCGCAATGTACTTGCTAATTGTATTACTACTCGCACTCTTCTTGAGAGCCCTGGGCAGCATCGTTGCGGCGGTTATCCTTATTGCGCTAGCGTCAGCCGCAGCCCTAGGCGCAGCAGGTTGGTTGGGCTTTACGCTAAATCCGGTGAATATTATAGCGCCGACCGTGATTTTGATGATAGCGGTTTGCGACGTAGTACATTTAGTATCAATTTATGTTCGTAACTTGGGTCTGCAGGAAGCGCCGCTTGAGGCTATGCGTGAAAGCTTGAGGTTGAACCTTCAGCCAATTGTCTTGACCAGTCTAACCACAGCTGTGGGCTTCTTTACATTAAACTTTTCGACTTCTCCGCCGTTTCGAGAACTCGGAACCATCGCGGGTATAGGGGTACTTTGGGCGATGGTATTGACCTTCACTTTGTTGCCAGCATTGATTCTGCTATTAGTCAGAAAGCGTAAAGCGAGTCCTCGGCGCGACCAAGTTTTTATTAATTACTCCCATTTTGTGATTAAAAATCAAAAACCTGTATTGCTTATCACGTCTTTTGTAGCCGTGGCACTGATGGCGTTGATCCCTCTGAATAGAATTGATGATGATCCGTCAGCATATTTCAAGCCTGGCGTACCTTATCGCGATGCCAATGATTTCCAAGTTGCTAACTTACCTGCAATTAATGATATCAATTTCTCGATTTCTTGTGGTGAGCCAGGTTGTGTAAATTTCCCGGGTTACTTAAAAACCTTAGATGATTTTCGAATCTGGGTGGATCAACAGCCGTATGTTGAGTTTGTCTCAACTTATGCTGACGTGATGAAACGGCTGAACAAAAGCATGAATGCGGACCAAATAGAATTCTATTCGGTCCCGCAAGATGGTGATCTGGCAGCTCAATACAATCTCATGTACGAAATGTCCTTACCCTATGGTTTAGACCTAAATAATCAACTTAATATCGACAAATCCGCGAGTAAGGTAACCGTCTTTACTAGTCAACTCACAACAGGCCAGTTATTGCAGACGGAGGACAATGCTCGGCAATGGTTCGAAGATCATGCGCCGCAACTAGCCTCTCAGGGCGCCAGTGTTCTGTTGATGTTTGCAAACACTGGTGAGAACAACATACGTTCGATGATGGCCGGTGCCTTGATTGCGGTTATTGGCGTCACGCTAACAATTTTACTGTCACTCAGATCCTTTAAATATGCCATTATTTCAATGGTACCAAATGTGTTCCCAGCGTTGATGGCCTTCGGTATTTGGGGTGTTTTTGTTGGCCAAATTAACTTAGCGGTAGCTGCCGTGTTTAGTATTTGCTTGGGTATTTTAGTAGATGACACCGTGCATTTTATTTCCAAATATCGACGTGCCCGAGAACAAAAATTGTTCAGCCCCGAACAAGCAATTGAATATGCTTTTACTAATGTGGGCTCAGCCTTGGTTGTGACAACCGTAGTATTAGTGCTTGGTTTTAGTATACTAAACGTATCGCAATTTAATTTAAATGCGATGACCGGCCAGTTGGCCGCTTTGACTATTGGCATTGCGCTTATTTTTGATTTTCTAATTTTGCCGCCAATTTTATTGTTAGTAGATAAAGATTAAACCCTTAGCTTTTAATCAGAGACTCCTTAGAAAGCATGCAGAGTAAAAAACTGAAAGTCCTTATTATTGGTGCTGGGTTCTCTGGGATCTGCATGGCCATTATGCTAAAACAACGGGGCATTAATGATTTTGTCATCTTAGAGAAAGGACCTGGTCTTGGGGGTACCTGGCGGTTAAACACCTATCCAGGCGCGGAGTGTGACATCCCATCTGCTTTATATAGCTATTCATTTGAGCACAATCCAGAATGGGCCTATAAATGGTCCGCTCAGAACCAAATCCTTAAATATCAAGAGGACACGGCGGCCAAATACAATATTAAACAGCATATTGTGTTAAATACCGAGGTAGCGACATCTAGGTATGTTGAAGAAGAAAAACGTTGGCTTATTAGTACCGTAGAAGGTCAGCAATATGATGCGCAACATATAGTCTCCGCAATTGGACAATTGCATCACCCATCCACACCAGCGATTACCGGTGCGGATCGATACTTAGGGCAGCGTTTTCATTCTGCTGAGTGGGATCATTCAGTCATTTTGGATAAGCAGCGCGTAGCGGTCATTGGGAATGCAGCTAGCGCTATTCAATTTGTTCCCGAAATTGCACCGCAGGTGTCTCAGCTAACTATTTTTCAGCGGACGCCAAATTGGATTATTCCTAAAGTTAATGATTCGGCCTCTGATTTTCGACTATGGGTATCAAAATATTTTCCTTTTGTGAGCAAGATCATTCGTTTTCGAACCTGGTTGATCGGTGAGGTTGGCTTATTCCCCGCCATCAAAGGTAATCGGTTTTCTCGCTGGATTTTAAAAGGCAAGAATAGACAGCTGATGAACCGCTCAATTAAAGATTCTGAACTTATTGCTAAGTTAACTCCAGATTATCCGATTGGTGCTAAACGCGTTTTGTTCTCAGATAACTATTATCCTGCTTTGGTAAGAGACAATGTCACTCTAGAAACCACTGGCATCGACTCGTTTACACAAAGCGGCATATTACAGAACGATGGTGTGAGTAATGATTTTGATGTGGTAATTTATGCAACAGGGTTTAAATCCAACCCTTTTTTAGCGCCAATGGAATTCAATGGCCTGGCAGGTAAGTCACTTAGGCATGCTTGGTCAAACGGTGCTCACGCCTACCTCGGGGTTGTGACCAACGGATTCCCGAACCTATTTATGATGTACGGGCCAAATACCAACCTCGGGCATAATTCGATTATTTTAATGATAGAGGCTCAGGCTAAATATATATTTGAATGCATTTCAAGCTTGGATCGGAAAGGCAGACAAGCTCTCGACATCAAAGCCGAAGTTGAAGCAGACTATAACCAAGAACTGCAAAGCCGACTGCGTAAACTTGCATTTAATGACGTAGAAGACAGTTGGTACAAGGACGGTGACAAAATCACAAACAATTGGGCCGGTGGTACGCGCGAGTATATGCAACGACTGGCCAAAGTAGATTGGCAGGCTTACACTATTAGCTAGCTTGGCGCTTTGGCTTGCGCGCTAAAATCCTAGATAATTAACAATACTTACTAAATTTAAAAAATATGATTAATGACCGAATAAACCTGAGTGTCGAAGATGGAATCGCGAGTGTTGTTTTAAGTCGACCCGACAAAATGAATGCGCTGGATTCAAAGATGTTCGACGCCTTGGCTATGACCGCAGAGCTTATCCGCGAAGACAGCAGTGTGCGAGTGGTAGTTATTTCAGGACAAGGCAAGGGTTTCTGCGCTGGCTTGGATATGGAGAACTTCTCGAGCATGCTCGACCCCAGTGACAGTAAAGAACAAGACCTGGGGAATTTGGCTAAGCGTACTCATGGAATAGCTAATGATGTTCAACATGCAGTCTGGGTGTGGCATGAACTGCCAATGCCAGTGATTGCCGCGGTGCATGGCGTTGCGGTCGGGGGTGGCTTGCAAATAGCCTTGGCTGCCGATATGCGCTATGCAGCGCCCAAAACGCGTTTCTCAATCCTTGAAATGAAATGGGGAATCATCCCTG
>JBLHMH010000048.1:0-20940 GCA_047621785.1 Polaribacter sp. | reverse complement strand
GGCCAGCTTGAAGACTATTGGATTTACCGAAGTGATTTCCCTCAGAGCGGCGATTTTAATTTAATGCTTATCGTTAAATTTGCCGATACCAAGGACCTAGTGCCGAATAAAGAAAAACACCAGGCGTTTATCAAGGAATTCACCAAAGCTAAGTTGGCTGAAACTTCTGAGTATGCTCAGAAAAACTCTCCTGGAATTCGAGAGATTACCGGTGATTATCTATTTAGGGAGATTAAATTAAAGTAGATATCTTCCAATTTTATTTAACTTGCTCAAGCGACCAACAGTTAAGGTATACCCACCATTAGAAATTTAGGGTAATTAAAATGGGTGGCGGGCTAATCAAATGGTGGTTCGGTGATTTATTAAAGCATCTATATTTTAGTTTTTATTTTTTCTAATAGCGGAACCACCCATGGTTTGTTCTGGATAATTTCTTGTGGCGATAAATCTGTTAGCTCATAGGGCAGCACCAACCACTTGTCAGTTTCATGCAGGTAATAATCAGGAACTCTGCCGGTTCGGTTGTTTGCTGGTCGATAAAAAGGAACGGCTACTTTTAATTCACGCGGCATGTTTCTCTTAGTTTTTATTTGCAGTCGGTTGACCACGGATTCGATATTCTGGCCGCTGCTGAATACGTCGTCGACAATCAGTAGGGAGTCGCATTGGTTCATGTTTTCAAACAGATACTGTAAGCCATGCACGCGAATGTCTTGTGGCTGCTCTAGCCGTTTTTGGTATTCATCCCGCCCCTGATAGGAGGTACGAATAGCGATATGATCGGACTCGACGCCGAGGTACTGCAAACACTCCTGAACATAAATACCGACAGTAGAGCCACCGCGCCACACACCAACGATGAAGTCTGGCCTAAACCCGCTCTCATATATCTTTACGGCGAGACGAAATGAGTCATTTAGCAGATCTTGTTCTTCGATGTATTGTTTCTGGTCACCGCTGTGGTCAGTCATTAAAATAAACCTATTTACTATGTGTTACTTAGTTTGATACCTTGTCATTTATAGTACTCTCTAGGATTACTATTTTGAACTGTTTTTTAACTTGGCTCCTTGAAGCGTTAATGACCCTCTAATTAATGATCAATAAAACGTATTTATCTGCACAGCAACTATTAGAAGACTCGATAGAACTGGGAACTCGAGTACTCAATAGTGGCTTCGAGCCAACGATTATTATCGCGATATGGCGTGGCGGCACGCCGATTGGTATCGCTGTACAGGAGCTATTTGCTTACAGCCAAATTAAAACCGACCACATTGCGATTCGAACGTCGTCCTATACGGGCATTGATGGTCGTTCATCTGAAATCGGAATTCATGGCATGAACTACCTGATTAAGAATGTGAAGCACGAGGACAACTTACTCATAGTTGATGACGTGTTTGACACAGGGCATACCATCACGTCGGTGATAGATTATTTACAGAAAAAGGCTAGGTTGAATACGCCGCATGATATACGCGTGGCTGTGCCTTATTACAAACCCACACGCAACCAAACCGATAGGGTTCCAGATTATTATCTGCATGAAACACAAGAGTGGCTTAAATATCCGCATTCCTTGGAAGGGCTGACAGTAGAGGAAATTCAACAACATCGACCAGAGTTGTATGAAATTCTAAAGCCACATATCAAAAACTAAAGGGCGCAGAGATTAAACTGTTCAACCCATTAAGCAAAGCTTGGCGGCGGTACAATTTAGTCGACTACACGAGATAGGAGTTCTGATTTAACCTTGGAGACTCTTCAGTGACGGAACAAAAAATAAGAAAGTGTCGCTGTGAATGTGGCAGTGTTTCTTACGCTGTGCCGGACAAGGCATTGTTGAGGATGTTTTGCCACTGTACTATTTGCCAAGAATTTAACGATGCGGTGTACGCAGACATTTTTGTCTATAGAGCCTCGGACATTGAGAGGCCTGAAGAGGGTCTGGTTAATTTTGATACTTACCGCCCCCGCCGAATGTTCAGCGCGCAAAGTGCGCTGTGTGCTCAAAGCCAGCTATTTGAAGTGTTAGACACGCCACTTCTGCCGAGTTTGATGTTGGTGCCGGGTAATATGCAGCAAGGCCTCGATTGGCTACCCGCGGCTAAGGGGCATGTTTTTTACCAAAGCCGGATGGCTGATATGGATGATGGCCTGGCCAAGCATAGTGGTTATCTTAAAAGCCAACTTGTGTTTGCTAAGCACCAATTTATAGAATTTCTTGACCGAGCTTGAGTAGCAAGGTGTGAGGTTTATCGACGAAACTACTAGCGGGTCTTCTACCACTACTGGGATGTTGGGGTTTTTATAAAGCTTTCGACTAAGTGAGTTCCCCCCAATTAATAGAAAGGCGCTATGATATGGCTCAATTAATATGAGGGTCAAAATAATGTCGCGTCTGAGTTCTAAAGAAAAAGCCGAGTTTCGCAAATTAATGGCGGAAAAAGGTTATTCACGCATTCCAGTTTATGCTCCAACCAACGCTAAGGAACTTCGTGCTGAAATTCTAGAAGTGACGGCTAAAATGGTCGAAGACTATGAAGCGCTTAATCGTGTGGAGTGACACTAATCGATACGTCTGCATAAAATCACTGGTTTAGTATTTACATTTTTTCCTTACTTTTTACAACACTTATCTATTTACTGGCGCCTCGACCGCCGGACCCAAACTTGTGAATGTATTGGAAATGGGATGCGTATTGCCGCCCTAGCGGTAAATCAATAACCATTGCAATTCTGTTTGCTAAACCTAAGCTTGCTGAAAGGGCGACGCACGCAATAAAGTCTCTGCTGTGCGTGAACAAGGCACAGCTTAGAGCTAGTACTAGGCCTCGCCTAATTCACTTGTCGATCACGCCCTTCCCAAAAGGGTTTTCTCAGTTCTGTTTTCAATACTTTACCGGCGCCAGATAAGGGCATTGGCTGTTCTCTGAAGCTGACGGTTTTGGGCAACTTATAGCCGGCGATCTGTGCCCGGCAATGTTCAATTAGTTCAGCTTCGCTAGCATCTTGCCCTGGTTGCAGAATTACAATGGCGTGTACTGCTTCGCCCCATTCTTCATGCGGTATTCCGATCACGGCTACATCGAATACTGCGTCATGGCTGATCACGGCATTTTCCACTTCAGTAGTGAAGACATTCTCGCCGCCGGTAACGACCATGTCTTTTACTCGATCTACTATATACAGATAACCATCGGCGTCGAATACACCGGCATCGCCTGTGTACACCCATCCATCTTGCAGTGCTTTTTCGGTTTCCTCGGGCTTCTTCCAATAACCAATCATGGCATGTGGGCCTTTGACAACAATTTCGCCGGAGGTGCCCAACGGACATTCATTGCCTTGTTCATCAACTAAGCGCACATCACTCACGCCAGTAGGTCTGCCTGCAGATTTAAGCTTTTCACCACCGTCTTTATGATCTTGTTTCGAAAGTGAACTGACTACCGGTGCTAGTTCAGTTTGGCCATACGCTTGAACCAAACCGACACTGGGCCATAAGGACATGCATGCTTGTAAGGAAGCAGCGGGCATTGGCGATGCGCCGTATAATAGGCATTCTAGAGTGGATACATCGGCAGTTACGGCGTCTGGATGGCTGAGCACTATTTTCAGCATTGCTGGCACCATTAGTACATGGGTGATTTTTTCCTCAGCTATACTCGCGAGAACTTGACTCGGGTCAAAAGATTGGTGAATAATATTTGCAGCACAACAGATAGTGGTATTCATTGTGCCGGCAAAGTCCGCCATGTGAAACATTGGTGCTACGTGTAAGTACACACTGGTTCTCTGCATTTCACAGTTCGGCATTAGTCCAAGCGCACTCGCCCAAATGGCTTTGTGGGATTGCATCACACCCTTAGGGAATCCAGTGGTACCACCTGTATAAAAAATACCGGCCATGTCGTCATCACCGCGACTAGAAGCAAGCATCGGCTGATGGTTTGTAATCATATCCTCGTATGAACTGGCCCATGCTGGGCACTCGCCTTCGCCCATGTAAATGGCTACATCAAGCTTCGGGCATCTTTCTAACAGACTTTCGGTTTGTTCAAGAAATGCGTCATCAAACAACAACACGCGTGTATCAGAGTCATTAACTGCATACTCGTTTTCTGGTAGAGCCCAGCGAGTATTCAAGGGAACCACACAGTAACCGGCCCATGGAATGGCAAAAATCGATTCGTAAAAACGATCGCTATTCAGACTTAATATTCCTACTCGATCAGCTTCATCGAACGGTAATTTCGACAGTGCTGCACCCAGACGAGCGATTCGAGATTCAAGTTCTGTCCAGTGATGCTGGCGATCCCTATACCGGGTGGCGACGCCATCTGGATTGAGTCTACTTGCACGTTCAATCAATGCCGGAAGTGAAATCATTTTTTTGCCTCTAATTTTAGAATTTAGCTGGGGCCTAGATTTTACTCGAAAATGGCCAATGAAATGTACAAACTACAAAAGTGACTGCCCGCGGTATGCGCTCGAATGCCGTGCATGAGGTTGCGGTTGGGGGGGGGGCTTGGCATGTTAAGCTACGTCTTTGAAACCATTTGTCGGCGTGCTGGAACTATTTACTTAACATGAGTAAGTTTACTTTTAATCTTGATCACGTTGTCGTTCTTGTATCTAATCTCGAGCACGCGACAGAGCAGTTTCGTGGATTAGGGTTTACCGTTAGTCTGGGCGGTACTAATGGGCCAACTCACAATGCATTGATAACTTTCCAAGACCAAACCTATATTGAACTTATCAGTACTCGCTCGGGGTTGATGAGATGCTTTTTTTGGCTTCTTTATGTATTTTACTAACTTGATATGAGTAGGATCATGAACATGATGCGATTGAATAATAGCGGCCCTGATTTTCTAGTAGGCCCACGATTTGCTGAATAAAATCTAAGGAGTAAAGTTGAATGTCAAATCTAAAGTCATTAGTTTACGTTTCTTCTGCTGCTGCTCAGAATCTTTCTCAGTTAGAGGTTGATCATCTATTACTATCAGCCAGAGAGCGAAATAAAAAATATAATGTTACTGGGGTTTTGCTATACATAGGGGGTAACTTTATGCAATATATTGAGGGGACAGTTGATAACGTAGAATTTATATACGAAATCATTAAAGCAGACCCCTTACATAATGGATTAATTCTACTGCTTTATTGTCCTATTGAGTGCAGGGATTTCGAAGGCTGGGAAATGGCTTACTGCACAAAAGAAAAAACTATGTCAGTTGACCCTTATAATTATGAAGATATATTAAGTAACAAACTAGGGACTTCATCATTTAAGGAAACGCCGTCTCGAATTTTACTTCACACCTTCTGGAACTCGAATAGATAATAACAATTGAACAGCGCCTGTTTTTTTATTCCCTGACGTTCCATTCTCGTCAAACAGCTGGAACAACCGTTGCCAGGCCTTGATGTCATGGCGTTGTTAACTCAGGTTATTCTCCGCACGGATGAATGGCGCGGCACGTTCAAAACAATCAACCGCGGCGTCGGCCGTAGGTCACCATTGAGCCCCCTGTTCGCAGCGGTGTATTTAAAACCGCTGGATGATGCAATGGATCAGGTTCGGCTCAGCTATGTGCGCTATGTGGATGATTGGGTGGTGCTCAGTAAAACTCGCTGGCAATTGCGCCGCGCGGTGGCCTTGGTTAACCGCACTCTGGCGTCTATACTAGGACGTATGGCGCCAATCATTCGCAGCCGGTTAGCCCACCAAGGAAAAACCCGCCCGGTCATCACTGTTGCACACAATACACCCCGTGATTGGTGTATCAAAGTAGGGCAGCTTAAAAATATTATTGATTTATTGCGTGCTAACAACACCCTAATCAGCGGGTCCGAAAAATTCACTCGAAATAAGCCCAATCTAGAAATAGCTAAATGGTTCTTGGCAGCACCAAACGACCAACGCTTACCCTTTTTTATTCAAGATATTACGGATGCTGCGATACGAATCCCTAGTGGCGACGCGACGAATCATAGTAACGGCTGCATTGGAATATCGAGACTATTGTTGAATGAAAAGGTTTACTCTTCGATAAAGGGGAAAATCGCAGCTCTGAATCACCAGACTTGTATGTCGGAAGATTGCGCTAGCGAAAAAGACGTACAACTTGTAGATTATCTTGATGGGCATATTGCAATTGCATTAGTCGGCTTTGAATCGAAACACAAAGTCTTGCATATGAAGCACAAGCAAAGACCTTTGCTTGGATAACCTAAACTAAGGAAGATGGCTGAGGATATCCGTTTAGTAACGTTGCCCAGCTTAGAGATGTCTGGTGAAACAATACAGGTAGTTATTTTTAGTTAATTGGACGCGTTGCCAGCAATCAGTACTCTTGCCCTGTGACTAATAGCCATGAATGATGCGGCTTCTTTAACTGAGGAAATCCAATGGTGGAAATGTGGCGTTTAATACACTTGCCTGCCCGTTCTTTAGGGAACCAAGCGAAATCGGTGGCAATACCTGTCTCAGCTACTGTAAAAAAGAACTGCATTCCTTTGTCGATAGCCTCTTTCCAGCATCCATTAACGAACTTGGTATCTGCAAATATCTGTGACTCCACAGTTCTCTGATACTCATTCGAAGCATGCTCTGTCATAACACGTTTCAAATATTCCGACTTCTCATTGGTAGCATCGGCGCTACAATTATTGCAGTTTAGATTTTTTAGTTTTTCGATTCGACTTCCATTCGAGCGTTTAATTTTAAAGTTTTGGTCCAGTCGTTCAAAATGAATTGCTTGTGCCTTGACCGAAGTTATGGCCATAGGTGAACAAAGAGCTAGACCTAGGAGTAAATTTCCTTTCAGGCTAGAGATGGATGTGAATTTGGTGAGATGCATAATTTATAACAATTTATTTCTGGGGCGAGGAATACTGTAATAACCACGCATAAACGGTTTCTTGGTTCAGCCTTGATTGAGCCAGAGGTCGAAATCGATGATTTTATCAGAGCGCTATATCAGGTATTACACCAGTATATACCGATTACGGAGCTTATTTGACTATAAAAACTCTCAGCCCCCATTCGCTTGCTCAACTCTTTAGGCTAGGTGTGATTGCGTAAAGTTACTGGGCATGCTTAGATTACATCTTCTGAGGAGTTGCCAAGCCTTGATATCAATAAATTATTTTTATGCCATTTCTAAAACAAAAATTTCATGACATAGTTGCATTAGTGAAAGAATCTGATCCTGATTTTAATCCGTATAATGAGTTGAAGCTTGAAATGTATGCGCTTTTTAAGCAAGCGACAGTAGGCGACGTGCAAGGAAAAAAACCAGCAATGATAGACTTAGTTTGTAAGGCGAAATACAGTGCTTGGGGCAAACTTAAGGGTATCTCCACTGACGCTGTGATGCAGTCCTACATGGATAAGGTCGGCGAGCTCACCTAGTCGGATGCTTCGTAGCTAGCAAGAATTAGAAAGATAATATGAGATTAAAAGCCGAAGATCTTCCTCGCGCTCAGATTGCTTGCAGCAACTGTGCGGCTAATTGTTGTCGACTTGAGGTGTTCATTCTAACCGACACCGGCGTGCCCGATAGGTATATCGAATTCGACGAATGGGGTGGGCAGACAATGGCTAGGTTAGATGATGGTTGGTGTGCTGCGTTGGACAGAAACTCCATGAAATGCTCAATCTATCAGAACCGGCCTATGGTATGCCGTGAATTTGATGTTGCGAGCGATGAGTGTCTTATTGAGCGTGGGGTGCCCTTGTAGCCAAAATTATCCGCCTGATGACCTAAGCCCATAGATTCATGAGGATGCATATACTTAATGCGGTCTATCTTGTATCTAATCGCGAGAACTTCCAAAACTATCCCAACGCGGAGCTAACAATAGATCCGTTCAAATACTATACTGGTTCACTTCACTACTCTTAGGCTCGAGAAATTATGACAGCACTACTGACTCCAAAATCTGCCCTTCTTCTATCTGCGATTACCATGGCCGCGATAGACGGCGAACTGGATAAAAACGAGATGGCGATTATTAATCGTTTAGATGGCTTTTCACTATCGGATGAATGGGATCTGGCAATTGCTGTTTGGGAGATAAAGCCGCTTGATGAGTGTATTGTCTTAGTCGCGGAAACGCTCGACGAAAAGCAGCAACGCGTAGCGATGGCAAATATGGTTGATATAGCAATGGCTGATGGTAGCTTGGACGAAGCCGAGAATATGCTGTTGCGAGCTTATGCCGATGCGTTTGGTGTCGCCGACTCTGACATTGAGCGAATTGTAGATGTAATCACCATCAAAAACGATAAATCACTTTTTTGAATAAGGCGGACCAGCAAAGATGGATGATCTAGAAGAATTTCGCGACATGGTACAACGCTTCCTAGCACAGGAAGTTGCCCCAGTGTACGAGCAATGGGAAAGTCAGCGCTTAATGCCTAAAGCATTCTGGCAGACCCTGGGCGAGGCGGGCCTATTGTTAGTCGACTTTTCAGCTAAACACGGTGGCGCCGAGGCCAGCTTTGATGTCAGCTTGATGATTCAGGAAGAAATGTGTCAGGCTGGGTTTCATTCGCTTGCCACCGGATACAATATTCACGCCAATATTATAGCGCCTTATCTGTTAAATATAGGCACACCAGAACAACAGAAGCAGTGGTTGCCTGGCATGGCAAGCGGTAAGTTGGTTACTGCTTTGGGCATGACTGAACCAAGCGCAGGCAGCGATCTAGCCGCCTTGCGAACGCGCGCGGTAAGAGATGGGTCAGATTATATCATTAACGGCTCTAAAGTGTTTATCACCAACGGTATCCACGCGGACATGGTTGTAGTCGCAGCTAAAACAAACCCGCAGTTAGGCGCAAAAGGGGTGTCACTGTTTATGGTTGATAGCTCGCTTGCTGGTTTCAGCAAAGGCAAAAAAATCGACAAGATGGGCCAGCACAGCAGTGATACCGCAGAATTGTTTTTCACCGATGTGCGTGTTCCCAGCAATGCCTTGCTGGGTGAAGAAGGCAAGGGCTTTGCCTATATGATGCAAGAGCTGCCGCGTGAACGTCTAGGCGTGGCGATTCAAGCAATTGGGCATGTGCAAGGCGCAATTAATATGACGGTTGACTACGTTAAGGAGCGCAAAGCCTTTGGCCAGTCCATCGGGCAGTTTCAAAATACGCGTTTTAAATTGGCCGAAGCGCGAATCGAATTAGAGCTTTGTCGCGCTTTATTTGAGAAATGTTTAGCGAAATTCGGCAAGCAAGAAATGACTGTAGACGATGCCGCAATGTTGAAATTCGCCGCTACTGATATGCAGCTAAGGGTTATTAACGATTGTTTACAGCTCTTTGGCGGTTATGGTTATACCGACGAATACCCTATCTCACGTTTTTATCGTGATGCTCGGATTCAAACAATCTACGCTGGCACTTCGGAAATCATGAAAGAGATCGTTGCTCGCAGTATGCTCGGGCGGTAGGGGGAGACCCGCTGCTGTTTGCCCAAGATTACCCTTTAAGGGCTGCTAAACTGTTCTTGGTATTGCGTTAATGTAGTCCCATTGAGCTGTTCCCACTGCTCAAGTCGGTCGTAGTAGTAATCATAAATACAGGGAACGCAGCCACTCCCGCAACATTCGTTAGGATCTGGTTTTTCAGGTGGGGGTGAGGTTTGTACTTCTTTACGCATACGCTTGTGGGTTTTAGTTGTGTAGGTCTTACGACCAATAAATAGACATAAACAGAGATTCAACTTCTTAGCCTTGATGCTTGAAAGCGCAACCCGCAGGTACATATTTTACACTTGGATTAAACCATCCGGGGTGTTTTTGCATCTAAGCCTATATGTAAGCGAAATTTATGCGCATATTAACTTCAAAGGAGATTCCATGGGCAGCAAGAAATATATTATCACGGCTGTAGTGCTTTTAGCGATTTCGCTGGTAGCGGTCTCGAAAGTACAACCTTTAAGCATGGAGAAGTCCTTCGACGTTAAATCGGGCGGCACATTTTTTCTAAAGTCGGATGCGGGCTCCATTGAAATTGAGTCGCATGACAGCGGTCGCGTTGAAATTAAAGTGGAGAAAAAAGGTAACAACGCAGAGGATTTTGAAGTTGAATTTTCAAAGGACGGTAATGACGTACGCGTCGTTGGAGAGCGCGAAAATGCATGGGGTTGGGGCAATTACTCCATCAGTGTTCACTTTATTGTGAAAGTACCAAAAGATTATAACGTGGATCTAAAAACTGGAGGTGGTTCTATACACCTGTCTGATTTAAAAGGGGCTGTTGATGCGAATACTTCGGGCGGGTCAATTACTCTTGGGCGTATCCAAGGCGATGTCGACGTGCAAACTTCAGGCGGGGCGATTAGGGTAGAAGAAGTAGCTGGCAATATAGATGCGCATACATCGGGTGGAAGCATTAACGCAAAAATATCGAAGCAACCAAGTGATGACTGTCGCCTGCGTACCTCTGGCGGCAGCGTAACTGTCCATTTGGCGCCAGAGATTGCAGTAGATCTAGACGCGAGCACTAGCGGCGGTCGGGTTAATACTGAATTTGATGTAGAGGGGTTGGTTAAGAAGCAAAAGATTAGTGGAGCAATTAACGGAGGCGGCCCAAAACTGGAATTGAAAACCAGCGGCGGTAGCGTACGTATTAAGTCTTTATAAACTAGACCGCTAGTCTTTAGTGAAGCACCCTGCCAGATAAGTCTATTGGCAGATCTGTTTTATCAGGCGCGGATGTCTAATTCTCGTAAACTAAAAAAGCCATTAATGAAAAATGATTGCCGTGCAGGGTTCTTTTGAAGTGATTCAAGATTCCTTGCCTGATGATCTCTGTGATTGTCTTTAAATATTCCATCGCTGATTAAAAATAACCGTATCGACAATCATCCAGAGGTTTGATCTAAGCGTAATAAATCGTGCAAACCAATAGGCTATTTCCTCATCTTCAGCTGGCGTGAAAACCTCCTTAGCCACGATATCTGTCAGCTGTTGTTTACTTAACGAACCTTCTAGTAGTGCAGGAACAACCGAAATCAACGAATCTAGTTTTTGAGCTTCGCGTTATATGACTGAAATATGATCTGCCATTTTTCGACTATACTTAATTTGGGCTACAAGATCGAGTTCTAGTCTTTCGGCCGTATCAGTGTCGGGGCAATTTTTTTAGCTTATTGATGAATAATGGGGTAACGCATTTCAATCCAATCATGAATTCGTTCTGGGCCAATTTAATTAAACATCCTGGTGAGCAACAAACTTATTGGTTAACCCGATTCGTGTTGCTGCGCGGTATAGGCTTCGTTTACTTTGCAGCCTTTATTAGCGCTGCATGGCAAGCAATCCCGTTGTTTGGGAAAACTGGTTTAGCGCCCATTGCGTTGTTTGTCTCCGATACACAAGGCGATTCGCTTTGGCAGACATTTTATAATAACCCTAGCCTGTTCTACTTCTTTAACAGTGACACTGCACTTCTCATAGTAGCTTGGTTAGGCGCAGCGCTGGCGCTACTGGTGCTACTGGGCTATGCCAATGCAATCATCATGTTTGCGCTGTGGATTTTGTATATGTCCTATGTCAACACGGGCCAATTGTTCTACGCCTTTGGTTGGGAAATACAGACACTCGAACTGGGTTTTTTGATGATATGGCTCACGCCATTGATAGACGCCAGGCCATTTCCTAAGCGAGAAACACCGATGCCGATAATCTACCTAATGCGTTATTTCCTATTTCGCTTCTATCTTGGCTCAGGTTTAATCAAGTTACGAGGTTCCGAATGTTGGGATGATTTTACCTGCCTATTTTATCATTTTGAAACTCAACCAATTCCTAATCCGCTTAGTCAATACATGCATTTTCTACCCAGTTTGGTATTAAAGTTCGGGGCCATGTTTGCTGAATCTCTGCAGGTCATTGGTGCCTTCTTTGTATTTTATCCCAGGGTACTGAGGCTTACTGCTGGACTGATATTTTTAACCTTTCAATCAACTTTAATCGTTAGCGGTAACTATTCGTTTTTCAACTGGGTTACCCTGATACCCGCTTTGGTATTGTTTGACGATTCCGCACTAGCCAAAGTCTTGCCTAATTCGCTTGTTGCTAGAGCAGCGTTAGCCGAACAACAAAAATCAAAGATAAAACCAATTCAACATTACTTAGTTTACTCGGTAACAGCGCTTCTACTCTGGCTAAGCTTTCCGGTGTTGGCAAATTTAATGTCTGATAAACAAATAATGAACACGGCGTTCAATCGTTGGTCTCTGGTAAATACTTATGGTGCATTTGGCTATGTTGGCACGCAGCGTTTTGAGTTGGTTGTGTCGGGAACTAATGACACTGTTGTCTCCGATCAAACTGTGTGGAAGGAGTATCAATTCATTGCCAAGCCAACGGATATCGACGCAAATCTTCCCGTCATAGCGCCGTACCAACCAAGAATAGATTGGCAAATTTGGTTTGCATCACAAAGTGATGTTAGTGAGCATGGCTGGTTGGTTCACCTGCTTTGGAAGCTTCTTCACAACGACCCTAATGCCGTAAAATTGATCAAACTAAATCCTTTCCCTGACACCCCGCCAAACTATATTAAGATAGACCGCTACCTCTACCAATTTGAACCACCGTCGTCAAATAATACCTGGAAACGCACATTTATTCAGCCATGGCTAACTCCTTTGTCACGAGACAACCAGTCGTTGCATAGCTTTATTCAGGCCAATCGATGGCACCGCTATGATTAACTATCACTATGAATAATTCAGAGATAATTTTGGTTTACGACACCCAGTGCCCAGTATGCCAAATGTATTGCACCATGGTCAGGATCCGTGAATCATTCGGTGAATTGAAGCTGCTTGATGCGAGGCTGGGCGGAGAGTTGGTAGACGAAATTACTGCTCGCGGGTGGGACATAGACCAAGGGATGGTGTTAAAACTTGATCAACAGCTTTATTACGGAGCCGATGCGATTCATGCGCTATCTTTAATCAGCAGTCGCAGTGGTATATTTAATCAATTCAATTATAGGACATTCAGGCACCCGAAGCTGGCTAAATTGTTTTACCCTGTATTGAGGTTATGTCGAAATGTTTTGTTAAAAGTTCTCGGGCGCAACAAAATCAATAATCTAGAGTTGCCTCAAAACGATCGTTTCTGAGCGAAAACTAATTAATTGCCTGATAAACTAAGGTCTTAAATTTGCCGGTAGATTTGATTACACTAGTCAGGCTTGTGAAATAAATACAGCGGCCAAATTTCGTTTGGATCGATCCAATAGGCCGTGAAAAATGCGCCCTCCCCATGCAACTTCCCTAGGGGCAGTGGCTACTAAAATCAGCGACAACCGCAGATTCGAGGTCCAAGTCGGTGATGTCAGCACAGGTCTTGGTCATGATACCGCGTCGTTCCATTTAAATTAATGACTGGTTTGGACTCCGTAAACAGATAAAGTACCGCTTAGCGTTTGGTATGTCACATGTTAATCTTTGTTATCTACGCTTTTTTGTCGGTGTTATTCTGGTACAAAGTCCTTCCAAACAAGTATCCAGAAATTTTAAGTGAAATCCACATCCGGTTAATATTTTATCGGCTTAGATCATTTGCGTTCATTCGCGGCGTTTATGGTTTTTGTTTGGCACTTTAGTTGGGCCAGCGGCACCTTATACGCAGAACTACCGATCCCCCCATTTTCGTTGCTTACCGAGGGCCATACAGGAGTTGCTCTTTTTATGACTCTAAGTCGTTACTTATTTGCCAAACTGTTGGCTGACAAAAAAAATGAATTTTCGAGCGTTCATTTGGAATCGTTTTTTGCGTCTTGCGCCATTGTTGATTTTAACAATGGTTCTTTATGCTCTGTATAAAGGTTATCGAGGGCAGGCGTTAGATGACTACATAAAGTTAGTTGCGAGTGGTTGGCTGTACCCTAACCGTTCCAAACCGCGGATGGGCAATCACGGTTGAATTTCATTTTTATCTGATCCTTCGGTCATTACTGTTACTGGTTCGCAAGTGGCAATATTCTTTATTTTTTGTACTAGTATTGGGATTCGCTATCCGAACCTATTTACATTCTAAACACGGGGAGGTACAGGTGTTATCGTATTGGACGCTGGTCGGTCGAATTGATCAGTTTTTGCTGGGTATTATGGTCTATCAATTTCGCAATAAAATTGCACATAAGCATGTCCTCATGGTGATCTCGACCATAGCTTCTGTTTGGTTCTACAGCTGGTTCGATAATTTGGGAGGTTATTATCAGAGCCCTTCCTACCCATCGCATAGCTCAATTTGGATCTACCTACAACCGTTGAAGGTTTGTTTTACGCCTTATTGATTGCGAGGTATGACAACTCGATTAATCATTCTACGGCTAGAATCTCAAGATTTATTACTCTAGTCGGGAACTATTCCTACTCAATCTATCTTTTCTTCGTGTTTCAGTTCGCGGCGATAGTTGATAAATATATAGTTCAATGCTCAAGTATATACTCGACTTTGGTGTTAGCAGCTTTGTTTTACCTAGTGTTGGTGCCGATTGGTTACTTAAGTTCTCGGCTTATTGAAGCGCCTTTTTTGAAATTCCGTACTAACTATATAATTAATAAGGCTTCAGCTTAGTTGCTTCTTAGTTATTTCGAAAATTTAGCCAAGCGTTCCTTCATCAAATCACTCAGTTCCAATTCAACTTCTTCGCGATCCTCGGGTGTAATATGTGATGCACTATGGCTAGTTGCAAATTGAAAATCCATTTCTGAATTACCAGTGGCTTCGCCGAAGGAATCTTGCATATCTTTGTGTTGTAGCTCAACAACTTTCTGAAGAAGCACTGCGTTTTTAGCGGCATACTCATCCAGTTTGGCTCTCGTACGTTGTTTGTAGTGTTCGGTCTCGCGTTCCATTTGCGCGATTACTTTGGTCGGTACGGAGTACAGAGGGTTTTGAAACTTACGAGACCACCGCCGGGCATTTGCCAGCAAAGTAGATGTTTGATTAAGTACTTTAGCTAATTCATGTTCCTTCTTTCCTAATTCCTTTTCGAGCACCTCATTACGGGTTTCTAGCTCAGTTCGTGATTTCTTAAACATATGCCTTCCAAGCCTCGTTTATAAGTGGTTCACTCCCAAAGCGAACCTAAGTACCTCACCCCTCATTGTAACACACGGTGTGTAAACTTTGTATTCATAGCCTTTTCCAATATGAAGTGAGTCTGGAGGGAGGGTTTGATTCTAATATGATATGAGTCTAAACGAAGACTCAATTGCGGTGTTGTTCATGATGCGAGGATGAAAACGCTCATTAACGAAAAAGACTTAATCAGCCTGGACCGTCACAGCAACGACAACGCCTTAGTTGAATGTAAGAACGGTCATGTCATTCGCAAGCAGTTTGGGCATGGACACACACCACAACATTACGCTGAGCAAATGAATGACTTTAACCGACGCTACCTCACCCCCCCCAACATCAATTATCACTGACCCTGCTGCTTCCTGGAAACCGTCACCGATAGCAAAGGAAAAGAGCGAAAAATATACTCTTACAGAAACATGATGGCGCCCTATGAAAAATTCAAATCACTACCCAAAGCAGAGCAATGTTTGAAATCAACCCTCAGCTTTGTCATACTCGACAAAGTCGCTTATGAAATCACTGACAATCAATCGGCAAAACGATTACAAAAAGCACGTAAACAACTCTTTAAAGCCATTCACGAACAGGGCTCGGCAAGCATTAAATAAATTCTGACTCCCTTTGTTCAGACTCATTTATGGATTAGAAAATACTTTCATTGATCATGGGGCCATCCAATGAGACTAACAGTGGGGGGATAGCCTCTTTCATTTTTGCATAATATTCAAGAGGTGTGTCTAAGTCCAGCGGCTTGTCATGAGGTCGGTACTCGTTATAGTGAGGTTCATAATCCTCAAGTGCTCTGTTGGGATGCCCCACGGTAAGAGGACCTTCAGAGAATGGGTAAAAGCTATATTGAGTGGTTCCGTTAGCTCGTTCAACGCATCCATTGTATTTTGGCGACTTTGGCGGCAGTACATACAATGGAATCTTTAGTAGCTTGCAACTAACTTCAACTTGCGTCGAAACTCGCCACCACCACTTACTTGAATTGATTTAATTGGGAGCGGGCATTGTTTGATTAAATAATGTAAAAATCGTTTTGCGTTCTGACTAGTCGCGTGCGAATAGGCTCGCATTAATGTATGCCCGTGATTGGGCGGGTGGCCCTAAGCTCATTTACTTGAAAACCAGCTTTTAATGTAACGCTCATATGATCTATCTGGATAAGATCACCAATCTTCTTGGCCGTCATCTCTCGACGCGAGCGTTGCGCGTGATACGCAAATACTCTCGGTCGCCATGGTCGTACATGTTCATAGTAATATCGAGCTGGTTTTACCTGACCTGCCTGCATTAATTTACTAATTAGTCGTTCAACGGTGTTCAAGCTAATAACTATCTCCTAGGTACGAACCAATACTTTCCATGTTTTTCTTTTGCCCCATTTTTTGAAAGCCTGTCTTAAATGAAGCGCCGTTTGTTCTTGTTGTTTCGTCCAATGAGGTTTACTCGAATCACCCTGATGATTCACTGAACCGTCCAACCAGACTTTGCGCTGTGTCGAGCATTGGCCAGCAATAAGTAGGTGGTCATCACAAGCCAAACCTGGGTCGCGATGGTGTTCTTTGACAAGCCAACAAAAGTCTTAATCTTTAGGTTTTGGCTAATTGTTTTGAAGAACAAGTCGACCTGTGCGGAAACTCAAACTTTCACCCATGTAACCATGTCGTTTTGATTACCATCACTGAGGGATACAAACTCAGTGATGGTCGTTGCACGATTCAAACCAACATTGAGTTCTATATTGGCTGTGTCGATGCGATCAGCAGCCCATGGAAGTAGTTTAAGTGAGAGGCCAATAGCACGCATCCAGCGAATAGAGCGGGTTTTGAATCGAAATTTATGCCTCCGAGCTTGCGGTATTTAGCTCTGCAGCGCTTGTAAGCTAAAGTCGTTTTTGGCGATAAAGGCAGGTAACATTCTTTCCCAGGCATGGGCCCGAGATTGACGTTCCTGATCATTTTTTAAATTCAGCGGCAGGCGTTCGAATTCTTCGAGAAAATCAAATTTCTCAGTAAGTAAATTGAGTATCTCGGCGCGTAACCAGAAACAGTTTCCTGGGAAGTAGGGCAGTGGACCAAGCACGCCGTGGTTGATGAACTGACGAACATAAGTTTGATTCATTAGTTGCACATTGGAAGCCTGCTTGCCCCAGACCGCCGCAGCGTATTCTAGGTCTAATTCTGGTCTCCCACACACGATATTGTTATCTTTGGCCCATATTGCACGATCGACCACATCCAACATGGAAGCGGTCGGGTAGGTATCGGACACGGCTTGCCAGCTAGTAGTGAATTTAACTCCAAGCATGTCCGCGAGTTCCACGAACGGTGTGAGATTATAGTAGTCAAACGGGTAGAAATAACTGCCCACCATTCCGAGCCGCGAGTTGGTCGAGTGCAAGGCTTCAATTTTCTGAGCAGTGAGGACACACAAGTTCCCAAGCATGTTGTTCCGCCACTGCTGATCAGACTTGCTATGCGCGTAAAGTAGGCTTTGGTAGTGTTTGCTTCGAACCAACTCGAATAATTGAAACATGCCGCCCACATCCATGCCGCGATTAGGTGAGCTAATAATCTGTGCTTTGGGATGATGATGCAATATTTGTGACTTTTGCTTGGCCAGTTCTGCGCTGCTGTTCAGCCCTTCAACTAGATTTACGTATAAGTCGAATTTGGTGTTGAGCAACTTTAAACCAGTAGTAAAGTCGTCCAGCGATCGCGTATGGGCAAGATGAAGAAGAACGGCCGTAGTGTGCATGTGGATTAGGCGGGATAACTTTAGTTGTTATTAGGGGACTAGGGTATTGTGTCAGTATAAACAGGCTTCCCTGCGAATATAAGGTTTAGCCTAAAAACCGATTTACTTTTTGATCTACTAAGGATGCCAAGCTCATACAATCACTCGAATAGCACGGTGGCGGAAATTCTAGCTGAAGGTAAGCGCCTGCATAAACGTGGCGAGCTCAATTTAGCGGGCGACACCTATACCCAAGTTCTTGAACAAGATGAGAGGAACTCGGACGCTCTGTATCTTAGTGGCCTGATAAAATACCGCAAGGGAGAAGTTAGCCAAGCCATCACCCTGATCAATAAGGCCATTGTTTGCGCCCCGCAAAACGCCTTAGCGCTGGCGTCACTCGGGCAAATATATTTGGACCAACGGCGTTACGTGGAGGCCTTAACTAACTTCACTAGTGCTTTTAAATTCAGTCCAAATAACGCCAACATCTGTAATGGACTTGGGCTTAGTTTGTTTAGTCTCGAAGACTATGATGTCAGTCGTACTGCACTGGAGCGTTCTATAAGTATTGATCCCAAATTTTTCGATGCAAGATTTAACTTAGGCACCCTGGAATCAAAGTTGGGTAATACTGAGCTGGCACGTAGGCACTATCTTACCTGTTTGCGCCTACGGCCGAACGACGCCGATGTTTTCAACTCAATTGGCGCGCTATTCTTCTCGCAGCGATTATTTGATCAAGCTTTAGCGCTGTTTGAACAAGCTCTAAATCGTAACGCGTGTTCGGCTGAGGCGCATAACAATATCGGCGCGATTTATATCGAGCGCAAAGAATATGCCTTGGCGTTACAACATTTTCTTTGTGCCACGGGCCTACGCGCCTCATTTGCGCAGGCACATGTAAACGCCGCAATGGCCAATCACCTTCTGGGTCAAACTTCGGTGGCGATTGAAACGGTGGAGCTCGCAACTCGAATCTCACCAAATTTTCAGCCGCTACCATATTACGCTCGAGCTTTTATGGATCTAGAACCGGTGTACCAATCAACCATGCAGATGCACCAAGCAAGGCACAAGTATCAATTGCAGTTGCAGCGCTTAGCGGACTATCGCGCCAAGCTCGATGGCGAAGGCCGTTCGGCCTTTGAAGCTCTGCTGGGTTATGTCACCCCTTTCTATCTTCCTTATCACGGCTTGAACGATAAAGAACTTCAGGTCCAATATGGTCGCTGCATTGCTCCACGCCAGATCACGCCTGGTGTGAGTTCGATGCCTAACAAGGTATTGGCGCAAAGGCCTATCAGGGTGGGGATAGTGTCGTCCTTTTTCTACGATCACTCAAATTGGAAAATCCCGATTGAAAGTTGGTTAAGCGCATTACATGGAAAGGTTGAAATCAATGCCTACTACACCGGACATAAGCAAGACGATTGTACTGCCAAAGCAATACAGCTGGTCGATAAATTTTATCAAGATCTTAGTTTTGAAGAATTAAGAGGGCAAATCAAACAAGATCAGATTGATGTATTGATCTACCCGGAAATTGGCATGAGCGCACTCACTGCTAGACTGGCGAGTTATAGGTTGGCACCAGTGCAGGCAACTTCGTGGGGGCACCCAGTAACATCAGGTCTGCCGAGTATCGATTACTTCTTAAGCAGTGAATTGATGGAACCAGAGCAAGCGCAATCTTGGTATAGCGAGAAGCTAGTATGCCTCCCTGGCCTGTCGTTTGTGTGTACGCCAACGGTTCTAAAGAGCCGAGCCAATGCGCGGACTAGTATTGGGCTGTCTGATGACGATTGCGTGTTCTTATGCGTACAAAATATTTCAAAATACCTTCCGCAATACGATTCGCTTTATGCTGAGATTGCGACACAAGTAGAGGCCTGCAAATTTGTATTTATCAAGGTCACGAGCGAGTTTACTCAGCAACGTTTTGAGCAACGCCTACAGCAAGCCTTTGAAAGACTCGGCCTCGACGTTTATCAGCATTGCGTATTTTTAGACCGCTTGGACAAAATCTCATTTACCGCGCTGAATCAAATGGCCGATGTGTGTTTGGATACACCACAATGGAGTGGTTGTAATTCCAGTCTCGAAGCTATTAGTCTCGATTTGCCAATTGTTACCTACGCCGGCGACAGCATGCGCGGCAGACATACCCTAGCGATGTACCAGCAGATGGGCGTTGAGGGGTTGGTTGCGCACACACCCAAGCAATATGTAGATATTGCGTGCCGACTGGCGCAGGATGTTGTGTGGCGTACAGTCAAACGAAATGAAATTAGCGAACATAAAGTACGCCTGAGCGAAGGCTTGGATAGTTTACAAATTGCACTATTGCAGTTCTTTGATGACTCATTAAGCGAAACCAAGCAACCGAACGATTTAGTATGAGTAAACCAAAGCAGCCAAATGGCGATGAAGCAACAGCAAAAGCAAAAGCAATCTGCTTTTACCTCCCGCAGTTTCATCAAGTACCTGAAAATGATGAGTGGTGGGGCGAAGGCTTCACTGAATGGACATTGCTAAATAAAGCTAAGCCGCAATTTTCTGGTCATCAACAGCCTATCGAACCAGCAACCGAAGTCGGTCAATATAATCTATTGCAGAAGAGCGTGCGTAAGCGTCACGCCCATATGGCCCGAGAGTATGGCATTCATGGGTTTTGTTATTACCACTATTGGTTCAATGGCAAGCAACTCTTAGAGAAGCCACTGCAGGCTATGTTAGATGATGGTGAACCCAACTTGCCGTTTTGTTTGTGTTGGGCCAACGAACCTTGGACTCGGACATGGCAAGGGCAGGGCGACTCAGTGTTGCAAGCGCAGGAATATGGTGATCGGCAGGACTGGGTTAATCATTTTGAGGCTCTATTGCCATTTCTTCGGCATGAAAATGCAATTACGGTAGATGGTCGTCCGCTGCTACTGATTTATCGGTCCGGGCAAATCAGTGAGCTTGCCGAGATGGTTGCCTGTTGGCGCGAGTTGGGCATTAAGGCCGGTATTGGCGAACTAATGCTGTTGGCGGCCATCGGTAACTTCGCCGACAATC
>JBLHMH010000047.1:0-21018 GCA_047621785.1 Polaribacter sp. | reverse complement strand
CGTTGTCTGCTTGAGTTAACGTCGTTGTGCCCGCACCCAATTGATTGACGGTTTGGGAGACTATACCCCCAGACCCGATGTCATGCGCGTCGATAAGGTTGAGCGCCTGAGTTGCACCATCAACCTGGTTACCTTGGGTCAAAATAATGCCCGTGCTTGATGTGATGTTTGCCGTTTGTGTACCTACAGCCAAGCTATCGCTAGCCTCTAAAACAATGCCGTTCAGAGCCTGATTGCTGCTCACGACATTCCCCGTTGCACCCTGTTCAAAAGAAGGCGCTGCGACAGTAATCGTGACATCTTGAGTTACGCTCCAGTCTGCCGCCAAGGCATTCGATGCTGCAAGTGATGTAGCAATGAACACCGCTACTTTGGTCATTTTTTTCATTTGATAATCCCCTTTTATTGAATTTTGCGAACTAACCAACCAGAATTTAATCAGGTGTATAAACGTCCTTCTATACCGACATCTCTATGCCATGCCGAAATTCGTACGTTCGCACCTTGAGGAGGCTTAGCGAAACATTCGTCCAAATACGCATCGAACGAATAAACACAAGTAACTCCTCAACAAACAACACTCACGTTCACTACAAAGCGCTGTGCCCTCGTTAGGGGCCTTTTACTTGATAAAAAATACTGGTAAAACAAACTATAGACAAACCAGCCCTCATAAGATACTGATTTCGTAGCTGAATTAAAGATAGATTGATTACTGTACAGTTTGCCTTTATTTATTGTAATTTTGTCTACTATCATTAATTCTATGATTATAATTACGATTAAAATCAGCAATGGAATCTAAGTATCAATTAAACTTCAGCTGACAATTAAGCAGCTAGATGCATTCGGAATTGTCGGATATAGGGGTGTTTTTGTACTTCTGAGTTGAGTTTTGATGCACGAGAATTTTCTGAACGTCATCTTTGAAAATTGTAAAAAGTTCATGAGCTGCGTATTTTTGCAAACGTCAATACCGAATTTTGGTTTTTTTCAAGGTAGTTATCGCGATTATTATGCAGCTTGATGGATTTTTTCTGGGTTGAGATGAACTTTAGTAATTGGTTCCCAGTTCCGAGTAGAACCAGACCACCTAGAAGCATTTTCACTTTTCTTCAACTCATGTAACTCTTTTCGCGTCTGTAAGATTTCCGTATCCAAGCCATAGTCCCGTTGATTAGGCGTGACAAATTTGATTTTGCTGTGGCGATGCTCGCTGTTGTAGCATGCGACGAACCTGCCAACCCATTTACGTGCTTCGGCTATCGTAGCGAAGCCATGCTTCGGCCAACTCGGGCAGTATTTTAATGTGCGGAAGAGCGATTTCGAATAGGGGTTATCATTACTAACTCGCGGCCGGCTATGTGAGGCTATGATACCTAGGTCATACATTTTCGCCCGCATCGTGAAGCTTTTCATCGGTGAACCGTTGTCAGAATGTAACACTAGTCCGGCAGACGAAAAATTTTCGAGACGGGTAACCCTTTGTAGAAGAGCTGATGCTAATTCTCCCGTTTCACTGTCATAAACATCAGCGCCCACTATTTTACGACTATAGATGTCCTCGATCATGTATAAGTGGAATGGCTGGCCAGCCACATGCGAACGCACAGCGTGTGATGTCCCAACTCCATACTTGGCTTGATTGCGATGCGGTAAAGCTAGTTGGTTTACTGTAGGTACCTTTGCCCTTCCTCGCTCAATAAGTAAGGATTCTGCGTTCAAGGCGCGATAAAAACTTGATTCACAAGCAATGCACTCACCACGGTCGGCTAGCACCGGCACGATTCTTAAGGGAGGCACGTCGACGAACTCATATCTTAAACAAACTTGATTGATCTTATCTCTCTCGCTGAGTCAGCTTATTGGGTGGCGACACTCGAGTCGCATTAGGGCGCTGACCAAACAAGACCTCGCCATCGACATCTGACCACCTCTGTATAGGTCGAATACTAATCCCAAGAGTTCTGCACGCGCGAGCCTTTGTGGCTCCCGGTTCTAGACTTCCATTAATCCACACAATTATTTTTTGCCGTTCTGGGTTTGCGGTCATTGCTCCTCTTTTTTCTCCCAGACGGCATTGAACTTTTCCGGCAAAACCAACAGCGCTGCAGTTTCAGCCAAAACCTTGTGCTTGCGATTAAGCTCCCTTTCTAACACTTTGATGCGGCGCCTATCGCCTTTGCTAGCCTTCGTCGCCGCAATTTTCTTTACGGAGTCTGGGGTATTTGGTTTAACACATGCATGTTTCCACTGCTTAATTTGATCGACATAAAGCCCTATCTCTCGGCGGGATCTATTCGGCTACTTTCTTGAATTAGATTTTCACTTTTTTCTGCATCTAATCCCTAAGACAAACAAATGCGGTACATATCAACTTGTGCTAATTCAATGTTCGATAACGGCTTGCTGGTTTTTCTTAACAATGAACAACCTCCATCATTAGCTCTACAATACTCGTCGAGCATGAGAGTAGCTCTCCTTGTCTTAGCTTAACATCCATTGAAAGAGGCGTGTATAACAATCTGATTATAATAAGCTTAATCGTTTTTTGCGGGTTATAGGTGTGCCCCCGCTATATTGTGAAGTTAGATTTTAGCTATCAAAGATTAAACGCGATCAATCCGCGTTTAATCTTTTAAGCAAAACAGAATAATTGGTCTATTACTCCCTCCTTTCAATCATAAGCCAAAGGCTTCAGTCTCGACGCCACCAAAAGCACTGCTCATTGCGCTTATAAACGCTGACAGTTCGAGCGTCATAATAGAAAACTCGATATCAAATTGGTCTGCCTGAGTTTCGTGATTGTGATCGGCCGCTTTTTCGGTAATTTCGCTACCGTATTTGATTCGCTTGAAGCAAAATTGATCGTCAATGAGACACTCAATAGTGTCTTTCCACGTGATCGCGAGCTTCGCTACTTGCAGGCCTGAGCCTATGTGTCGGCCGACTTCGTCAATCCATAGGTCCTGGTGTTTAAACTTAACACTACGGCCTTCGTCTAATGATGTTAGCTCGCATTCTTCTCCCACTTCGATATCTTCTGGGATATCACCACCTGTAAGCCAGTCGGTGAGAACATCTCGCGGGGCATTTAATGGCGTTAGCGGCACGGCCTTTAATGATCCTAGGGCCTCACGCAGTGCGCCGAGAAGTTCCTCTGCTCGATTTGCGGAACTCGTATTAACAACGATAAGCTGGTTTTGAGTATCAATATAGGCAAAATCATATGAGGACTTAACGAAAGCTTTGGGCATTAACGAAAAGAGGATCTCTTCTTTTAGGCTTTGTTTTTCTGATCGACCTACAGATCGGGCTTCTTGGGCAGCAATCTCCGCGACTTTTTCGTCGAGCGTTTCTTTTACAATTGACCCAGGCAAAACCTTCTCTTGGCGCTTTGCACAGATCATTATATAGCCGTTGGCGGCGTGAACGTATTCACTGCCATCACGGCCAAGTGGCGGGGTCCAACCATACTTTACGGGGTCTAAGTTGCCGCAAGGCACAAATTCAAATTTGGCGAGGGCCTCGTTTAACTCTTCTGGTGTGTGTTTAACACTTTCAGCAAGGCGGTATATGCGTAGATTTTTAAACCACATAAATTGTTTATCTCAGGTTAGTAAGCGGCGTAGCGCCGCCTTTGTTTTATGTTTTATGTTTAGAAACTGATACGTTTCTCAATCGGTTGATAGCTCTAATTGAAGTTAAATTATGGGATGCTATCAATTAAAAAAGGATCGAATACTAGCACAGCAACTAAAGAATTAGCGGCCAAGTCTTGCAATAAAAGGAAGCTGACAGAGTGAATCTAAAAACTTGACTGGCTGCGCTATTTTCGCTCTGAGGCAAGTTTTTACAATGGTTCCAGCATGCATGCAATTGCTATACGGCAAAGCCCATTTGAAGCAAGAGCTCAGTGCATTGATCACCAGAGCTTTGATCTACTTTGTACCCTATAAGTAGTACAACTGGGGATTGCCTATACCAAACATAAGCACTCCCAGAGCGCCCTTGCAAATAGTCACTCCTAGCTCAGCTTACCAATGCTAGAATGACCGTAGGCATTGCTAACGCAGGCTCCAAGAAGAAACTCATTTGCTGCCATCATGAGCGATGTCTTGCAGGGTTGGCCTATGCAACTGAATTAGGGGCGTATTAGTGTTCGATTGAGCCCGCAATAATAAAATATTGAGTTAATTATGGAACATCTGGATGTAGTAATTATTGGCGCTGGCCTTTCTGGCATTGGCGCAGCGGTTCACCTTCAAAAGCTGTGCCCCGATAAGACTTATGCAATCCTCGAGAGTAGAAAAACACTCGGCGGCACCTGGGACCTGTTTCGCTATCCCGGAGTACGTTCAGACAGCGACATGCATACACTGGGCTACGACTTTAAGCCGTGGCGCGCAGACAAGGCGATTGCCGATGGCCCTGCTATTCGTGAATACATTAACGAAGCTGCCGACGAGCACCAGTTACGCGAGCATATTCGTTACCAGCATGCCCTTGAGTCTGCGGATTGGTCGAATGAAGAAGCGCGTTGGACCCTCACTATAGACCGTAAGGATCGTGGCGACACGGAACAAATAACATGCAATTTTATTTCGATGTGTGGTGGTTATTACAATTACGAACAGGCCTACCAACCTGAGTTTAATGGCATCGAGAGTTTCAACGGCAAGATTGTTCACCCTCAATTCTGGCCCAAGAACCTGGATTATAAAGACCGTCGCGTAGCGGTGATTGGCAGCGGCGCGACCGCTATGACCATCGTGCCGGCGATGGCAGAAGATGCTGCACACATCAGTATGGTGCAGCGCTCCCCGACCTATGTCGTTTCACGGCCGGCGAAAGATTGGATTGCAAATAATCTACGCAAAATCCTACCAGACTCCCTTGCCTACCGCATCACTCGCTTCAAGAACGTTCAAATGCAGCGGTTCGTTTATTGGAGAGCGCGCACCGCTCCACAAAAGATGAAAGCGCAGCTGCTCGGCGAGGTTCGAGACGCGCTCGGGCCCGATTACGATGTTGAAACGAATTTTACACCCAGCTATAACCCTTGGGATGAGCGCTTATGTCTGGTCCCCGATGGTGACCTGTTTGAGGCGATCAATAGTGGCAAGGCATCGGTAGTTACTGGACATATAGACTGCTTTACCGATTCTGGTTTACGACTTAAATCAGGGCAAGAGATCGAGGCAGATATCATTGTGACCGCAACCGGCTTACAACTCAAAGTGTTGTCAGGCGTGCGCTTTAGCATTGATGGCGAAGCAGTCAGCTTTCCCGAAACTTATACCTATAAAGGGATGATGTTTTCGGGCGTACCGAATCTTGTACAAACCTTTGGCTATGTAAATGCTTCATGGACATTGCGTGCCGACCTTACCGCTGAGTTTGTCTGTCGTATCCTGAACCATATGGATGAACAAGGCATGCAACAATGTACACCACGACTGCAGACACAAGATCAACCCATGGCTAAGCGGCCCTGGATCGATGATTTCTCACCCGGTTATATGCAGCGCATGATGCACCTCTTCCCGCTGCAGGGCGACGAGGCGCCATGGCGTAATACACAGAATTACACATTGGATAAGAAAATGATCCGCCACGCACCGCTCGAAGACGGGGCGCTTGTGTTCAGTCATCCAAGCCTGAAAAGCTAGATTAAACGGATCCTGTCATGCATTTATTCATCAAGCTATGGCAGCTCTACTTTGACCCTTTTGATTACTTAATTAACATCTCTTTTGCGGGCACAGCCGCCTGTTTGGAATAGCTTTTGCCAGTTAAGTCGCTGAGTCGCAAATCACGATTTATATCTAGGCCCGTTAGCGTCCAAGCATGTGCATCTAGCGCAATAGGCGCGTTTACTTTTTCAATGAACTTACTCGGAAATAGATAAGATCCACGTTGTTCATAGTCTAAATATGCAACTTCGACGTGCGCACCTTTGGTGGTGCTGTGACCCTCTAGGGTTATTTGTACTTTATAGGTGCGGTTTGTCTGTTGGTTGATCCACAGTACTACTTCGTCGCTGATTGAAAAGCCAAACCCCGGTGTGCGATATACGTGGATTCGATAGTACCGCGTGTCATTCTCGGTTTCATCGGTCAAACGCGTAAACTGATTTCGCCAAGGTTCAAGCGCCAATGAGCCTAAAAGAAATAAGTGAAACGAGTCGGCAGTTAAAGCCGTTGAGCTCAACACATCAGGCTGCGTAGATTGTAGGTCGTTGTAATAAACGTCTATGCTGTCAGGGGTTCGAATGACTTTCTTTGTGCCACCAGGACCACGGTATAGGGCTGAATAAGTTCTGGCTTGCGGTAGTAGCCGCTCTTGCGAATCTACTCGATATTTAAAGTCAGTGACTAAGGGCTGAATCTTGCGAATGAGCTTTTTCCACTTTCCCGTAATCGAAACATTCACATCATTGAGTTGATCAAGAGATTCACCGCCGTGTGTGTTAAATGTATTGGTGAAAATTTCAACGCCATTGGGCGAGCTTTCAGAATGCACCGCCCACTCAGGACTCGGAAATTTAGAAGCACAAGCGCTTAGCGCTATGCAAGTTAGTATTAATAGTACGTGGCGAGCTGACATAAACGATTCCTCAGAAAACTGATAACGCAGTTTTACATAAGCTGAGTGTCGAATGTGTATAAAGCATCAAGCGTCCTCGGCAATCATAGCTTGGACATGCATGGATACCTCCACAACATTAAGCCAAGTGATAAGGTTGCACAAAACGGTCCTTCAAACGAGGGTGAGAGACAAATCCAATTTTAGACGCCACGACTAATTGCCGGACATCCCTTGCAAGAGACGCTCACTTTTAAAAACCCGTTGTTCTGCTGTAAAAGGGTCAATGAATTGAATCGATTTCGCCAATAATTGTAATGGATTAGAATAATCTTCGCCCTTATTCGGCAACAGCTCAGGATAAAAGGGGTCGTTGATAATAGGACAACCAATCGACATCATATGCACGCGTAGTTGATGCTGGCGCCCAGTCACAGGTTCAAGCTCATAACGAGCTAAGTCACCCTTGGTTTCGATAATATTCATCCGCGTTTCGGCATTTACCTGCGCGTCCTTTTGTTCACGCATAATGAAAAAAGGGTTGCCGCTAGACATAATGTGACTGCGGTGCGTGTAAGGGAAGTTCCGCGCGACAATCGGCGCAATTGCTTCGTAGGTTTTCTTAACTAAACGCTTTTCAAACAGGGACTGATAGGCGCCTCTGGCCTTAACATCACAGCTGTAGAGAATTACGCCTGCAGTCTCACGGTCTAAGCGATGAATAGGACTGATATCTTCATTTTGATATTGGTGCTTTAACCGCGACAATAAACATTCACGAACGAATCGGCCAGTGGGTGTGACCGGGATAAAATGCGGTTTATCCACCACAATAATGTGGTCGTCTTTAAATAGTATTGTTTCGCGAAAAGGAATTTTCGGCTCATATGGTATCTCGCGATAATAGAATACGTGGATTTCTGCTTGATACGGCGTAACTGGGCTAATTGCCTCGCCCGTTTGGCTTACAACTTGCCCGCGACTCATTCGTTGCTTAAAAATATCATCTGAGATAAATGGAAATCGCTCCAACAAAAAATCCAGAATAGTCTCCCACTCTGCATACTTTTCAGAGCTATTTTTAGAGTCTCCCACTTTGGGCAGCCACACACGACTAGCCGACACCCCATGGCGCATAGGCAAAGGAGATCGCTTCTTCTGTTTTTTATGAGTGCCGAATTTAGTACCTGTTTGGGCACTAGTCAGCATCGGTGATTTGTTTGAACTCATCTGGCGGGTATTTAAGCATGCACTTGAGTCATAAGATACTTTGTTGGCGGTTAGTTGCACTGGTTTCTTTTCGCCAGACAGGTGTCCGAGAACTAAAGGGATCAAGGTCCTTTGATTTTATTATCCCTCCCTGAGTGCATCTGCAACACAATCAACCACTGAAGATTGATTCGCAAAAGTTAGGTCATACATGCTGGTCATGCCAGCAGCCTGCTCATGGCTCAAACCAAAAACACAGACGATAAAGTGACGCTTGCTAATCGGCGTAGGCTCCAGATTGGGGCACATTGAAACCGTGGGTGACAGTCGCTCCTTTGGGTGCATTACGGTAAACCTGGTCAGCGGCCGCCCATGAATCCTTCAGGTAGAACATTGGGGATGCCATGGCTATGGCAGCTCCGGCCTTAAGAACACCGCGACGAGAAGGAGAATCGAGTTTTGTTTTTTTATCAACCATATTTAATTACTCTCAGCTATATAAAATTAATTTTCATAAATGGGTATACATAAATTTCGTATACTCTCGTTTGCTCACTAACTCTTTAACTCAAAAGCGTCCGGTTAACGGCTTGCAGCCTTTCTCGGTACTAACCTCTGCTTACGAATTTTTCAATTCAAAAACAGGCAGCATATTCGGGCTACGGTGAGACTAAACGTTAGCTTAAACTGACAGCCCCTGAATCAGCAATACGACTTTGGTCTATGTAGACTAATGTCTTATGGCACAGACTGTAAATTCCTATCAATATTAAAATTGATATTTCATCCTCTTAATTCAGGATTAATTTATGACATACGCAAGTGAATATGAACTGTGGAATTTAAATCCCGAAGCTTTTTGGAAAGATAAAGCTCGTGATCTAGATTGGTTCAAATTTCCCGAGAAGATACTCAGCAATGACGCAGAAGGATTAACCCATTGGTTCGCCGATGGCGAGTTGAATACCTGCTACCTGGCACTTGATTGGCACGTCGAAAACGGGCGCGGGAATCAAACCGCACTTATTTATGATTCACCGGTTACCGGTACTAAAACGAGCTACTCTTATAAAGAATTGCTCCTCACGACCTCTAAGACTGCCGGCTTGTTACAAGATATTGGAGTAAAAAAAGGCGATACGGTAATCATCTATATGCCGATGATCCCTGAAGCGGCGATAGCCATGCTTGCGTGCGCTCGTATTGGAGCAATTCATTCAGTGGTGTTTGGCGGCTTCGCTGCATCCGAATTGGCTTCACGCATCAATGATGCCAAACCGAAAATTATATTGAGTGCTTCTTGCGGAATCGAAATAAACAGGATTATTGAATATAAGCCGTTATTAGATCAAGCGATTAATCAATCCAGTTATCAGCCTGAACATTGCGTCATTTTTCAACGCAAAGAAGCGACCGCGGACATGCAAGAAGGACGCGACATTGACTGGTATTCAGCACTAAAAAACGCACCAGAGACCGACCCAGTTAAGGTGTCTGGCAACGACCCTCTTTATATTCTTTATACGTCAGGCACCACGGGTAAACCTAAAGGTGTTGTCAGAACAAACGGCGGACATGCGGTAGCAATGAAATACAGTATGTCGGCTATTTATGGGATGCAACCGGGGGATACTTTTTTAACCGCTTCAGATATTGGTTGGGTTGTCGGTCACTCGTACATCGTCTACGCACCACTTATAGCGGGTTGCACCACCGTATTTTATGAAGGCAAGCCCATCATGACTCCCGACGCTGGTGCCTTTTGGCGGCTTATCGAAGAATATAAGGTGAATGCCTTATTCAGTGCACCGACGGCCTTTAGAGCAATCAGACGTGAAGATGCAGATGGTCTACTAATCAAGCAATACGATATAAGCAGCTTGCGTCACGTGTTTGCCGCTGGCGAACGCTTAGATCCATCAACACAAGAATGGATGAGAAGTAAGATTGGTGTCGACATTATCGACAATTGGTGGCAGACGGAGACTGGCTGGCCGATAGCGTCAAATATGACGGGATTTGAAAAACTTCCTATTAAATTTGGATCTGCGACCAAACCAACTCCTGGCTACCACATACAGATTCTAAATGACCACGGAGACGTTGTTGAAAATGGTGTCCAGGGAAACGTCGCGATCAAACTCCCTCTTCCTCCAGGCTGCCTTACAACACTTTGGAATGACGATGACCGGTTTAAATCCGCGTATCTATCTGACTATCCAGGTTACTACACTAGCGGTGATGGTGGCTATTTTGATAATGAAGGCTACCTATATGTAATGGGAAGAGTCGATGACGTCATCAATATCGCTGGGCATCGTTTATCAACCGGCGATATTGAAGAGGTGCTCGGTAAACATGAAGGCGTGGCAGAGTGCGCAGTAGTCGCGCTAGTCGATGAATTGAAGGGTGAGATACCGGTTGGTTTCATAGTGCCTAGATCATCGGATGATAAGCAGACAGATAGTGAACGCCTTGATTTGTCGAATCAGTTGCAAAACTTGATTCGCAATGAGATCGGAGCCATAGCATGTTATAAAAAAACCTTTGTCGTCTCGCGACTGCCTAAAACTCGTTCAGGTAAGATACTTCGCAAGACGATAAAGCAGATATTGAATAAACAAGAATACTCAGTACCGCCCACAATCGAGGACCCCATTACCTTAGAAGAAATAATTCAAGTCACGTCCCCTAACTAAGGGATACACATTCAATTCCGCTACCTCAAAAAATCAATTAGATTAACGTACTAAACTCTACTCCGCTAAACAAGGTAACGGTTTCTCGATCTCAACGAGATCAGTTGTTAAAACGTTACTCATAGGGGCAGCTTTTCCTCTACTTTAAGGATCATCTGCTGAGTGTCGGCCGGCACGTAGTCAAACACCGGCATAAAGAACAAGATTCAACGACTGCACTCAGAAAGACGGAGGAGGTTGATTTGACTGGTGCCGGGTTTGTCGTTTTAAGTCATGTTGCCTTGCCTAAGCGACATTAGGTGTTGGCGCCATTAATTGCTGAGCGCCTCTTAAGCCTCTTTATGGAGCAACCAAATCTGCTCATCAGCTTCGCATACACCTTTCAGTTTGCCTGGCACAATTTTGCTCTCCAGAGGTGTGACGCTATAGGTGCTTGAGTAGTATAGATTGACCTTATCCGCGTTGATTGAAAATGGAGGGCCGTCCATTTGGCTTTGATCGTAATCAAAGGTGATCAAAAGCTGGCTCGCGCTGTTGCAGACGCCCATTAAATGCTGGGTGTATTGGCTGCGTGTTGGCTCGGGCAGGGCGACCAATGCTGCTCTGTCGTAAATAGCATCAACTACGCCTAACTGTTTAGTGCTCAAGTCAAAAACATCACCCACAAAAATGTCGATATTTTTGGCGCTGTGCCGGGTAAGCGTGCCACAATTTGTAATTGTGGGTTCAATCCCTAGACCGTCAAACAATTGCAGAACGGCGGTTTCACTCAACTCGGCGCCTAGTACGTGAACCCTTTGAGAAAGTAACCATGCTATGTCTAATGCTTTACCACACAGAGGTAAAAAAACTCGGTTACCCGCTTGCAGGTTTAACTTTTTAAAGTACTTTAGCAACAACTCGTTCGGCTTGCTTTCGTGAAAGCCAATCTCGTTATTCGCCCAAAGCTGTTGCCAGAATTTAGTTTGCATGCGACTTGGTCTGCGCTATTGAATCAGATCGCAAATGCGGCCTTCACCTTATCAACGTAGTCTAGTTTTTCCCAGGTGAAGGTTTCTACCTGTCGAGAGATGGTGCCGTTTGGAGTGTCGAAGGAAACGGTTTTTGTTTCCGGAGCTCGACCCATGTGGCCGTAGGCGGCCGTCTCGGAGTAAATTGGAGCGAGCAGCTTTAGGCGCTTTATCAACGCTGCTGGCTTCATATCAAACAAATCGATTATTTTGATGGCGATCTCACCATCATTCAAATCGACGTTGGCGGTGCCGTAGGTATTGACAAAGATGCCCATCGGTTCGGCAACGCCGATTGCGTATGACACCTGCACCAGGATTTCATCGGCCACGCCAGCCGCCACCAAGTTCTTGGCGATGTGGCGCGTGGCATAAGCAGCAGATCTGTCGACCTTGGAAGGGTCTTTGCCCGAAAAGGCTCCCCCGCCGTGGGCGCCTTTGCCGCCGTAGGTATCAACAATAATTTTGCGCCCAGTTAGGCCGGTGTCGCCGTGCGGGCCCCCAATCACAAACTTACCAGTTGGATTGATATGGTATTTAATGTCGTCGTTGAACAAGGCCTGAAGTTCAGGCTGTAATTTGGCGATTACGCGTGGAATTAAGATGCCGGTGAGGTCGCTTTTAATTTTAGCCAGCATGGTGGATTCTTCATCAAAATCATCGTGCTGGGTTGAGATTACAATCGCATCAATCCGAATTGGCTTGTTGTCATCACTGTATTCGATAGTCACCTGTGACTTGGCGTCTGGGCGAAGATACATGATGTCGTCGCTCTCCCTTCGCAATAGTGCCAGCTCAATCAACAGCCGGTGCGATAGGTCTAATGCCAAGGGCATATAGTTGCTTGTCTCATTGGTGGCATAACCAAACATCATGCCTTGGTCGCCGGCGCCTTGTTCTTCGTCTACGGCCCGTTCAACACCTTGGTTGATGTCTGGCGATTGTTCGTGAATAGCTGAAATCACGCCGCAAGAGTCACCTTCAAATTGATATTCGCCCTTGGTATAACCAATTTTATTAATTACCGCGCGGGCAATTTTTTGCACATCCACATAGGATTCGGTTTTCACCTCACCGCTTAGTACTGTAAGACCAGTAGTAACCAGAGTTTCGCAGGCAACTTTAGACTTCTCGTCCTGAACGAGAAAATTATCCAACAGAGCATCCGAGATTTGATCTGCTATCTTATCTGGGTGTCCTTCTGAAACTGATTCTGATGTGAATAAGTAAGGCATGGTATCAATGATTCTGTTTGTTGTTTAGCGAGACTATTATATAGATTTCGACAGTGAAATAAGCATACTCAGCTCGATTATATGAATTGTTTCAATTATTTAATGGCATCTTTGTCTCACCGCTCAAGTAATTGCCCTTATCGCTCAAATACGCAACGTGTTATGAACTAGTCTGCGTCAAGCAATGTGTATTCAACGCAAATTGCTGAATGAGCATCATTCGCAGCATACAGAATCTGATTTTTTGTTAGTGGGTAAGCGCCCCAGTTTGACTTCTGTGCACCTTTTCCTAGACGTGAGTTGAGCACCATTGCTACGCCCGAACGAGCTCCAATTCTATTTTTATCTTTGATTAGACCCTTTAGCTTGGTCGATAAATCTAGCGTGTTTACGATATTTATATCAAGCTTAGTGCGCAGTTCTTTAATATCCCCACTAATACCGAATCCAACTTTTTTTATATTTGGGTTGCTCAATATTGCCTTAGCGCAAGCGATGGCCGCAGGGAATCGAGCTGGAAATAGAAAAGCCTTTGATTGCGTTGCGAGTTGAATTAAGGTTGGGCCTGGACTAATTTCGCCCTTAAGAAAAATGGGTTTACTTTCAGTATCAAATCCTAGGCGAACCTCGTTTTTAAGCTCATTTAAAGCCTTAGCGGCATCGTGTTCACTTTCGATTATCTCAATATTGGAAAAATCAAGACCAACATACAAAGGTAATTCTCGTATCTGTTCTTTACTAGGACGCTGCATACTTAGTCTTACTGGATTTTTCATTGGGGTAATATTTTGATTTTGTATCATGCCTTCGATATAGACAACTTGAAAACGCATCATCCAGATCTTGATTTTTCTCTGGCTTGAGATGACTGCGCCCGTTAGATTTTTGGAAAGCCATCCCCCGAGTCTCAACCGATTATAATGTTTGCGGAGCCGAACATAAAAATGACCCGCACGAAGCGGGCCATTTAAACAACTTGTATTTCAGTTGTCGGTTTCTGATTACGTTAATCGCTCAGAAATACCTTTGCATATAACACCTATTGCTCCAGCAGCAGCAAAACTGCCCAAGGTAGTCAACATAGTTGTCAAGTAACCGCCAACTACTGGGATACCACCCAAGGCACCGGCACTAGAAACCAGAACCATGGCGAGCAACATAAAATAAATTCTCCTATCTTCTTCCACGGCAATTACACCGTACACCAAGCCTACGATGGCCGCGGCGGCTGCAAGATATGGAATACCGACGAAGGCCGATACGATCGATACTAGGACCATTATGATGATTAAAATTTTAGCAATGTTCATGTTTATTGTCTCGTTATAATTATTTTATTATTTGAATGATACTTCGCTTCGTTGATATATTTTTCAACTTGCCTAGACGGTAGCATGCTTTATGAAACAGATAAAGGTGTATAAGCCTGCCTAGATAGAGTATGAAACTATTCGACTTGGCCTGTTACCTAAATTGAGGAGAAATGAACATCGATGGAATCAGAGTTTTATGGGGCTGGATATCTCAAGGACTCTTTTTCTTGATTCCTCATCAATCAACGAACCGTTTACGCAATTATCAAGAACTTCGTTAATTTTCCTTAAGTGGGGCATCAAAAGCCCTTTGTCTTTCGGTTTAAGATCCGTTTGGTTTATTGTTCTTAGTAGTCTTATCGAAGCGCTATTTAAACTGCTATTCTGTCTTCGGGTTGGGTTGTCGTGGGGCGTTGCCAGGCCTAATCTATCAATGACCTCTTGAACCACATCGCCGTCGTATTCAAATACTGAAACATTATTTTTGCCAAATAATGTTTGGCATTCAGTGACAAAACCTTGATAGTTTAAGTGCTGAGAAAACCACTCAATATCTAACATTTCGGCAAAGGATAGATCTTTGCCATAACACGGATTGCTGCCGATTTTTGGGTTGCGAATACATTGTTTATAATAACTCTCAATGAACCCAAGTGGGTCACGAAACCAGACCCACAACTCAGTATCAAAAAGAGCCCTTAGCTCGCCTAAAACAGCTTTTGATGCATCAGGGAAATCCCACCAATAGTTATAAATACCTTCAGATGACAGGATGATAGTGTGGGTGTCGCTTTTAACTTGCGAAATTATATTCTTGAAGTTTTCAAGCAAATGATCGAAGTGCGTCGTGACTAAGTTTTTCTCAAACCATTGGTGTTTTGGTGCTGTAGGGTTTTGTACTTTTTCAAGATTATGCGGATAGAGAATTCCTTTCCCTCTAAGTTTCCGTTGTTTCTTATCTAGGTAAGTTTGTAGGCTCGTTGTGCCAGTTTTTGGTGTGCCCGCATGAATAATAAGCTTTAATTTTTGACCCTTTAGCTTCGCAAAGGGTTTTAATAACTCAGCCAGTTCGTTAGTAAAGTGAATGTGTGGTTTTTCCATTGGGCTAGTGACAACATATCTAAATAAGTAGGCCGACAAGGCGCTCAATCAAAAGTATTTGACTTTGATTTCGGTCATTATCCTTTCCAACGGAGCGTGGCAACGTCATTGGTTTGGGTATGGCCGGCCAAGTGACCAGCCCCGTCCATGCGTCTATCTGAATGAAGATCGCGGGTGGGTTAAAGTAATTTGGCTCTTAACTAAGAGCCATTCAGATTAAGTGTCTTTAATTTAACGCTGCGTCGCACTAGGCCAGGGTCATTGTCAAAAGACAGCCCGCAATATAAATCAGGCTTGCTAAACCTTGATCGCCTGGCTAAATAGCGCAATCGCTTCTTCTTCTGTGGCCACAACTTGTTCTTCAGAATTGTGCGGCGTAACTTTGTATCTCACGGCACTCTCTTCATCTGCTTGTGATACGTAGAAAAGCGAAGCTTTCTTCCACGAAGGGTGTTTGTACGACAAACAAGATTCTGCTATTTCTTCAGCGCTGATCAGCGCTCCGGTGGACTTGATACCATTACTAGCCGCATTGTCTTCCCAGTCACCCCAACCCTCGGCAGTAGCTATATCCCCGGCGATTTGAGCAACCTTGTCCTTTATCGGTTTAATATATTTGCGCTTATATGATCTAGGGTCAACTTCTTGTAAGGCCGCTTTAGCGGCTTCCGCGATACTGTCTCGGTCACGCTCAAGAGCGTTTGCGTAAAGATTCTCTAATTGCTTGCGGTCAAAATCGCCAGCCTTTATCTTGTCTACCAGTTCTTCGTCAGTCATCATTTTCTTTCACCTTGCTTTTTATGTATTTTCAAAAGTATTAATTACACCCTAGCGCTTTTGCACCAAGGAATTATAGGAATCGAATAATAGGGGCCAATGCCTCTTGTATCATTTCGTTTATGACCAGTCTCACCAATCAATCCACTGGCTGCATTTAGTTCAGCTTGATGAACATTTTTCGCAGCCGCCGCTTATGCAAAAGGAGTTCATTCTCAAGCACTTTTAGTTTCTCGCGAAGGTCTAGAATATCGCTCAATATCAAATTATCGCGAGAATTCAGAAATCTTTTTTACCGAACTCAGATATCTCTATCAGTAAATCATGGCATCCGAGTATTAGCGCTTCACCTAGACAACCGAGATGGCGTGCGAAATAGAGCACTGACGGCGATGTTGAGTGATTTGAGTAAGGTGAAGTAATTTCGATCTCTAAAAAATCGATTGTGTACTAGGATCACCTCGGTAACCCGCTCACCTTTTGTAGGCATTGAAAATTTATAATGATTGCTTATTGATAAACATATCAAGGCAACGACGAACTCCCTGAAGGCCAACACCCTAGCTGTATTCATAGCCCGCTCGTGAAATGCCAGTTAAATCAGAGGTCATACCTAGCCGATCTAGTCTACAGCACTCAGTTTAGGGGGTCAAACTGCAGTATTGTCTTTCGCAAAATAATAAGCTAAAAAAGGGCCATCAAAGGGCTTAAGGGCCGGTGTCGCATACTTAACGGCGAAAAGAGCTGATAATCGGTCAGTCAAGCCCAACGTCAATCAGACTTCACTGCTTACTTACCAGAGATTGTTCGGCGATTTAAAGCTGGATGTTGATCTTATTGCTAGCGTTACCCTCTGCCTGCAACACTGTGCCGATACAAACAAACTGGTTTGATTGCTGCATCAATCTCTTTGCGTCATCATGAGCTAAGGTTGCTAGCAAGCCGCCGCTGGTCTGCGGATCGAGCAGTAACTCAATGGCTGCGCTACGATTCTTGTGTTTGCGTGCAGCCTGTGGCTTTGGGTCAATGTCGCAACGCGCTAAGTAGGGTTCAAGCTGAGGATACAAGCTTGAGCGCCAACCCGATGCAGCCAATTCAAGTGCGCCGGGCAATAGTGGTATGGCGACTAGGTCGAGTCGAGCAACTAAACGTTGCTTATTGCTGTCCAACATTTCCAGGAGGTGGCCAATCAACCCAAACCCAGTTACATCGGTGACCGCTGTTGGGCAATGTTCTAGCAACGCCGCCATGGCGCTGGCATTCGAACTCAACATAGATTCGGTCGCGGCATCAACTGACTCTGCCGATGCCTGGGCCTGCATATTGGCTGCCATAATGACACCCGTGCCCAACGGTTTGCTAATGACAATCGCGTCTCCGACATGGCTGCCGGCCTTCGACCACTGAGCACCGAGATCCACCTCACCGTTTGCCACAATACCGATATGGGTTTCTACGCCCTCACTACTATGACCGCCACTCAATCTAGTGTTTTGTTCTGACAGCACTGTTTGTATAGCTTGAAGTACGCGCAGATGATCGCGTTGCTGCAACCTGGCATGATTAAAGGCTAAGTTAACCCATACTTGCGCATGGATTGGGGTCGCACCCATGGCATATAAATCGCTTAGTGCGTGATTCACGCATATTTGTGCAAAACGGCTCTCGTCCGACATAAAACTGCGGAAACCATCAATGCTTTGCACTGACCAGCTACCGGGTGTGGCTTGCCAGAGTACCGCGTCCTCAACCTGATCTGATCCGACTCGTGCCAGATTGTCAGCTAGTAAGCCAGGGCCTAGTTTGCTGGCGCAACCACCGCAATGCATCAACTCATTGACGTCATCGGCGCTGCTGGGTTCGGCTTGCATTTTGACCATCTGCATCTCGACAAATTGGCGCATGAATTTTTGGTCGATATAGTCCTTCCATTTCCATACCCAAGACCCGCTTAGGGCGAGGCCGTTGCGACTGGCGACTGCTACTTGCTCGCCTAGGGCCAACAGGCTCAAATACTGCGTTTGTAGGTCTACTACTTGTAATGCTTCACCGGCAAAAAAACGCCGCAGATTTTCTTCTAAATACGGCGCTTGGCGCACCGCAAATACGCCGGCTTTCGGGCGCGGGTCATCAATGTTAGCTGCAATGTCACCAACTGCAAACACATGCTTATGTGAGATACTTTGTAAACTTGGACCCACCTCAATGAAGTTTTTGTCTGTGGTTGCCAACATGCTGTCAGGCAACCATGGCGCACCCAATGCGCCGGTGCACCAGACGCTAGTATCCAGCGCTATCTGCTCACCTGCATTATTCGTCACTCCCGAAGCTGTGACTTGATTGACAGGAAAACCAGAATGCAATTGAATATTGTGCTTCTTGAGTGCGCGTTCCACGCGTTGGATAATACGACGGGGGTAACCAGTTAGAATGCGCTCACTACGAAAGATTAGATGAAACCGAATCTCGGTTTGATGCCGTAGCCGATGCGCCATGGCCAGCACCAACTCTACACCACCAGCACCGGCGCCCACTACGCCCCAATCGAGTTGTTGACTTGTGGCGCTTTTTTGAGCTGTGATGGCTTGTTCAGGGTCTGCTTGCAGATCGCTTATTTTAAGATCGATAAGCAGATCCTGCCAACGCTGCTGAAACCCAGCAATGGGCTTTACGCCCACTGCATATTGACCGGCACCGGCAATGCGTTGATCCGGTGTTGATCCAATATCAACCGATAGCACATCGAATTCAAGGCCTGGTTGACCGCTCAAACCCAGTCGTTTTTTATCCGCGTCGATGGCACCACAACGGGCCTGAATCCAACGCACATTAGACTTGCGACACAGGGCATTTAAATCAATATTAGTTTGCGCCAACGAGTAATGACCCGCCACAAAACCGGGCAGCATACCCGAGTACGGCGTGAGGGATTTTTCCGATACCAGGGTTACGCGTACACCGGTAATGGGGCGCATTGCCAAGGCTTTAATTAGCAGGACATGCGTGTGCCCGCCACCCAGCAGCACTAAATCTTTACGATTCATCAATGAAACCCAAACGCTTAGGGTAACTACAGACTATCATGGTAGCGGCGCTGTCGCATGTGGCGCAATACCAGCCTTGTTGTGACCGGCAGCATGGTCGAGCAAGAAAGCGCGAATCTCCAACATATTGCCACGCTTAATAATCCGAGATTGATTCTGTTTCTGATAATGTTGGTACATCGGGTCGTAATACTCAGTCAACAGTGTTTTAATCATTAAGTAAAACCCTGACGGATCATCACGCGACTGTAAATCAGTGATCGCGTCGGTCAGCAGTGTAGTTAAATTTTGATAGCGCGGCCCGCCCAAACGCTTTTTAATCCTTCCGATATTTTCCAGGGTAGATGTATACAGGGCGTCCCAGGGATCAACATTTATCGATTTATAGTGTGCCAAACTAATCACCACATACTCCTGATAAAGCCTCTCTGTGCGCTCTTCCATAGTTGCTTCAAGCATCACTATAGGCGCCCGTACCATGGCTTCCTGTAGATCTTGCGGTAGGCAGATATGGCCAATTAAATGCGACTCGGCCTCAACTAAGATAGGTTCATCGGTACGCGCAGCGCAGCGCATCCAGTCGATGGTAATCTGATTCTCCCAGTCTATCTGGGCTGGTTGTGACTGGAACGTTTTACCGAATGCACTACCACGATGATTGGCACGACCCTCTATATCAATGGCGTTCGATAAGGTTTCTATCAATGCGGTTTTTCCAACCCCAGTGACACCGCCTAGTAACACTATATTATTTAGTCCACCTAAAGCTTGTCGTTGCTGCAGCAAATACCCTCGCAAGGCCTTGTAGCCTCCACGTATCAGCGGGTAGTCAAAGCCGGACTCGGCCAACCATTGCTGAGTAGTCCTCGAGCGCAAACCACCGCGAAAACAATACAAGTACCCTCTTGGATTGTTGCTGGTGAACTGTTGCCACTGCTCAAGTCGCTCTGCGCGTATTACCGGGGTCGCTAAACGCATTCCAAGATCAATTGCCGCAGGCTGCCCATAGGCCTTATATTCAAGCCCAATGAGATGCCGCTGATCGTCGTCCAGAAGCGGTATGTTCACAGCCCCTGGGAACGCGCCAGTACTAAACTCGACCGGCGCCCGGACATCTAACAGCGGCACATTCTGCATGAACAATTCAGCAAAATGCGCACTGCTTAGATCGGGCCTTATGCGTTCAGCCATCAACTGTAAATACGCCAATAGAACATATTTCAAGTGTACCGCGTAACGGCTAACCTCGGGAGGTAATCGACGTCTTTTATAAGTGTTACACTCAGGCTGTATGGCTTTAACAAGGCTTAAAAAAGATAGACTGACAAGGGCATTGGTGATTCATGAATCTCATAACGCCACCCTTATTTTCCATCCAATTGCTTTGCTCTATTAATTACAAGTGCCCTTGTTGGCGAAGTTAATTTAGCATCCAGTATCGCGCACTGGATTTTCGATCACACTTCGTTTGGCACAGATTAAAGGCATAGGATTTATAGCAAGCCGCTTGCTTCGCTGATAAATCCCTATCGAATCAAATAAACCAGCGTTAAGTAAGCGCTGAGATTTCAAGGATAATTAACAATACCGGAATCAGCCGTACCCTAAAATACGGCGGCACTATCACCTTTTCATAATTTTGACTTACGCGCCTCTTGCTCTTCCTGCTCTTGTGGAGCCCCTTTCTTAAATTCAAGAACCGTCAGGACTATGCCTACGAACATTAACGCAAATACAATCATTGCAATGATTAGAAGATTATCTGGGCTCATTATCGACTACCTCTTGCAAGCAGAGCCATAAGTTTGAAGTAAATTCCAAATGCGAGAATGGACGGCACCCAAATAGCCGTGAATAAGGCTTGAGTCTCGAAACCGTTAAAATAGGAAAACCCAGAAACGGCAAAGGATATTGCCACCGCCAGTAAAATGAAAATGTCGGATATCTTAAACATGTACTAATCTCCTGTGAGTTTAATTAATTTTGACAAAATTCTGCCAATTGTTATTTACAAAAGCATTTTAAAAATCTTCGAACCCAAA
>JBLHMH010000046.1:0-21046 GCA_047621785.1 Polaribacter sp. | reverse complement strand
AGAAAACCAAGCGGTGAATCTGCCGGTAGAGTTGCTGCAACTGTCGGTAATTTTGGTCAGGTTGTTTTAAAAGGTCAAGTTGAAGGTGCACTTTCTGATTCTGCTGCATACATGCTGTCGGCTGGATCGAACACACGCGATGGCTATGTGAAAAACCTAACGACTGGAAATGACATTAATAGTCGTGACCGTCAAAGTTTTCGCGGCCAATTAGTGCTTAACCCTAGCGACAATACCGAAGTTCGCATAATCGCCGATTACGACACCATTGATGAACAATGTTGTTCTACAGTTAATCTTATTTCAGGTCCTACAGCAGGTGCAATTAGATTTGCCGGCGGTAATATAGTTGACGATGATGCAGAGGCACTAGAGTTATACGGCAGTGTCGACCCAACTAATCAACTGGATAATTCTGGCATTTCAATGCAGATAGATCATGACTTTGAAAACTTCGCATTAACCTCAATAACTTCATTTCGTAACGTAGACTCATTCTCTAATATCGATTCTGATTTCACCAGTGCAGATATCATTACGAACGCAATTACTACCGATATCGATACTTTTACCCAAGAGATTCGTTTAACGTCTACCAACGGCGACAAGCTCGATTGGATGATTGGCGGCTTCTTATTTGATGAGTCACTTGATTACACGGACTCACTTCCATTTGGTGGTGGTTACACTCGTTATTTAGATGCCCTATCTGGCGGTGGGTACTCATTTATCCAAGCAGCATTGGGAATTCCAGGTGCTTTTGGTAACGTTGGTCAGGGTGTGTCTGAAACAGGCACTTTGGAAAATGACGCAATTTCTATTTTTGGAACCTTGGACTTTCATTTAAGTGATCAGTTAACAGCCACCGTCGGCCTTAACTATACTAAGGATGAAAAGGAAGCGAGTTATAACCAAACTCAGGGTGATGGTTTCTCAGCACTTGATTTCGACGTCATCGGCGCTGGCTTTATAGCCCAGTCGCTTATCGCACAGGGATTTCCACCTGCTACTGCATTCGCAATTGGGCAAGGAGAAGTTGCTGCGGGTCGCAACCCATTGGGCGGCCTAAAGGGTTTACAGTTTCTACCACCACAATTAGGTTTTCCAAATTCAGTTGAAGATGGCAAATCCGATGATGATGAGTTGACGTATTCATTACGCGTGTCTTATGACTTGAGCGATACAAGTAGTGCCTATATTGGTCTTTCAACTGGTTTTAAGGCGACTTCTTGGAACCTTACCCGTAACGCTCAACCTGATATTGCTATTCGCAGTCAACTTGCTTCAGCGGGTTTAATTAAACCGAATCAACGTTATGGTCAACGTTTTGCCTTGCCTGAAGAAGCTGAAGTGTTTGAAATCGGCTATAAAACTCGTTTTGAAGGCGGTTCATTTAATCTTGCGATATTTGATCAAAAAATCGAGAACTTCCAATCTAATGCGTTTATCGGAACTGGTTTCGCATTGGCTAACGCCGGTGAGCAGAATTCAAAGGGCGTAGAGTTCGATCTTACTTACTATCCAACTGATTCAGTACAGTTAACGTTCGCGGCAACTTACTTGGATCCTTTGTATGAATCATTTACTAATGCGGGTCGTAACCCACAAACCGGAGAAACTGTTGATTTGAGTGGTCAAGTGCCAGGCGGTATCAATGAAATTAGTGCTTCGGCATCAGCCACCTACCGATTTACTCTTGGTTCAAGTGAAGCCTTTGTTCGCGGTGACTATTTCTACGAAGATACCATTAATGTTGGTGATACTACCCAAGATCCATCTTTGGATACCTCGCAATTCACCCGTGATTCACGCAACTTAAATATGTCAGCAGGGCTTACAACTGATTCTGGTTTAAGCTTTTCGTTATGGGCACGTAATTTGACTGATCATGTATCTCTGATTAGTGCATTCCCATCTGTTGCTCAAGCCGGTAGCTTCACTGGGTATCGCACCCAGCCACGTACTTATGGTATGACTATTTCCAAAGACTTCTAGTGTTTAAGAAGTAAGGGTTTTAGAACCAGGCCAGTGTTGAGCGATGCTCAACACTGGCCTTTTTATGTTCAGGATGAAATGCCCATAATTGCTCCTGCATTATTGGCATTTCCGCCATCCATGGCGGTCGTATGTCGCGGGTGCATGGACCTTGGTACGCCCTTGTGAGGTTTGCACAAGAGCGACTAGGTAGCGAGAACTGGGCGTTGGATAACGACGCCAGTTTAGAGTGAGCAATTCGGTCTGATGTGAGAGGCTGATCTATGCATATTTTACTGCCTAATATACGCTTCGATGGTTCTTCGAATATATAGTGTATCAATGACGTCATTGTTGTGATTGCGCCAGATCAATCTTGAATGGCTAGTACACACAAAGCCTATTTATTTATACCAACGTTGGAGCGGTTCACGCAGCTTAAACCGTTAAAATGCAATGATCTCGTTAGAATTTAGGAAGACATGTCTTTTTAGGCATATTTATCTTATTTATGCGGAACATAAACGTTATTTGCTTGACACTATGTCTCGATTGCTGTCTTCTACGCATGCTCTGGATTTGTCCTAAAGTTAGGTGTGCTTATTCCGAGCTAGTTAGTTTGATTAGTTATATGAAATAACTAAAATAACCCCGAAAATTTTCCTGAGGAGGATTATTAAATGAATAAATTTACCCACAAGAGTGTGGCAATGCTAGCTGCGGCGTGTCTGACGATACCGGCAGTTTCGGTTGCTCAAGAAGGCAATGGCCTACTTGAGGAAATCATTGTAACCGCGTCCAAACGATCAGCAACGCTACAAGAGACGCCCATTGCAGTATCAGTCACAACTGGTGACACTATTCAGAAAGCTGGCATCCAAGATGTTATTGGCCTGCAAAGCGTAGTTCCTACATTGCGAGTAACTCAACTACAGTCTTCCACTAATACTACGTTCTCGATTCGTGGTTTTGGTAACGGCGCCAATAACGAAGGCATTGAGCCTTCAGTGGGAATATTTGTAGACGGCGTATATCGTTCGCGCGCAGGGGCAGCAATTTCTGACTTACCGCGTTTAGAGCGAGTCGAAGTACTTAGTGGTCCACAAAGCACACTATTCGGCAAGAATGCCTCAGCCGGTGTAATCAGTGTGGTTACACCCAAACCGTCAGGTGAAACTGGTGGCTATGTAGAAGGCAGTCTTGGAAATATCGGATACACAAATTTTAAAGGCTTATTTGAAAGTGCTGTTTCTGAAGATTTGAGCTTTGATGTTTCCGCCAACTACACCCAGCGTGATGGTTATTTTGAGAATATTGCTGGCGGCGATGCATTGAACGAACGAAATCGTTGGGGAATTCGCGGTCAGATGTATTGGACTCCAAGCGACACAATCCAAGTACGCATCATCGCCGATTATGACGAACTTGATGAGCCGTGCTGTGGAACGGTTAATGTGGTCAACGGACCTACTAGCGGGATTGTTAATGCGCTTGGCGGCCGATTGATTCCTGAGCAACCGTTTGCATTTCAAACTTCGACTGATATTGACCCCTTCAATGAAGTTGAAAATGGCGGCATATCGATGCAAGTCGATGTCGATTACGACAGCTTTGCTCTAACCTCTATCACCGCTCTTCGCAGCAGTGACACGTTTGAAGCACTGGATATCGATTTCACATCGGCCTCTTTAACTCAAACGAGCCCCAATGCAGTTGCTATCGATACCTTTACCCAAGAACTACGTCTAACGTCAACCGGTGACGGCAATGTAGAATGGATGGTCGGTGGTTTTTACTTCAATGAAACTTTGGACTACACTTCCGACGTTCTTTGGGGCCCTCAAGCACGAAGCTATTTTGATGGTTTGGTTGCTGGTCTTGGCGCCCCAGGCGCGCTTGGGGCTATTGAAGGCGCTTTTGGATTTCCTGCGGGAACGTTCTTTGCTAACGGCACTGGCGCGCAAGACACCTTTAGTCAAGACGATGAAGCAATTTCATTCTTTGGTCAGACCGATTGGCATATAAATGATCAATTAACGGCGACTTTCGGCTTAAACTACACCAAGGCTGACAAAGCGGTTACTTTTAATCAAGTTAACACTAACGTCTTTGCAGCCCTACCGGCTGGTTTACTAGGCGGCTTAGCAGCACTACAGGCATCACTGCCTCCTACAGTTGCTTTTCCGAACCAGTTTGAAGATGGTAAAAGTAGTGATGATGATACTACCTATACCCTGCGTTTTGCTTATGACGTAAACGACAGCATTAACGTCTACGCAAGCACCGCTACTGGCTTTAAGTCGAGCTCATGGAATTTGTCGCGAGACACTGCGCCTAATGCTAGTAACTTGATCGCCTTAAGAGCTGCCGGCTTAACCGCCAACGCACCCAACCAGGCTGCCGGTGCACGTTTTGCAGAACCAGAAGAATCTCTTGTCTACGAACTTGGTTTAAAAGCACGTTTTGATCGAGGTTCTTTAAACTTAGCGATATTTGATCAGAGTATTGAGAACTTTCAATCGTCTATCTTTAACGGTACCGGCTTTGTTCTTTTAAATGCGGGTGAGCAATCTACTCAGGGCTTTGAGTTTGATCTTACCTACTACCCAGTGGATTCACTTAAATTGGGCTTGGCGGGAATATTCCTAGATCCAATTTACGACAGTTTTCCTCTAGGCGGTAGCGGTCCACCAAATGGTTTAACAGGCCAAGTACCTGCGGGCATTCCTGACCTTAGTCTATCTTTATCGGCTACTTATGACTTCTCTATTGGCAGTAATGACGCTTTTGTACGCGCTGATTACCAATACGAAGATGAAGTCCAAGTTGTTGATAATATTCCAGCCGACGTCATTTCACGCGAAGTCAGTACGCTTAACGCAAGTGCCGGCATGAGCACAGATAGTGGGCTTGACTTCACTATCTGGGCACGCAACTTAACTGACGATCAGTATTTGTTAAGCGGCTTTCCAACGCCAGCTCAAGCAGGTAGTATTAATAGCTATCCGAATGAGCCACGCACGTATGGTGTATCAGTACGGAAGAACTTCTAGGTTTAGAATGTTTTAATAGGCCTAAGCTAGTTTAGGCGTTTAATTAAAGCCAGTGCAGAGTAACTCTCTGCACTGGCTTTTTTGTGTTCAGGAGCAACGATGCATTTTTGCTTTGATCTAATAGTTTAGTCAAGACAGTCAGCGCTAAGTACTAGATAATAATACGCAACAGATTCAAGTTGAATTATGTATTTTTACTCTCGGCAGCTTGCCGTGGCATAATTCGAGATCAACTCTATAGAAAGGTAGTTTATGAACCAATATTCTAAGCAGGCATTAAGCGATTTAAACCCTGAAGGGCACACCAGTCTGGTCGAAATGTTCGACAAGGTTTGTCAGGAACACAGCGAGGTTGTCGCCTTTTCATGTCTGGGGCATGAAGTTAGCTATGCTGAAATAGACCGGCTTAGCAATATTATGGGACATTATCTTTGCCATCAACTGGGCTTACAAAAAGGTGATAGAGTCGCAGTTCAGTTACCCAATGTCATTCAATATCCAATCGTAGCTTGGGCAATAATGCGAACTGGTTTGGTACTCGTAAATACTAATCCGCAGTATACGCCGCGCGAGCAAATTCATCAGTTTAACGATTCGGGCGCACGAGCTCTGATCGTGCTAGAGCAGCTTTTGCCGGTCACTCAAACGGTGATCGAAAAAACCGGTATTGAGCACGTTATCGTAACCGGTGCTTTAGATTTGTCACAGCCAAACATAGATAAGCCTGAGCTACCGCACAACTACGTTTGGTTCAATGATGCACTGGCTTTAAGTGAACGCGGCTTATCCAGCGATGAACAAATCGCCAAGCCTGAATTGAATATGGACGATGTTGCTGTTTTGCAATACACCGGTGGCACTACAGGGCCATCCAAGGGCGCCATGTTGACTCATGGCAATCTATTTGCTGCAGTGACTATGTCTCGCCAGTCAGTGGTCCTAATCAAGCCCGGTGAGATAGAGATGCCTATCGCACCACTGCCGCTTTATCATGTCTTCGGCTTTACTCGAAATATCGTTAGTTCCTTCCTATGGGGCGGAACCAGCATTTTGATACCTGACCCGAGAGATGTTGGTTCAATTATTAAGGCAATGAAGGCCTATCCGTTTTCCAGCATTGCGGCAGTCAACACATTACTTCAAGCGATGATGGCGCATCCTGAATTCGACGAAGTAGATTTCTCTACCCTAGTAGCCGTTATTTCGGGTGGTACCGCCTTGGTTAAGGAAATAGCGGATGAATGGTATGCACGTACAGGCAGCGAAATCTATGAGGGCTATGGTCTCTCGGAAACATCCGCTGCAGCAACCTGTAATCGACCTGAAGACCGAGAGCTGGGTACCGTTGGGCCTGCTTTAAATTACCAACAGATTAAAATTGTTGATAAGCAGGGCAAGCAAATGGCTGCCGGTGAAGCTGGCGAAGTTTGTCTGAGAGGACCACAAATTATGTCTGGTTATTGGAATAAACCCGAAGCAACCGCTGAGTCTATCGATAAAGACGGCTGGTTTAGCACTGGAGATATTGGCGTATTGCAATCCAATGGTCGGCTCAAGATCGTTGACCGAATTAAGGATATGATTCTTGTTTCTGGTTTTAACGTCTATCCAAATGAAATTGAAGAGGTGGTCTATGGTCACCCTAATATTACTGAGTGCGCAGCAGTAGGAGTACCCAATGATGCGACCGGCGAAGCTATTAAATTATTCGTTGTGTCGAACAATCCACAATTAACCGATAAAGACATCATCGAGTTTTGTCGTGGTGAACTAACCGCCTATAAAATACCCAAGCAAATAGCCTTCGCTGAAGATTTACCAAAGTCGCCAGCCGGAAAGATATTACGCCGAGAATTACGCGACGTATGAGTTGCTTCATATTGAGCAGGCTGAAATTGAGGGTTTTTGTTGCTGTACTAGTTTTGTTCTCCGGTCTGGCAACGGCTGATCCAGTAAACAAACACTACCAACAAGGGTCACAAATCGACACCGGTGTAGAGCTTATCGATGTCGATGGCCGAGCTGTTGGATTGCTTGATTTGCTCAAACGTGGCGCCAAAGATATTAATATTGTTTATATCTTTGGCGGCGGCGCGATGGGTAATGAAAAATTACCTGGAGGTATTTGGTGTCCTGATTCATTTGAAGACTTACATATTTTACGAAGCTTGGTCAGCAGTTATTCACCACAGGTGAATTTTATTCCGATCGGCGTACCTGCTGTGTACCACACCAAGCCATTAGGCTTTAGTGAAAGAGCCTTACTCGATTATGCAAGTGACAGCGTTGCTTATAAAGAGGCGGAATCAGCTTATATTGATTCAACTCAGACCGCGTTTAACAACGGTATTATCCCTGTGCAACCTTATTTCGATCCGCGATTTCGCTTGATAATGAGTGCTCGGATGCAGGCGTCTTTGTCTGATGCTTACCGGCCTATCCCCAGTTGGCAAGGCGCTTTTCGTGCTGAAGATGAAACGCAGCGCTATGGTGTGCCGCACTTTTGGATTATGGATAAAGACGGTAAGGTTCTTGCCCAGCCTTTTCGCGGCAATATTTACCATCCGCATGGTTCCGCAGTGAACATAAATTACACACTCAAAGACATTGCTGCAGTGATTGATGAACTGCTGCAATGAGAACTTAAAGTCGGGCTGAATTAACTGGTGCTAAACATTAAAACGATTCTCGGCATACTAGCGGTATGCCTATGCGGGCTGCTGATTTGGTTTTTACGTCCGGTAGACGTGATTCAGCATTACGGTATTTGGTCACTATTACCAGCAACCGTTACCATCACTCTGTGCTTTTTCACCAGAAATGTTTTGCTCGCTTTGTTGTTAGGCATTGTCACTGGTGGTTTGATCGCCGGTGAACCTAATATTATAAAAGGCCTACTGGTGCCGAGTCTCGGCAGTGAGAAATACGCTCAGATACTACTCGTTTATCTGTGGGCGCTTGGCGGCTTGTTAGGGCTATGGAATCGCAATGGCGGAGCCCGCCACTTCTCAAATCTTATGGCCAATAAGTTCGTGCGATCCAGAACTTCTGCCAAGGTGTTCACTTGGGTAATGGGAATTGTGTTTCATCAAGGTGGCACAATTAGCACGGTTTTAACTGGCACCACCGTCAAGCCGGTTTCAGATCGTCATGGGGTTGCACATGAAGAACTTGCCTATGTAGTTGATTCCACCGCATCGCCGATCGCAACGCTTATTCCATTTAATGTATGGCCGATCTACATAGCTGGGCTAATAACGATCGAGCCTTTAGTGGGATTGGTTGATAGCGAAGCCGCCGCGATTAGTTTGTTTCTAATGGCGATACCATTTAATTTTTACGCAATCTTCGCGGTTACTATGACCCTATTGTTTGCTTTTGATCGCCTGCCTCTATTCAACACACCGATGTCAAAAGTAGTTGCTAGAGTTAAACAAACTGGTGAATTAGATAAACCCGGTTCTACCCCAATGGCCTCCGCAGAACTGACTGAGTCGAACGTTCCCAGTGGTTATACTCCTTCTGTTCTCGATTTTCTGATTCCGATTGGCGTGCTAATGGGGTTTTGTATACTGCCGTGGATTTTTGCTGATGGGCCAAAAGTTTTTGAAGGCTTTGGAATGGCGGTGGTTGCGGGATTTCTTTGCAGTGTAATAAGAGGAATGTCGGTGAACACCGCCTTTAACGCAATGGTGACCGGCATCAAAGGTGTCACCGTCGGGGCAATCGTGCTTGGGCTTGCCGTGACCTTAACCACCGTAAGCGAGCAACTAGGTACCGCATATTATGTGATTGATGTAACTGCAGACTTCCTAAAACACTGGCCTTATATATTACCCAGCCTGTTGCTGTTCATCTGTATGTTGGTGGCGTTTTCGATTGGTTCTTCCTGGGGCACCTATGCGGTCATGTTTCCGGTTGCCTTGCCACTCGCTTTAGTTTTGTCGCAAGACCCCACTTATATCCTTTTATGCTTTGGTGCGATAATGGGTGGGGCGGTGTTTGGCGATCAATGTTCTCCAATTTCAGATACAACTATCTTGTCATCGCTGGCTTGTGGTTCGGACTTAATGGATCATGTGAATACCCAATTGCCATTAGCCTTGATTGCCGCCGGCCTGGCGGCGCTGGTATATCTGGGCATTGCTTTAGTGGTTGTCTAACTCTTTATTGTTTAAAACTGCAAGCGAACTCCCAATTCGATGCGTCTGCCCTGCGCAGTAGCTAGATCCTTGATAAATAAAGCATGATGGCGTTGATCTTGGTCGCTAAGGTTGCGGCCGTGAATGAACAGGCTTGCATCTGTACCGCCCCAGCTAAAATCACGTTTAAGCTGGATACTGAAATCGTCATGGTTCGGTGTTGCAAGCTCGAAACTGGCAACATCCTGCTGCTGAGAAACCCGCTGGTAATTGAGTTTAGCGAGCCAATTCAAATTAGTCCACGCGACGCCTAAGCCGACACGCCGAGCCGGTATTCTTGGTAAATCACGACTTTCCCCTTCGCTGAGCTCAGCTCGCACAGCGTCAAATAGAACGTTGATGTCTAAATCCCCTGATGCTATTTCTCCCAAATGAAAATCTGTCTTTAGATCAATGCCGGTGAAACGAGCATCACCTTGGCGATAAATGAACAATGGTAATTCATCCTGCTGGGCGCCGGTATTGTCTTGAAATATAAAATCATTAAAGTGCATTTGGTAGATTGTGCTGGCAATACTAACAAGCTGAACTTCGTATCCGGCGGTTAAACTAAATACGACTGCGGTTTCTTTCTTCAAAGTAATATCGCCGACCTCGAACGTTTTAGTGGCTAAATGAGGCCCATTTGAGTACAGTTCTTTAATGCTGGTGGCTCTGCTCGAATAGTCCATCAGCCCGGCAACGGACAGGCCATTTGCAAACGGTATAACAATACCCAAAGAGCTACTAACAGTGGAAAAATCTCTTGCTGCTATTTCATTCGAAACAGGTCTGTGTTCGAGATTTTCAATGCGCAGTCCGCTTTCTATATCGAAGCGCTCAAAGCTTTTCTCGCCGACCCAGAATAGTCCCGCGCTTTGTGTTTCGATCGGTGGTACAAAGGCCTCTTCGCCAATAGCGCTAAATTCACGACTATTCAATTGCAAGCCTAAAGTACTTTGAACACCCTTGATGGCAGCGTGATTTAATTCGACCCGTCCCTCCCATGCATCGTTCTCAAATACCCTACCAAGCTCGCCAGAACCTTCGATTTCTTGGTGCTGATAGTCATTAATGCCTAAACGGAAATACTCTCTATGCCTGTAAATCGGCTATTAAACTGAGCTTCGAAGTCAGTTCGTACTTGCTCCATGTCAATTAAACAGGTGGCCGCGCCTGACGCTTCCTCGGGCTCTTCTTCAAGACTGCCGATTAAGTCGTATTGAGCATCTAAAACGCTGATCGAAAAACCGATCTAGCTGTCTTCGCCAAATCGGCTGAGGCCAAAGGCCAGGCCTTCATTTTCAAGCTGACTGCAAGCCAGGTTCGAATTAAGGTTTTCTGTTTGGTTAATTTGCTGATTGTCGGTCGCGCGCAAGGCCTTTGATTCGGCAAGGTCAGGAATACGAATTTCATCGGCATCTCGACTAGTGGCATTTAGATGCCAGGCATAATTTTTGCCAACAGTCCCGTCTAAACGTGCGGCGGCCACTTTTGCCTGGGCATTGTCGCTGACTCGCATCTCAATTCGCCTGGCCAGTGCTTGGCTTGGCATTGTGGTAGGAATTCGAGCAGTTTCTACGTCGACCACACCACCGATGGCATTACTGCCATAGAGTAGGGTGCTAGCACCTTTAAGGATATTGATCTGATTAGCGATGAATGCTTCTATGGTTACTGCGTGGTCACCACTGGTAACTGACACATCAAGGCTGTCAATTCGACCTTGTGTTGTTTTAACCCGCGCGCCTCCCAGCCCGTGAATCACCGGCCGTCCAACTGCCGCACCAAAACTCGCAGAGCTGATACCAGCTTCCCCGGCTATGGTTTCGCCAATTGAGCCTGAATTTTTTCTGCCAAGGCCTCGCCCCTCATTACTGAATTAGCTTGAGCTATTCCGGTTTCAGATAAGGGATGCGCAGAGACTCCGAACTCTTCGAGCAAGTCGTCCGCGTTGGCGCTGTTAGAGACAGCAAAGGAGGTTAATCTTAAAAAGATAAAATGATTATTTTGACGCACTATAGGGAACCTAAAAGTAAATAGAAACAAGCGAAATTCCTAAGTCTCAGGCTGTCTATTTAGAAGCCTGGATCAGGAGTTAATGAGCAGAAAAGACTATTTAATGAATAGGAGGGGCGCCACAAGAATAAGCGCTAGGCCTAGAGATACTAACTAGCGAGGTCGCTGATGAGTTTTGAGAGAGGACGAACTGCTAATCTGGGATCGGCTGAGAATCAATCTTTACAGCAAATTCATGGTCACCCGATGAATAAACTAAACACTGTTCCGTGTGCCCCCTGTCCAGATGCGCCATGCCATGCGATACCGTCGCGGTCTGCAATAGCAGAACCATGATCATCAGTATCAAACAGCTTTGTTTGTTTAGCATTAAATATAAGGGGCAGCGTGTCTAGATTGGTATTTTCACGTATTGTGCATAAACGAATCAACTAATTCGATGTGATCTCTCGTTTTCTAACACTTTGCATTAATAACAATGGAGTCTGGCTTGGAACAAACATCAAGATGAGTTTCGGTTTTGTTTTGCAGCAATTTCGGTCTATGCTATTTATCAATCAGAACTATTCTCAGTCAGTTTTTCAACGATCTATTTGAGTTTTTTAATAGCTCAGCGATGCTAGACGTAGCAAGAATGGTACCTGGCGAGTTGGTAATACAATTCGCTGAAATGCAGGCTGCGCACTCGTTAGCGACGTCGGTCAATACGAACCTTGCCATCTTGACCGTCGATAACCATGGTGTAACCAAAAGAATCTTTACTCACGGTTACAAAGAAGTCACAACTTTTGTAGTGACGTTTACGGCTGTCTACTTGTTTCCATACCTGGCCATTATCGAAAATATAAAACCATTTACGATCAGATGCTTTTTTGCAAGAGCTTACTCTGCCACGATTAGTTTCTATTTTAACTCCCGCTCTATCAGAGAAGTCGCCACCACCTAAACTGTCAGGCAATACGCCTTGGGTAGCGACTTGTGTCGGTATTTCTTTTACTTGAGGTGGGGTAGTTGCAGTCTCGATAGGTGCTTGCACACCAACGCTTAGCACGGATTTACCCAACTGCTCGTAACAAGCTACCCGGTCGGCGTCTTGCTGGATCTGAGCGCAGCTCTTTAATTGTTCGATAATCTCACTATTCGATGCTTGGCTAGGAGAAGTGCAAAGTAGCCCCAAGATGGCTAATAAGCCAAGTTTTTGGTTAGACTTATTCTTTAGTAAATTCATGATTCGAGGGCCTGATATGTAAGTTAAGCGAGCTTAGAGCAATCTGCCAGTTAAACCCGAATTATGCATTAGAAACATGCTGTGAGTGAAAATATCTTCAAACTCTGTGAGGTGTTTGCTCGGTCTCACTATTTGCGGTTATTGCTACCCGATATAAATACAAAAGGTTTTTGCAAAGGGGATTTCGCTCAAAGCCAATCTTTTGGCATACCTTGCGCCAAAATAATGTAGGTTTTAGCCTCAGCATAGTTTGCATATGTTATCTTACTTAATTCTTTAGAAGGCACCTATGTAGTGTCGTTTGAAAAACTTGCTTTAGTTGATGATTTACCCAGTAACAAAAAAGAGATTCATTTCATGTCAATTACATTTTACGATTTCCCCCACGCACCGAGCCCACGCCGAGCTCGAATTTTACTAGCTGAAAAGCAAGTTCCCCACCAAGTCGTCATTATTGACATGATGAAAGCCGAGCAGCTCAGTGAAGAGTTTCAGGTAATTAATCCGGCAGCAACTATTCCTGTATTGAAATTGGATGACGGCACTATTATTACTCAGAACGCAGGAATAGCGGCTTATTTAGAAAGCGAATTCCCGAACCCTCCTATGTTCGGTAGCACTTCAGTTGAAAAAGCTATGGTGGCTGATTGGACCTCTAAAATTGAGTTTGAGGGTTTTATGGCGGTTGCCGATGCACTACGAAACGCATCACCGGGAATGAAGGATAGGGCCGTTACGGGCGCGACCAATTGGGCTCAAATTCCAGAGCTCGCTGAGCGCGGCAGAGGTCGTTTACTGGCATTTTTTGACATGCTAGATGCTCATTTAGAAGGCCGTGAATATGTTGCGATTGATACATTCTCTAATGCCGATATTACCGCGGTAGTTGCAGTAGATTTCGCCCGTATTGTTAAAGTCAAAGCACAGCCACACCATCTCAATATAATTCGTTGGCGCGAAAGCTTGGCAGATCGTCCAAGTTTATCCTTATAGAATTATTCTGAAGTCTCATTAATGCAGTGACCGATGGCAAGCTCGTTTGTATCCAGTCTTGCCGCTTTGCCATTAGATTTAATTTAAAGTGAAAATAGCTATGTCGATTCGTTCAATTTTGTCACTAACTCTCGGCCTATGTGGCTTTGCTTTTTGTTGCACCCAGACCGCATATGCCGTTCAGGTCGATGGGCGTGCAATTGCTAATCCGGTCTCTGAATGGTTGAGCTATGGACGAGACTATCAAGAGCAACGCTTTAGCCCTTTAAAGCAGCTTGATCGCGAAAACGTTGCGCAATTGGACCTCGCATGGTCATTCAAGTTTTCCACCGCTCGAGGTATGGAAGCAACGCCTTTAGTGCACGACGGCATAATTTACATCAGCACTGGTTGGAGCCACGTTTACGCCCTAGATGCCAGGACTGGCGAGCAATTGTGGCACTACGATGCCAAAGTGGATAAAGCGCATTTGATTAAAACCTGCTGTGGTCCAGTCAATCGAGGGGTTGCTCTGTGGCACTCAGATGCAGCTAAAGATAAGCAGGCTGGGACGCAGTTTGAAGTCGAATCTCAAGAACCGAGTTTACAGGTATTTTTTGGGGCACTAGATGGCCGATTAATAGCACTTGATGCTACCACCGGCCAAGAAAACTGGTCAGTGCAAACCACGCCAACCGACGGTAACTACAGTATTACCGGTGCACCAAGGGTAGTTAAAGGCATGGTGATCATTGGTAATGGCGGCGCTGAACTCGGCGTACGTGGTTATGTCAGTGCTTATGATGCTAGAACAGGAGAGCGTCGCTGGCGGTTCTATACCGTGCCCGGTGACCGCAATAAGCCTCAGGAAAACTCAGCTTTAGAAGTCGCACTTAAAACATGGAACGGCGATTATTGGTATCAAAATGGCGGAGGAGGAGGCACCGTTTGGGATTCTTTTGTATACGACCCTGAGTTGGATTTGCTCTACATAGGAACTGGCAATGGCTCTCCGTGGAATCGTAAAATTCGTAGCCCTGGTGGCGGCGATAATTTATATCTAAGCTCAATTCTCGCTTTGCGGCCTGACACTGGTGAATACGTTTGGCACTACCAAGTAACTCCTGGGGAAAATTGGGACTACACCGCAACGCAGCAATTGGTGCTCGCCGAATTAGAGATCGAAGGCCAAACGCGATCGGTAATCATGCAAGCACCTAAAAATGGCTTCTTTTACGTGCTAGATCGTCAAACTGGAGAGTTACTCTCGGCCGACACTTATTCCAATGTTACTTGGGCATCTCATGTCGACATGAAAACTGGCAGGCCAGTTGAAACTAAATATGCAAATTACCAAGATAATGGACCCACTATTCTGTGGCCAGCGCCTTTGGGCGCGCACAATTGGCAGCCTATGTCGTATAGCCCAAAAACCGGCTTAATGTATATTCCCGTACAAAACACGCCGGGTTTTTATTCTGCGATGGATAACGTGAGTTATGGAGTCGGACGCTGGAACACGGGTGTTGATATCAATGAAAATAGAGATCCAGCGAGTTGGGTAAAAGCCCAAGCGACAATGGATGCCTACATGTACGGTGAACTGGTAGCTTGGGATCCGGTCAAACGCAAGAGGGCATGGCAGGTACGGCACCAGCACACGGTTAATGGGGGGGTTCTGTCAACTGCTGGTGACTTAGTATTTCAGGGCACACGCAATGGTTTGTTTGCCGCGTATGATGCGCAAACAGGCGAACGATTATGGGAATATCAATCAGACAGCGCCGTTCTGGCAGGGCCTATTAGCTATGAACTAGATGGCGAACAATACATAGCAGTGGCGCAGGGTTCTGGCGGCGCTGCCATGTTATTAATGGGCAACATCTTAAAGCGAAATCAGCTAAATCAGAATCGGCTGTTAGTATTTAAGAAAGGTTCGTTTGGCTATACCCAAGCGGTACTGGATGCCGGCGTAGCGACCATCTTGGCGCTTGGACATAGAGCCAACACCGAGCCGGAAGTGATTGAAAAGGGTGGCCAGTTGTATGAACGCAATTGCAGTGTCTGCCATGGAATAAGCGCGAGGAGTAACGGTGTAATTCCTGACTTACGTTACATGAGTGAAAAGACCCATACAGAGTTTTTAGCCATCGCTTTTGGTGGTGTGCTAGCGCATAAAGGGATGGTCGGTTTTCATCGCTCGCTTGACGTGCAAGAGATTGAATCGATTCATGCTTACCTTGATCAAGAGCAACAGTTATTGCCACAAAAGCTGGAAATGTCTGTGCTGCAAAAAATCGAATACTGGTTTACTTATTGGGGCGCGAAGTTAGGCGAAAACTTCCCAAGTTTAGCCAATGCTACTCGTGATTGGGTGATGTAGAGTTTTTTGAATTGCTAACCAGAAGGGCAATACACGGATTGCAGCTCTGCTCGCTAATTAGGTGCCTAAACGCAAAACAGGTCGATCAGTGAAGAGGGTCTAGCGCCAACGGTGTAAAAATCGCGGCCATGCGGAGCTGGTGTTGCGGCTAAGTTTGTATTCATAATGCCTGCTCATTGTATTGCTAAATTACTCATGCCTCAATGTTCAGTGACTGAGAGCACCAAACACCCATCAGAGAAAATCTCATATCAATTAAGATGGGTCAAAACGAGATGTCGTCTCACTTAGTTTGCAAATACGTTTCGTGTTTATGTTAGATTAAACCAAGTAGAAAAAACTAGGCATGGCGTGATTGTATTGGCATACTATGTGCGATTAGAAAATGCTGGGTAGAACCCTTAAACAGCGTAGCTATATTGATAGGAGTATTGAGGAATGAAAATAATTATTGGATCGGCGAACGTTATATTAGTGTTGGGATTGCTTGGCTATGTTGTTTGTGGGGGTAGCTTAGCACTGGCTGCAGAAGCGGGGCTTGTGCCTGATGACTCTCTTTCAGAAACTCAGCCTGGCGCTGTAGTTGAGACGCCGCAAAGCACCACAGAGTTGCTATGGGGTGACACTCATCTGCACACCTCTTATTCATTCGATGCCTTTCTAAATCAGAATAAATCAGCTGACCCAGACACGGCCTATCGATGGGCAAAAGGCTTGCCTGTAATCCACCCCTATAATCGTTCTCGCATTCAAATCAATACGCCCTTAGATTTTTTGGTGGTGTCAGATCATGCTGAATTAATGGGGGTTATTCGGGCGATTGAGAACGACATAGATGAGAATGAGAGTATCGATTTTTTCAATGCCATTAAACGCCGTATCAATGCTTATTTTCTTTTAGACGCGATTGAAAATGAAAAAGGACGAGATGTTTTCACCACGATCTTACCTAAAGTGCCTGAAGATCCCAACGTCGTTGACCCAGTTAGCGATCCGGCGAATGTTTTAGCACTAGCGGCCTTTGGCAACACTCTCAAGACCGAACAAACTGCATGGCATGAAATTGTAGATGCCGCTGAACGACATAATGCACCTGGCAAGTTCACCAGCTTGGTGGGTTGGGAGTGGAGCTCGATTCCGACTGGCGCAAACCTACATCGCGTTGTCATTAGCCCAGATGGTGCAGATAAGGCAAAGCAGTATCTACCGTTTGGCTCTGATCAAAGTCAATATCCTGAAGATCTATGGGATTGGTTGGAGCAAACTTCGCAGGACACAGGGTCGAGGTTTATCGCAATCCCACATAATTCAAATATCTCTAAAGGCTACATGTTTGCCGAGACAACGCTTAAGGGTATGCCAATCACTGCCGAATATGCTCGCAGACGAATTGCCTGGGAGCCGATTGCAGAAATCACCCAGATAAAGGGTGATTCAGAAACACACCCAAATTTTTCACCCGATGATGAATTCGCAGACTTTGAAACCTACCAACATTATATTCAACAGACTTGGCAAGAATATCAGCCTAGCAAAGCAGATTATGTTCGCCCGGCACTACTGACAGGCCTGAGTATTGAGCAAAGAGTAGGGGTTAATCCTTATAAGTTTGGTTTTATTGGCTCCACTGACGCCCATACTGGAATGGCTTCGGCAGAAGAAACGAACTTTTGGGGTAAAATGGCAAAGGACTCGACCCCAGAGACCAAGCAAAGTATGCCGGTAGGTGATCGCGAAGACGCCGCCAACGGTTGGGACATGGCGGCCCAAGGCCTTGCCGCTGTTTGGGCTAAGGAGAATACCCGCGAAGCAATTTTCGCTGCGTTTAAACGAAAAGAAACCTATGCCACCACGGGTCCTAGAATAGCGATTCGAGTATTCGCCGGATGGAATTTCTCTGCGCAGGACGCGCAAGTAAGAGATATATCTGCGCCGGGCTACGCCAAAGGCGTGCCAATGGGCGGTGATTTGTCTAATTCTGAAAATTCACAGACAGCAATGCAGTTGTTAATTCGAGCGACTAAAGACCCTCTTGGTGGTAATTTAGACCGCCTACAGGTGGTTAAAGGGTGGGTTTCTGGCGATAGTCAAACTCATGAAAAGGTGTTCAATGTAGCCTGGTCAGACCCCGAACACAGGCAACTTGATGCAGCCGGTAATTTGCCTTTGGTGGGCAGTACCGTTGATGAATCTATTCCTTCCTATGACAATAGTATAGGCTCGCCAGAGTTTTCTGAATTATGGACTGACCCTGAATTTGATCCAGCTCAGCGTGCCTTTTATTATGTGCGGGTTTTGCAAATACCGACACCGCGCCACTCGCTATACGATGCGGTCGCGTTGCAATTAGAGTCAGCTCAGGACAAGCCGAATACAATTCAAGAACGCGCTTATACTTCGCCAATTTGGTATACACCATAAACGAACTTAGTTTGCCGCCCCAGTTTAACTTGTTAGCCGTCTATTGGTGATTTCAGAGTGAAACGTTTGTTTGCTGAGCCCCTAGTGCAATTTTTTGTTCTGGGGCTACTATTATTTTTGTTGATTAGTTTCATTTCTCCCACGAAAATGCGTGGAGATTCAGCAATGGACATCTTTATTGATGAAGCTGTGCTCAAGGAATATGTTCAGTTTCAGCGAAAAAGCTTTGATTCTGAGACGGTGAGTAATTTATTAGTCTCGATAAGCGATGCTGAAAGACAGGACTTAATCGATAATTATGTGCGCGATGAAGCTCTTTTTCGAGAGGCCATGGCATTGGGTTTGAATACTAATGACGAGATTATACGACGGCGTTTAATCCAGAAGATGGAATACATAGCGCAAGGTTTCTATAACAATATTGAAACGCTAAGCGAGGACGATTTGCGCGCGTATTTTGAATCAAACACCGATTTATACAAAATTGCCAGCGCCGCCACTTTCACACATGTATTTGTTTCACAACAGAACCACCAGAGTGAGGATGGCCTTAGTAAAGCCAAACAGGCAGCTGAGAGTTTATTGCAAGACTTGCAACGAGAGCAAATTACCTTTGATCAAGCGGGCAGGCATGGAGACCGTTTTTTGTACAACCTTAATTATGTAGAACGCACACCGAGCTACATAGCCAGTCATTTTGGGCTCGATTTTGAACAGGCCTTGTTTGCTCTATCTTTTTCCGATAAATGGCAAGGACCTATCCAGTCACAATACGGATGGCATTTGGTCATGCTCAAGGACAAATCGGCGGCAAGAGATCCAGTATTAGAAGAGGTAGCACAAATTGTATTGGCTGACGCTCAACGGGATCAGCAACGACAAATCAAGGCGACGGCTATTCAGACCTTGGTTAATCAATACCGTGTACAGATATCAATCGCGCCTAACGCTACTGTTGAACAATAGATTTAGTCGAGATGCAGCTAGATTTAAAGTCAATGGAACGTCACATCGAACGCGTTGTTAAAAACCACAGGTTACTGGCTGTGTTTTTTCTATTGTCTTGTGTTGTTATGCCGACTAAAGCGCACGAGGGGCGGCCAGTCTTTATTGAGCTTAACGCGGTGCAAGTTTCAGACGATGGATCATTCGATTATCAAATGAGATGGAAAGTTCCACCGGTTTTGGTTAAGGGCCAAGAACCGGTGATTTCGCTAGTGGCCGATGTTTGTGATATTTCGTTGCCCGCATTGTCAGCCCAAGGGCGAACGGCAGAGGAGTTGGCTAGACAGTCCCTTGCACAGGGATTAATTGGGACTAAGCGATATCATTGTAGTGCTGAGGCAAAAGACGTTTCGGTTTCAATTGCCTACCCTGCGTCAAATCCAGCGCTATCCTCGCTTATTGTTGTTACCCAACCCTCAGGTGCTAGCCGGCATATTTTTTCAGCACCTGAAAAAACCATTGTTTCGATTTCAGTTGATTCCTCCTCTAGTGACGTGGCCATTCAATATATGGTCGGCGGAATCAAGCACATTCTTATGGGCTGGGATCATCTGCTTTTTGTGCTGTGTCTACTTTTAGTAGCGGGGTCGTTGCCTCGGATACTTATCGCTATCACCGGCTTCACTATTGCCCATACCGTGACTCTGGTATTGGCTAGCCTTAATTTAATCGCAGTGCCAAACATATTTGTCGAGACCCTGATTGCCCTCAGTATTGTGGTACTAGCTGCAGAGATTATAAAAGTTAGGCGTTACTTGCCCGCTGGTTCAGTGGTTTTATTGCCTAACATGACAGATCCAGATTTGCGCTTAAGCCTGAGCTGGCGATTTCCAGTTTTGGTTGCCATTGGCTTTGGTTTCGTACATGGTTTTGGCTTTGCCAGCGTCCTAAGTGACCTCGGTTTGCCGCATTCAATGAAGATTACGGCGCTGCTGTTTTTTAACATAGGCGTGGAGCTCGGGCAATTGATCTTCATTAGCGCGGTCATTTGTTTTGCACTAGTGGTCGCTAAGATTGTTGCAGTGCAAATCCAGACAAAAATCGTTAACTTAGGGATGTATCTGGTGGGTGTGGTTGCCAGCTATTGGTTAATTCAACGTTTGCTGGTCGGTGTATAGTAATCTGAACTATTCTTTAACCCCAGTTTCTATTGTTTTTCATAGGCTCAAGAGCCTCACACAATTAAAGTAAATCATGAAAAAAAATCTACGTTTTAGTTTTCTGCGACAAATTAGTATTGCCTTTTCCTTATTGGTTTTGGTCGGTGTTTTTAGTGCATATTCGTCTGCACAAGACTCTAATTCACCAGCAAAACAATTGCTCTGGGGCGATACGCATTTGCACAGCTCTTATTCGGTTGACGCCTATATGGCAGGCAATCGCTCAGCTGATCCAGATGTTGCGTATCGCTATGCCAAGGGCGAGCCGGTGGTGCATCCTTATGCTCGAGGCCGCGTGCAGATATTGCAACCCTTAGATTTCTTGGCGGTTGCCGATCATGCCGAATTATTGGGTGTTGTGCCTGAGGTCATGAGCGGTGACTACGAGCAGCCAGAAGCGGGGTTTTTCGAGCGTATAAAGTCTTGGTTCGTGGTTAAATTGCTTGCCAGAGCAATCGAGGATCCAGTTGCGGGAACCAAGAAGTTTACAAAAAGACTACCGGTGCCCGAAGTTCAATCTGGTGATACTCGAGATCCTATTGCAGTCGCTATCGAAACTGGAACCGGTGGCGGTCTGTTGAAACTGGGCATGATTAACGAGCAAGCTGCGGCGCGAATATCAGCAAGCAGCTGGAGCCGATCAATGCAGG
>JBLHMH010000045.1:0-21318 GCA_047621785.1 Polaribacter sp. | reverse complement strand
TAGACAGCCTTTTTGGGGTGCCACAAACTGCTAAATACCACCCGGAAATAGACACTGGCGTGCATACTTTGATGGTCATTGAGCAAGCAACAAAAATCACCACCGACCCGCTAGTCAGATTTGCTGCTCTGGTGCATGATCTTGGCAAAGCAATCACGCCAAAGGACATTTTACCCTCGCATCGAGGCCATGAAACCAGCGGTCTGCCCTTGATAAAAGCACTTTGTGAACGTTTAAGGGTTCCTAAAAAGTATAGAGACCTTGCGCTAGCAGTAGCTGAATATCATCTTCATATGCATAAGATGTACGACTTAAAAGCCAGCACCATACTCAAAATGCTACACAACACCAAGAGCTTGAACGATGATCAACGCGCTCTGCAAATAGCCCAAAGCTGTTTGGCCGACGCACGCGGCAGAACTGGTTTCGAAGACTGTGAGTACCCACAATCTGATCTATTCTTAGAGTTTCAACGAGCGGCCAAAAACGTCAATGGCGGTGAAATTGCGAAAGGTATGCAAGACGGCCAATTGATTCAAGCAGCGATTAGTGCTGCTCAACTTGAAAAAATTCGCTCAGTTCAGACCAGCATAAAACCTAAAGATTAAACGAAACACTCTTAATGGGGACGTTACCCTTTAATGGCATCAAACAGCTTGTTAAGTGACAATTAGAACGATTTGCGCTATAACCATAGACATCAATTAATCAACGCAGGCAAAGGATTATGCCAAGAACATCAAGAACTGTCGTGGCCGGAGTGCCACATCACGTTACGCAACGCGGCAATCGGCGTGAGGATGTGTTTTTTACAGACCAAGGCCGTGCACTTTATCTCAAGTGGCTTAAGGAATATTGCGACAAATGGCAGGTAGATGTATTCGCCTATTGTTTAATGACAAACCATGTTCACCTGATTCTACGACCAGAAACCGAGGATGGCTTGCATCGCGTACTAAAACCGTTGCATATGCGTTATGCGCAATACGTAAACCGAATCAATGGGTGGAATGGCCATATTTGGCAGGGTCGTTATTTTTCCGCGCCGTTGGATGAAGCCTATACCTATTCTGCCATTCGGTACGTTGAGCGAAACCCAGTGAGAGCAAACCTCGTGATCAAAGCAGAAGATTACACATGGTCAAGCGCATCTTTTCGAGTAGGTCAAAGAAAAAGCTCGCTGCTCGTTCCAATTTCCGCTCTGGGCGTCGCCGTTACGAGTACTCATTGGAGAGAATGGTTATCGATACCGAACAGTGAGGCTACGCTTAAAATAATCAGACAAACAGTTCAGAAGGGCCTGCCTTGCGGCAACGACAACTTTATTAGTGCAATCGAAAGTAAAGTCGGCAGAAAATTGCGTATCTGCCCGCCAGGCAGACCGAAAAAAGGGTAACGTCCCCACTAGGCTAGTTTAAATCGGTTTGAAACAAACCTGCTAAGTCATCAAAGTCAAACTCATAGCGCTGAAAACAAAAATGACAATCAACGACTAGGCCTTCTTTACCTTCTTCGCGCTGTTCGCTGATGAGGTTTTCAACGTCGTCTTTGCCCAGCGAGTAGATAGCTTCAATCGATTTTTCGATCGAGCAATCACAGCCGAATACGACTTTATGAGTATCAAAAACACGACATGAGTCATCATGAAAAAGGCGTGTCAGAATTAACTCAGAATCCAAATCCAAAGCTTCTTGCTTGGTCAGCGTATCGAGAAACATCTTCAGTCGATTAAAATGTTCCATGGTTAAGGTCGGGTCACTGACCTGCTCTGCTGGCAAAGAGTGAATCGCAATACCTACCGCGACTTGTCCATCTGTATTAAAAGAAAACCAAGTTGGAAGTTGCTCAGAGCGCGAAAAATAATCCTCTAAACAGCCCTCTAAAGACGCGCTCTCAATTGGCACAATACTTTGATACCGATCGCCCTCATCCGGTGTAATGGTGATCGCGAGCGTTGCGCCTTGGTTCAAATTCGCTAAATCCAATGATTCAGTGGCGGCTAATTCTTCAAGCTCGTACTCGGCTATTGCCCTCACTCGTTTGTCCGAAGTGCAATCTGCCATAATCAATTTAACCGCCCCCGAGCTTCGCAATTGGATGGTAACATTGGCGTCTAATTTAATGCTGTCGCGCAATAAAACAGCGGCCAAACTAAATTTATTTAGCATGGCTTTTAGTGCCTCAGGGTAATGATGAGTGGCTTGTATTTCTTCGATCGTTTGCTCTAGGCGAACAAAACAACCGCGAGCATCAAGATCGTCAAATACGAAGCGTTGCGTGAAATCTGAATTAATCATAAGGAATTTACAAAATCAAAATAGCCAGAGCTGGCAATAAAGCGTCACCGCTATAGAAACACCCATAGCAAAACAGCAGCCAAAGCGAAGCGATATAATACAAATGGTAACATTCCAATTTTTTCAATCACGGAAATGAACCATCTCATGCACAATAATGCGACCACCGCCGATACAACAATACCAATCGAGAGAGACATCAAATCGATACCCTGCTCTGCCTGGATAAGATCATTGGCTTTGAGTAGACCCGGTAAAGCGATGGTCGGCACCGCTAGCAAGAATGAAAACTTTGCGGTGGTGACGCGATCATAACCCATGGCTAGCAATGCAGTCATGGTCACACCGGACCTGGAAGTCCCGGGAATCAGAGCGAAAGCTTGCGCCAAGCCAACCATTAAAGCTGTCTTGTAAGTTAAATCAGAAAACTTCTTGGTGTTAGTGCTGGCACCACTGTCTGACATCCACAGAAGGCCGCCAAAAAAAGCGCTGCCTGCGGCTATGACAAGAGGCGAACGAAGATTACCTTCAATCCATGACTCGCCCAGAAAGCCTACCAAGCCAACGGGGATAGTTGCTAATACGACTAGCCAACCGAGTCGTCCGCTTGCATTCCAACTCAAGCCTTGCCAGCCTCTCAACCAGGCTGGAATTATTAGTGCTAGCTCCTTACGAAGAAATACTACAACAGCCACCAAGCTACCCACATGAACCGCCACGTCAAAGGCAAGACCTTGATCAGGCCAGCCAAGAAACTCAGGTACAAGAATTAGATGTGCCGAACTTGAAATCGGCAAAAACTCGGTAATGCCCTGAACAAGGGCTAAAATAAATGCGTGAATTGGTTCCATTCGAGAATTTTTTTGGGAATTGACATTGGTGTAATAATCTTTGCGCTATAGTAAGTTTTTAAACACAAATTTGCACGGCTAATCAACACCGTCGCCGCAATATCATGAACGAAGCAAATTCCAAGCTACCTGAGACTGAACTGGCAGACACCGGCGCACCTAGCATAGCTACGCCTGGCACAGCACTAATTACCGGGGGGGCGCGTCGAATTGGCAAAGAGATTGCTGAAACTCTGCATGGCGCAGGCTATAACATCATGATTCATTACAGATCTTCGGCGGGTGCAGCTCAGAGCCTAATTGATGAATTAAATTCGATTCGCCCTGACTCGGCGGCGGCTACCAGCTTTGACCTTCTTGATTTAGGATCGATACCTAAGCTAATTGACGCGACAATCGAACAATTTGGACGGCTCTCAGTATTGGTCAACAACGCCTCTACTTTTTATCCGACGCCGATCGAATTGATCAACGACGAGTTCTGGAACGACCTTATGGGTAGCAATCTTAAAGCACCAGCATTCTTGGTGAAATCAGCAGCTCCTCATCTTCGTGAATCCGGCGGTTCGATCGTGAATATTATTGATATCTACGCGCAAAAACCTTTATCAAATCACCCTATCTATTGTGCAGCCAAAGCCGGTTTAGAAATGCTGACGAAATCACTGGCGAGAGATCTCGCGCCTGAGATACGTGTGAATGGGGTGTCACCTGGCGCGATACTTTGGCCAGAGCAAGGCAATTCGGCAATCAGCCAAGTAGAATTAATTGAACGCGTTCCGTTAGGCAGAATGGGCACTCCGAGTGATATTGCGGCCACGGTTAAATTTTTAGTGCAGGATGCCGGCTACATCACTGGCCAAATAATTGCTGTCGACGGTGGCCGCTCCATTATTATTTAGCAAAAAAGACTAAGCTAAACGCACTAATAGACCAGATCCACTCGACACAATTGATGATCCTGATGATCAAACTGCTTCCATAGCTCACCGAATTTCAATCCATTACTTGGATGCTCAACGTCACCGGCAATTTCAGACATCGGCAATAACACGTGGGCATTCTCATTTAAGTCTTGATTAGGCCAAATACGCCCCTCGTGCTCACCAGCCAAATCTCCGTACATCAAGACATCGACATCTAATGTTCGCGAATCAAATCCGCCACGACGCACCCTAACTCGGCCCGCTTCTTGCTCAAGGGTATCTGCATACGTTAAAACTTCGGCCAAGCTCATATCAGTCTTTACACACAAAGCAATGTTCAGAAAGTCATCACCTTCAAAGCCAACGGCTTTACTAGAGTAGAGGCTGGACGATTCTACATCGGAAAATTTACGACGCACGCGCCTGATCGCGAAACTAATATTTTGATGCGGACTAATATTGCTGCCAAGACAAAAATAAACCTTAGTACTCTGCGCCTTATTGATCTCTTGTTGTGGAGTAACATTAGCAGCTTCACGTCTTCTTGTTGGTTGAGGACTCATTTTTGATCTACGACTCCGGTCGAGTTCCACGTTCAATCATCACCCCCACATGCTTAACCTTTTTAACCACGCCGCCTTTATCTAAGCGAATGCGTACCCAAGGCACATCAAATTCAGTCAAAATCAACTCAGCCAGACGTTCGATCAATGTTTCAATCAAATCGAAAGGGTTTGCTTTCGCATATTGCATAACTCGATCAGATATTTTTTTGTAGTCAAGCGTATCTTGCAAATTATCAGTTTTAGCAGCACCAGGGATATCCGCCGCTAAATCGATGTCGAACACCAATGTCTGGATGATCTTTTTCTCCCATTCCCAAACCCCAATAACGCACTCACATTGCAGTCCATGAATAAAAATTATGTCCATAAGGGTCCCCTAATTAAGTCAACTAGCATTTCTAAATATGACTGTAACATAAGCCACATTGACGAAAGATCAAAATCCCTACACACTATCGATTCTTTTGCTATTCAGCTATTTAGGTTGGCGCAAAACCCCTTATGACAGTCATCGAGAGTTATCCTAATTCATGCTTCCATTGTTAAACACCATCCTCTGGCCGTTAGCCGCTTATCTAGTTGGCTCAATTTCTAGCGCCGTAATCATTTCAAAAATATTCCGTTTAAGTGACCCACGTGACGTAGGCAGCGGTAATCCTGGCGCTACCAACGTTTTACGATCAGGGAATAAACTTGCCGCTTTTCTCACTCTACTAGGCGACCTCTTGAAAGGCTTGCTGCCAGTCGCAGCAGCACAACACTATGGACTTAGCGTTGCAATAATTGCGTTGGTCGCGATTGCCGCATTCATCGGGCATTTATACCCAGTTTTTCTAGGTTTCAAAGGTGGTAAGGGCGTTGCTACCGCAATAGGGGTGTTCGCCGCACTCAGCTGGAAGCTATTCGCATTATTTACCTTAACCTGGATAATCGTGGCGGCAGTATCACGTTACTCTTCGTTGGCCGCTCTATTAGCAGCAGCGGTAACGGGATTGGGCAGTTTCGCAATCTTCAACCAAAAGCCAGAACTGCAGCTAATTGGCGCGGTATTTTTAATAGTCGCGTTTCTATTCAAGCGCCATCGCCCCAATATTGAGCGCTTAAAGGCAGGCACGGAGCCCAAAATTGGAAAGAAGCCCAGTTAAAGACCTCTGATTTAGTAGGGCGCTTCCAGCGAAGTTTTTCGGAATCAGTTAAACGGGTGGTAAGTCTTCGAGCGACCAGCGCGGCTTAACTTGGAAAGAAAGCTCTGGGCTAGCTTGGTGCAGGCGTTGGGCACCTGCGAAGGCGATCATCGCCCCGTTGTCCGTACAAAAGTCAATGCGGGGATAAAATACTTTAGCGTGCTCCTCAATTGCCATGCTGCTTAGCTGCTCGCGCAAACGCGTATTGGCGCCTACTCCGCCCGCCACCACTAATCGCTTTACACCAGTCTGGCGCAGCGCACGGCGACTTTTAATTGACAACACATCTACTGCTGCATCTTGAAATGCATAGGCAATATCGGCAATGGTTTGCTGGTCCAAGTTTCCGCTCTGGGCTGTTAACTCGCTCTGGGCAGCTTGCTGTTTTTGCACAGTAGTTAATGCGAAGGTCTTGAGGCCGCTATAACTGAAGTCCAAACCAGGTCGATTGACCATTGGCCGAGGAAACTTAAATCGCTTTGGGTTGCCACTCTCAGCAATTTTGGATATTGCTGGGCCACCTGGATAGCTTAATCCTAGTATTTTTGCGGTTTTGTCAAATGCTTCACCAACCGCATCATCCAAGGTTTGGCCAAGTATGGTGTATTGACCAATACCTTTCACTTCGGCCAACATGGTATGACCGCCCGAGACCAAAAGCGCAATAAAAGGGAATTCAGGGGCTTTTTCTTCCAGCATGGGAGCCAACATATGTCCCTCCATATGGTGAATACCCACCGCCGGCACATTCCAGGCAAAAGCCAGTCCTTTTGCAACCGCGCTACCTGCTAACAGGGCGCCAGCTAGCCCCGGCCCGCTGGTATAAGCAACACCGTCTATCTCAGCGCTAGTACAATCCGCTTGTTTTAAAACCACATCAACTAAGGGAATAACCTTTCTTATATGGTCCCTTGCTGCTAGTTCGGGGACAACGCCGCCGTATTCTCTATGTATTTCAATTTGTGAGTACAAGGCATGTGCTAACAAGCCTTTTTGGCTGTCATAAATGGCAACGCCGGTGTCGTCGCATGATGTTTCTATACCTAATACTCGCATGGTCGGGCAGTCTAAATTGAAAAGCAGCTGATGGCTAAGAATAATACCTAGAAATTGAAAAAATATTCCGATTAAAAGCCATGAAAAGGTAGTAGATAGTTCTATACAAAGCCTTTAGAAACCGATAGACTCCCGCGTCCTGATTGAATTAAAACCAAAATTAGATATTCCGAACCTATATGCCACAAGTTAAAGTTAAAAACGACGAACCATTTGATGTTGTATTGCGCCGCTTTCGCCGCTCATGCGAGAAAGCTGGGATCTTCACAGAAATGCGTAGTCGAGAGTTTTATGAAAAACCAACGTCTATTCGTAAACGTAAAGCCGCTGCTGCTAAAAAACGCGAAGTTAAGCGTATGTCTCGCGGGCGTATTCGCACTAACCGTCTTTACTAGATAAACGGTTGTTACTAGTACTTGCTGATTAGAAATGTCGCTTAAGGAACAAATCCTAGAGGACATGAAGACTGCGATGCGCGCTAAGAACGCATCGCAACTTGAGTCAATTCGCCTATTGCGTGCTGCTATTCAGCGCAAAGAAGTTGATGACCGAGTTGAATTGGAGGACGATGAAGTTCTGGCAATTCTGCAAAAGCAAATAAAACAATCGCAGGACGCGATTAGCCAGTTCGCTGCTGGCGATCGACCAGACCTAGTTCAAAAAGAACAGGTTCATGTCGACCACCTAAAAGTTTACTTGCCTGAGCAAATGAGCGACGACGACGTCGGCGCAGCGGTGACAGCCGCCATTGCTAGCACTGGCGCGACGAGCATGCGTGACATGGGTAAAGTGATGGGGGTATTAAAAAATCAATTACAAGGCAAAGCTGATATGGGAATAATCAGCGGATTGATCAAACAGCAGCTGAATAGTTAGTCTTAACTTAACCGTAGTAAAATACGTACTTGTGATTGCCCGCTGGATTACTCTGAAATTAGTGCGTGTTGTTCGGCAGTAGTCAAAGATTTCATGTATTGAATGAGCTCTTCTTGCACCTCTTTCATAATCTGTTTTTGCTCCTTTGAAAGCCCCAAGTTCGTTAATCCAAGCGCGATACTAGACCACTCCTTATAACCCAGCGATGAATCCTACAGATTTTTAAATAGTTTATTTTCAAGATCGGATGATTTAAAAGGATTATTAATATAGAGCTGCATTGCAGCTTGCCGGACAAACGCAGACGAGTCATCAAAACTTTGTAATAATTTCTGTAGATACTGCGTAGTCGCAATTGTACGCATAGCAGCCACCGCCGCCGCTCTAATCTCAGGCTGATCCGAATCTCGATAGTCATTTATCGCCTCGCGCAAATCTTGCATTGCCTCAGGCTCCAGAGCCGATCCTCGCACCCACGAGCTATTGGAAATTGCCCGTATGGCAGCCCCAGCATCGGCAGGATCGTCCAAATAGGGCAGCTCGTCAAATAAATATTGCAAGCTCGATTTCGATTACAGCCCCAGTGCTCGAGCATTTTTAGCATTTGCGACCGATCTTCGTTCAACTTTATTTTCTCAATCAGCTTAGGCTCTAGAAAAGGCTTCTGAGCCGAATTATTGATCATAAAAATCATGCTTAACTGCATGGTCGATACTAGCAAACGGATCAAGCAAAGCGAATTGTAGCTTTGGATTCGCCCTCAACAACTTTCGCAACCGCCTTTCTTGCATCGCGCTCTTGCTAGGATCTTCTAAAACTAACTTCTGGTAATCAATAATCTGAGAAGCAATCAATTGACAATCAAATGAACCGTTTTGAATAAGCTCCAACGAGGCTGTGAGTTCATTTGAATTTGGTGATTGTTTATTCGTCACAGATACCGATTCAATATCTCTTGAAGATTCTGGCTGATTTTTGCCGCCTAACTTATTTTTAGCACCCTGAGACGTATAACCCTGGAAGCAGTACTCTTCAGCAGAGTGATCCTTGACTGGAGAGCTCAGGAACTTGCTACCCGCCCACCCTATAGACCGACCTAGAAGGGTGATAAGAATAACCAGCGGTGTATTTAAGTCTCTATACATAATCTAAGCGACAACTTATTAGTTCCACTGCGTCCTCTCATGGCTTGCTTCACGCCGATACTTTTGCAGCAATTTTTCACGAAGATTTACACTGAAATCATGAACTGCGGCATAATGCTGGTTGTCGACTGGCATATTATTTAGCATATCAAATGCGGTAATACGCTCTATGCTACTAGGGTCGCTAGCTTGCATCCTATCGAACAAGGCATTCTTAACGCCGTCATCATCCAGCCTATTACGTCCTCCCAAACTTTGCATCGCACTAATCCGAACCCGCTCTGAAGGGTCTTCTATTCCTTTTTGAATGCGGCGAGCAAAATCGCCTTATGGAAGCTGCCCGAAGGCTCGATAGGCAGCAGCCCGTCCCAGTTCATTGTCAGAGTCCAAAAATGGCTTTATTGCTAGCGCAACAGCATCAGCCGCCGACGCATTAGCGGGATCACTCGCACCTATCACCTGCGCGTTAAAACTGAGACTTTTAGATAGCGCTAGCAGAGCTGAGACTTGTGATTCAAAATTTTGATATGAGCCGAGGTTATTAGCCAGATACGCCACAGTGCTCGGGCTACTAACCCCCAAAATAACTGAGCACATTAAGCCAATGAACCTCTTGTCGGCATTGCGGACCTTTTGCATGATCCAAGTTTCTGGGCTAAAACCATCACCCACTCTATTTGTAAAGCTTGTCATTCTTATCAAGCCAATAAGACGATTCCAAGTGGCTGAATCAGCGATGCTTGTTAACTCGGTCAAGAGATTGATGGTCAGATCTTCTGATAATGACACCTTCCCTTCTGCCAGATCATTCAAGTACGCTTGAAACTCACTATTAGTCATTAATGAGAGATTTTGAATAAATGTTACCGTGGTGATTTCATCAGTTACTTGTTCCCCTTCGATCGCATCATTACCCTGAACCTCTGATGGATTTATCTTACCCACCTTAAGACATCTGAAACTGCTCGAAGCTCCTCAATCTTTGATTCGCTAGGATTAGAAGAAGGACCCATCATCTGCTGGCCAAGGCAACGGTAAAGATAGTTATATATCGAAGTAACTGCATTTGCTTTCGACATCTCTTATTGATTCTATTTCTGATAAAACTCAATCACCAATAACTTTAACATAGGCAATATAGGATGAGTGCTGACCCTATAACCCTAAGTAATGAGACCAAAGCCCTTCAAACTGCGTAAATCTGCATCCGAAGACCTTCGAAACCTAGCTATATAGTAGTGTTACCAACCCCTCAGCGGTAGAATACCCATATGACAGGCCGCATTCCTCAAAATTTTATTGACCAACTTCTAAATCGAATCGACATTGTCGACTTGATTGATGGTTACGTGCCGCTGAAAAAAGCCGGCGCTAATTACAAAGCAAACTGCCCTTTTCATGGAGAGAAGACCCCTTCGTTCACGGTATCTCCCAGCAAGCAGTTTTACCACTGTTTTGGTTGCGGAGTGAATGGCAGCGCCATCAGCTTTTTGATGGACTATGACCATATGGAGTTTCGCGAAGCGATTGAAAAGCTTGCCAGTAGCGCGGGATTAGACATTCCTGAAGAATCTCAGACCTATGAGAAGAAGCAAACCGTTAGCGAGGGCATCGATCTATATGAACTAATGAATCAGGTAAGTATTTTTTACCAAACTCAGTTGCGCCAGCATAATGATAAACAAGAGGCTATCGACTACCTTAAAAAACGTGGTTTAAGTGGTGAGATAGCCAAACGCTTTGGCATGGGTTTCGCGCCTGAAGGCTGGGATAACTTGATGTCGGAGCATGGGTCGACCGGCCCCGCGCAAAAAGCACTGCTCGATACTGGTATGCTGGCACAGAACGAAAAACAACGAACATACGATCGCTTTCGACATCGAATTATGTTTCCTATTGAAGACCATCGAGGTCGCACGGTTGGCTTTGGCGGTCGAGTATTAGGCGACGGCGAACCTAAGTACTTAAACTCGCCTGAAACACCCATTTTCCATAAAGGCTCCGAACTCTATGGACTCTTCAGTGCTCGCGGTGGGATCAAAGAAGCAGATGGGGTATTGGTCGTTGAGGGCTACATGGATGTTGTAGCCCTTGCCCAAGCAGGCATTAATAATGCGGTGGCTACGCTGGGCACAGCAACTACTCCAATGCACTTGCAGCGTTTATTTCGCCACACACCTAATGTCACATTCAGCTTCGACGGCGATCGAGCAGGTAGAACCGCCGGTTGGAAAGCATTAGAGACGTGCTTACCGTTGCTAGAAGATGGATTTCAGATTAGCTTCTTATTTTTGCCTGATGGCGAAGACCCAGACACAATGGTCAAAAAAGTGGCCAAAGAAGGTTTCGAGAAGCTGATCAAGGAAGCGACTCCTCTGCCTGAATTTCTAATAGACACACTTAAACAAAAGGCCGACATCGATCGACTGGACGGCCGCGCCAAACTTGCAAAATCAGCAAAGACGATGATTCAACAAATGCCAAAGGGTATTTTACGCTCGCTTATCATCCAAAGAATTGCTCTTCTTACTCAGGCGAACCCGCAAGATATTGCCGGAAAGCCCCAGGACCCGCCCGGCATGCAGCGCCCACAAAGAAACCAGCAAAGAGCATCTCAAACTGCAGTCAGCATGACCCCTATTCGGCGTGCTTTGTCGTTGATACTGCAATACCCACAATTTGCAGATGAGTATTCTGTTCTGGAACCAATCAACGAAGCACAGATCAGGGGCATCCAAATGGTCAAAGACCTTGCGAATGCCTGCATTGGCAACCAGGTAAGCACGGCCAGCTTACTTGAGCGATATCGTGACGAATCTTTTTTTGCAACGCTTTCGCAATTGGCCAATCATCAGCACCACAACATGGAAAGCCTCAGCGACGAGGAAGCAGTCACCTTGATTAAAGCAAATAACACAAAAATTTTTGAAGCTTATAAAGAGGTTAAATTAACTGCAGCCACTAACGAATTAGCGAGTCTAAACAACAAACAAAAAATTACCGAACTGAATGCTGAAGAAGCCGAACGTAAGGACGTTCTATCCTTATTCATTCGAGACAGCTACCGATGATGCTGGCAGATCTCAATATTAATTACTAATAGCCCTAAATTATTCGCAATTACTTGAAAAGAAGCATTTAGGCACCACTTTAGTCAGCCTATAAACATGCGAATTACTTCGATAATTGCGTAAATGAAGCGCATTTTTAGTAATTTTGTTATAAGATTTACGGTTAAACCGTTTCAAAACCCCTTTTCATATTATTGATGTAATTGCCGTGCATTTTAATTGCCTGGCATGCGCCAATGTGAGGTTCCTTTAATGGATTCAAGCAGCAAAAAAACTGAACTTAAAAGACTGATTATCAAAGGCAAAGAGCAAGGCTTTTTGACTTATCGAGAAATCAACGATCATCTCCCTGAAGACATGAACGACACCGACCAAATTGAGTCTGTCGTCAACATGATCAATGACATGGGTATTGACGTGTTCGATAGCGTGCCCGATGCAGACTCATTGTTGCTAAAAGCACAAAATGAGAAAGAAGCTGAAGATGATGACGATAACACCGATGCTGCTCTTGCTACTGCGGTAGAAAGTGAATTCGGTCGCACCACTGATCCAGTTCGAATGTATATGCGAGAAATGGGCACAGTTGATCTACTAACGCGTGCCGATGAAATCAACTTAGCTCAGCGCATTGAAGATGGCATACGCCAATCAACGGTTGCTATGGCTGCGTGCCCATCTGCAATCCAAACAATATTGGACTTCTTTACTAATATTAAAGCTGAAAAAATGCGCTTAACCGATCTTTTGGTTGCCTTCATCGACCCCAATGCAGGCATTGATCTAAACCCAGTTCAGTCGGGTTCAGCTGCAAAGAAAAAAGATGATGACGAGGAAGACGAGGAAGAAGACGAAAAACCAGTTGATACTGGGCCAGATATGGACGAAGCCATTGAGCGCTTTAAGTTGATGGGCAAGCTTCATACGCGTCACGGTAAAGCACTTGTAACCCACGGGTTCGACAGTAAGCAAGCGCGCGCGATTCAAGAAGAATTGATCGAAGGCATCATGGAGATCAAATTCGTGCCAAAAATCATAGAGGCGCTTTGGGAAGGCATACGATTTCAAGTTGAAACCGTTCGCTCTCACGAAAAAGCAATCATGGATATCGCGGTAAACGAAGCAGGTATAACCCGTAAGGATTTCATCAAATTGTTTGTCGATAATGAAACCGACGAAGGCTTGTACGCAACGCTTTTAAACCTAGCTAAAGACAAAGAAGCAGTCGAAGATCAACATGCATTAATCATCATGTCGCAAGCCAAGCTGAAACGAATCGTTGATGCACTTGGCATTCCAATCGAAGAAGTGAAAGACATTAACCGCCGCATGTCCATTGGTGAAGCGAAAGCTCGCCGTGCTAAAAAGGAAATGGTTGAAGCGAACTTACGTTTAGTTATCTCCATCGCTAAAAAGTACACCAATCGGGGCCTACAATTCTTAGATCTAATTCAAGAAGGCAATATCGGCTTAATGAAAGCCGTAGACAAATTTGAATACCGTCGTGGTTATAAGTTCTCAACCTATGCTACGTGGTGGATTCGTCAGGCAATCACTCGTTCTATCGCCGACCAAGCACGCACCATTCGTATACCCGTGCATATGATTGAAACGATAAACAAACTGAACCGTATTTCGCGTCAGATTCTGCAGGAGAAAGGCCGTGAAGCCTTGCCTGAAGAACTAGCCGAGAAAATGGAGATGCCTGAAGATAAAGTTCGCAAGGTGCTTAAAATTGCCAAAGAACCTATCTCCATGGAAACCCCAATCGGTGATGACGAAGACTCAAGCCTAGGCGATTTCATCGAAGACAAGAACGTTGAAGCACCAATGGATGCAGCAACTACGTCAGGACTATTGCACGCAACCACCGACATTTTAGAGAGCCTAACACCGCGCGAAGCGAAAGTTTTACGTATGCGTTTTGGTATCGGTATGAACACCGACCACACTCTCGAAGAAGTTGGTAAGCAGTTTGACGTGACGCGTGAGCGTATTCGTCAGATCGAAGCGAAGGCATTGCGTAAATTACGTCATCCATCTCGCTCTGAACACTTAAAAAGCTTCCTAGAACAAAACTAATTTAGTATTATTGCCCGCTGTCATCGGAAGTCGAATGGCAGCGCAGTCCAATTTTTTGAATTGGGCCTATAGCTCAGTTGGTTAGAGCAGTGGACTCATAATCCATTGGTCCTTGGTTCGAGTCCAAGTAGGCCCACCATTCAAATAAAAATGCCCGCACATTGCGGGCTTTTTTTTGGATTGTTGTCCTACTGGCAAGAGCAAGCTGGTTCGTCTAAAGCGGCTGGCAGTTTTTGAACAGCCAAAGGCTGCTCCGAAGCGGTGAGCATCACGGATAATACGAATGGCCCAAGTAGGTACTAATAATTTATACTTATAATTAATGACTTAAAGGAATTAAGCTCAATGGCCGGTTAGCGCTAGTACTTTCGTTTTAATATCAGGTTGCGATATTCGATCTTTTCGTTCAATTGCAACGCTTACCACCCGCTGTACGACCACTCATCTGAATCGCTGCTGACCTCCATTAATTAGTTTATAGTTTGCTGTCCCCAAACTCCTAACCCAAAGATGAAAACTTCCAGAGCATTGAACAGTTATGGTTGGAGTGAAAAATTCATCACTTGTTCAAACAGAGGCATCCAGTATCGCCATTTGTGGCTTCCCTCATACACCACTTTATCGAATTTCAGCCCATTCTCAGTTAAACGTGATGCGAATGCTTGATTTGCCTCAATGATCGATTTGCGATCACGGGAGCCCCAAACCAATTGCAAACGCATTTCCTTGAGTTGCTGGTCATCAACCCAAGCATTGTATGGGTTAGACGCTCGGTAGGCCTTTTCCGGCGATGCGCCAAAGATTCTTTCCACCGGGAAAAACAACTTCGCTAACAATGATTTCGCCTGCGAGTTGGCCTGTTGGTCACTGTAGATTGGTGCGGAAATAGAACTCACACTCGAGAACAATGCGCGCGCATAATAAGCAAAGCGTAACGCTCCAAAGCCACCCATCGAAATTCCCACCAGATGGCAATTTTCGGGGCAATCCAAGGTCTTATATTCTTTTTGTACTATCGGCAGAACGCGCTCTAATATCCATTGCCGATAATGATGACTGCCATCCTGCCAATTCTTCCAGAATCCGTTATCACCATTCGGCATCACGAAGATCGCTCTGGGCACCTTGCCAGACGATATTAATTCGTCCAAATAACTGTTTAACTTGTGGTCTTCCAGGCTGAAGTGCGAGCCTCCACTGCCATGCAAAAAAAGGATTAATGGCAAGCGCTCGCCCGCTTGCCATTGTGGTGGCAAATAGATGCCGTATTGCATCTCTCCATAAGGTGCACCCGTTTCAACGCTCGCGTAATCCAAAACTCGCGGTTTACTGGTTGCACAAGCAGTTAGAAATAACAGTGGTAATATTAGAGTCAGAATTCGCATAATTATAATAAAAAACTCTTTGGTCAGGAAGCGCGCAGAACTTTGTTTTAATAGGGAGTAAAGATTTAACCCTGCACAAAAAGTCTTTAGACAGTTTAGTTCTTGGAATACATCACGTCGCCACCAACCATGGTCAGGTTTACTTTAGTATCGATGATCTTCTCTGGATCGATTTCAAAAATATTATCACTAAGTATAACTAGGTCAGCCAGTTTGCCAACGTCTAAAGAACCAAGACCATTTTCTTGGGAACCTGCAAATGCATTATTGACAGTGGAGGCTTTGACCGCATCCTCGATGCATATTACTGCGTAGCGTGGACACCAGATTTTACGAAGCGAGGACACTGGGGATAATCGGTGTCCACAGTTATAAAAATACGCACTCGACGGAGATTTTTTCTTATGGGAACCAACCACCCGGATTTTTAGCGTCTAATGTACGGCGAGTTACGGCGGCATAAATACCGGCTATAGGTTCAAGCACTGCGACAGACCAGTCGGACCCATAACTCATCGTGGCGCTAGCATCTATTAATGATTTGAAAGCATAAGTGGTTTTAATGCGTTCAGGACCTATGCGTTTCTCCGCCCAGCGCCCATCATCAATCGCATGCTAGGGATGCATGGATGGAATAACCCCTAGCTCAGCAAACCGCTTTATGCACGCTGGGCTAAGATGTTGTGCATGTTCAATCCCGGGTCGGGAATCTTTTACGTTTAGTTCGTCAAATATTCGTAATATTTCATTATTAGTACGGTCGCCAATAGCGTGAATCATCAGTTGTAAACCAAGCTCGTGTGCGTCAGCAATAGTAGCCTTCAGCTCGTCCATTTGCATAAGCGGAAATCCGCTGGTCTCAGGCACATCGGAATAAGTCTGATAATACCACGCAGTGGTCGACCCTAATGAGCCATCAACGAGTTGTTTGACTCCACCAAAACGTAGCCATTCATCGCCTTTGACCGGAGCCTTTATACGTTCGGCTAAACGGTGTCTATTGGTTATATGTGGAATATAATAAGCGCGTATCTTTAATCGTCCTTCGGTCTTAGCCTTCTCAAATATAGCTATATTGTCCCACTGGCTTTCGCGCTCATTGACGTTATAGATCTGAGTAACCCCGTGTTTAAGCCCTTCCTCGGTCGCCGCATTAAACATGCGTGTATTTTGTTCGTCGCTTGCTTTTGGCATCTTGCGCGTGACTAACAACAATGCGTTGTCTTTTAACATGCCAGTGGGGTCACCATTCAGATCACGAACAGTCAGGCCACCCTCACGGTCGGGAGTATCTCTGTCAATACCCGCAATCTCCAGAGCCAGTAAGGTTACCGCCCCATCCAAAAAATGCACGTGATTAACAATAACTCCCGGAAGCACCAGCTTGCCCCCAGCATCAATGGTTTTGTTGGCTTTAAATTCTGTTTCGAGCGACTTGCTGCCAACAGCAATAATTCGTGAACCCTTTATCCCAATGGTTTCTACCCAGGGTTGACTTGGATTGCCGGTCCATGCTTTGGCGTTTATCAGCAAAGTATCCCGCGTCAGCTGGAGAAATCGTGGCCGGTACAGGTTTAGGTTCCTCCACAGAACAGCCGGAAATTACTAATAAAGCAAGCGCGAAAATAGCTACTATTTTTATATTGAGGGTTCTGGATACAAGCGTTATCTAATTTTACATACTCAAAGGATACAGCTCTTTTGAATACGCAACTATTTGATTCAGAACCACGTCAATCGAAAACAAATTGTGCCGAGCTTTACTGGTTTTAATCCTTTAACAAGAAGCTTAGCTACTTGTTACTTTTTCATGCTACGGCTTTACTTGGCTAATTTCAGCAAAACCTTTCGCAGAAGCCACAGACGTTGGACTGACAGAATTTACGGGTTTATAAACCCGAACAAAATCTACTTCCATCTTGGCAGGAAAAACACTGTCATCGATGGGTCCTCCTGCTCGACCCCAGTCTCCGCCAACAGCTAAATTCAAGATAATGTGATAAGGATGATCAAAGGGCCATGCCTCCCAACCACCTAACTCATTAATGTAGGTATAGTAGCGAGCACCATCAAAAAACACATCTATTCTATCTGGCGTCCACTCAATCGCGTATTCGTGAAATGCTTCTGAAACATTGTTGGCCTCGACGCTCGCTTTTCGTTGGTTCTGTTTAACCCAGTAGTAGTCTTTGGTATGCACGGTTGCATGTACTCGGTTCATGTCATAACCAACATGCTCCATTATGTCTATCTCACCAGAGTTGGGCCATGCATTGCAATCATCACTACCTTGCCAATCTGTGCCTTTTGCACAGTTGCTTGCGTATTTAAATGGATCACTGGGCAACATCCAAATTGCCGACCAAGTGCCCTGCCCAGCCGCTAGCTTTGCGCGAACAACAGCCCTTCCATAAAGAAAGTCACCTTTACCAAGTGAATGGATTCTTCCAGACGTATATTCGGCATTATCGAAACGTTCCTTGTGCGCCTCTAGAATCAGCTTGCCATCCTTAACTCGTACATTCTTGATACGGTTTGTATACGCTTGATCTTCAGTATTAACTTTGCTGGCTGGCCAAACATCATAGCTCCATTTTGCCGGGTCGGGCGCGCCGTCAATTTCAAATTCGTCGTTCCACACCATCTCCCAATCACTCGGATCATGGTGCCTCTTGCGCACCACGAAACCGTTCAACACGGGTTCGCCCTTGGTTGGCATAAGGTCAATATTTAAAATCCCATCGCTTACTTCTAGGCCGACGACGCTGCGATCCAAGGCTGAATGATGATTGCCATCACGTGCCAACTTTACATCAATGTTCTGCATTACTGGCAGGCCCTGGGCGAATATTTGGAATAGGCGTGATCCGATTGGCAGATCTTCAGGCTCGGCGAACATCAAAGAAATATCATAAGTGCCATTCGGTAAGGATTTGGCTATGTGCATCTCGCCTGCTCTATAGGTTTTATAGACAGTTGGGTCTTGGGCTCCGCGAATAGAATCAATCTGTCCGGAAACCGCGTCTGATTCAAATGAATCAGCCAGATATCGTATTCCGTCTGTTCCTACATGCTCAGCACCACCAACATTAACCGCCCAAATAACATCTTGATTTAGTGCCGCGGCAGATTCCTCTGAAACTAATGTTTGTTGCCTAGCTTCGGTCGGTATTCGGACGTTTTTGTTCGACACGTCCTGTTTTGAACAGCCAAGCAGCGAGCCAGTGCTAATTAAACAAATAAGGAAAATTAGATTATTCACTGACTTGGCCATTTTGGGTTTGTTTCTCTTTGTATCGCTGTGATTCTTAGCAGAGCACTAGGTGAATTCAAAGCCAAGTTAAGGTATACCTTTCATTGGCTGAATATATCCTCAAGCAACGATAGAATTCGACTATCTAAAGAACTTTCTGTTACTTAGACGTTCAAATAAAAGAAATTAGCTCAGTTAGACGATCGCCCTAGACCCTCACCCTATAATCGGTGCTTGTTCTGTACCAAAGAAATGACGCGGCTCATGTCGAAAACCAATATTTATTCGAAGAAATCAAATGTACCTTATGCTCGGCGCATCGGTTTATTGGTCGGACTATTTCTAGTTCAGTTATTTTTGATCAACTATGTTAGGAATTTCCAGTTTGTCAGTTTAGAACATTTAGGTTTTCTATTACTTGGCATTATCGGCGCCATTTTTGCAAACTCGACGGGTGCCGGCGGCGGCGTGGTGTTTATTCCCGTTTTTGCACATTTCGGTTTTAGTGAAGCTCAAGCTATTTCCACCAGCTTCGGTATTCAGTGTTTTGGTATGACTTCTGGCGCTATCACTTGGTGCTTCCACTACCGCAGCGCTAAAGCGGGTAATTCTCAGATCTGGCAAAGCTTTCTGCCTGTGATTGCAATCGGCAGCTTGTTTTCAATTATAGGAATCTGGTACAACTATGTTGCAGAACTTGCACCGCCGGCTGCTTTGCATGAAATTTTCAGTGTGTTTTCAATTTCATTGGGATTAAGCATTCTGGCAACTATTTTTTTATTAAGGCCCGGCGCTTCCCGTAATCAGCTGGAATCGAGAGACCTCATAGTATTAGCCATTATTGCTTTCGGTGGTGGCTTGATTACTGCCTGGCTATCGGTCGGGGTTGGGGAGATTGTCGCATTTTATCTGATCTTGCGACGCTTCGACGTCACTATGGCAGTAGCAGCTGCGGTGGTCATCTCCGCTATTACGGTATGGTCAGCAACACCTCAGCACTTTTGGTTTAATTCTGATGCAAACTGGCAGGTGCTTGCTTTTGCCGGTCCTGGGGCAATTCTGGGTGGCATACTTGCGCGCAATCTACTTAGTCATTTTTCTGCAAGGCGATTAAAAATATTTTTCGGCATTTGGCTGTTAATCATAGGGCTTGCAAGCTAGCCTATCCACATGCAGGATCACAACACAAGCAAGGCGAACTAATCAAACAATGAATGCTCTTTCGAAAATCCAGGAATGGCAAAACGTAGATTTCAATCGATTTCACAACGAGATTGTTCCGCTCAATAAGCCGGCAGTACTTCGATCACTTGTTGCTGATTGGAAAATAGTCGAGGCTGCTAAACGATCCACTGGCGAAGCCGTTGATTACCTAAAGTCGTTCGATAATAATACTCCTCTATATACGATCGTCGGAGAGCCCAATATCGACGGACGCTTTTTCTATAGAGATGATTTGCGCGGAGTCAATTTTCAACGCACCCAAGCAACACTCGGTACGGTGCTTGACCAGCTCCGCGCGCTGAGCGGTAAACGAAATTCGCACGCCATCGCTATCCAAGCAGCTTCCATTAGAAAGACTCTACCGGGGTTTGAGGATGACAACAGCCTGCCTTTACTGGCCCCATCAGTGGCGCCCACTATGTGGCTAGGTAATGCGGCCATCGTCGCTCCGCATTATGATGTACATGACAATGTCGCTTGCGTGGTAACAGGTCGTCGAAAATTCACATTGTTTCCGCCAGAACAAATTGAAAACCTCTATGTTGGACCAACGCTTAATGCGCCTGGGGGTGTGCCTATTAGTATGGTTAACATAAAGGATCCCGATTTTGATAAATATCCTAAGTTCAAAGACGCGCTGTCCAGTGCCCAAGAAGCTACCCTAGAACCCGGCGACGCAGTATTCATTCCTTCTCCCTGGTGGCATGCGGTTGAATCTCTAGCACCCATCAATGTATTGATTAACTACTGGTGGGGCGGCCTAGAAGAAGGGTCCCTGTCTCCTAATCACAGCCTTTTGCACAGCATGCTTACTATTGCAAAGCTAAGTCCTGCGCAGCGCGAATCGTGGCGCCACTTTTTCAACTACTTTGTATTTCAAACCCAAGGTGATCCAGCCGCGCATCTGCCAGCTCACCTTGAGGATATTGTCACCGAATTAAGTCCGGATCAGCGCATCGCAGTGTATGAATTCTTAAAAGATCGCCTCAAATAGATCAGACCGCATTGGATTTACAATAGTGTTTGATAAAGTCCAAGTGACTCGGTAGTTGACCAACCAGGTTAGTCACATTTTGGTCGATACCAGCTAAAAATGTTTCTAATTCTTCGTCACTCATCATATTAACAATTGGGTGATATTGTTCTGGCATAAGCCCTTGTCCCAGCATGACCTGGGTCCATGAATTTTCACCGAATAACTCCGTTGGTACTTTGAACACGCGACCGGTCTGCTTAAACAGTTCAATCCGATGTTTTAAGGAATCTGGAATATCCATAGAACGGCAAAACCGCCAAAACTGAGTGTCATCCCGGTTGGTCACGTGGTAATGCAATATTATGAAGTCGCGGATATTTTCAATCTCAAAACCCATCTGCGAATTAAATTCATCAACGTCTGGTT
>JBLHMH010000044.1:0-21340 GCA_047621785.1 Polaribacter sp. | reverse complement strand
CGCACTATTCTTTATTGGTCTGCGTATGAAGCGCGAATCAATAGGTGAGTTTCAAGGGATCTTTACTGCCCTACAAAACGCCATCCAACAGCAAGTTGCCGCGGTTGATGAGCTTATATGTTTGGCTGATCCTTACGATGGCTATTTGCGCTATGTGCCAGCATCGCCATTTGTACCCTGTGTGTTGGCGGCATGTGGTTTGCCTGCCCTGATTTGCGGCGTGGAAACAGTAGGGCCCAAGCACGGCGTTACCGCGCACAAGGTATATAAATTGGCAGGTATCGAGCCGCTCAATAATACCAAATCAGCGATTACCAACATCGAAAATCACGGCTGGGCATATCTCGATCAATCACAGTACGCGCCGGCGCTATTCTCACTAGGTGAATTCCGAGACCGCATTGTAAAACGCACCGCAATAACCACCCTAGAGCGCCTGCTTATGCCGATTAAGGCGAGCAATAAGACCCATATGGTGCTCGGGTATGTACACAAGGCCTATCCCGAAATTTATTCAAGTATTGCGGCGATGGCTGGTTACTCCAGCGCGCTTTTGAGCAAAGGCGTAGAGGGTGGCTTTGCGCCTGCACTGAACAAGCCAATAAGGCAATTTCAGTTTAACCTTGATTCGCCAGATTGGGCGGTTACAGAAAAACAACTGTTCGAACTTCCCGCTGAGTTAGTATCACTTGAAGCAGCCCCAAAGGTCTTAAGCAGCGTTAATCAGGAAATAAAACTTGCTTCACAAAATTGCCTAGAACTGGGCTTAGAGGCTCTTTCCGGTAAGCATAATTCGCTAAGAAATAGTCTAATTGTTGCTACTGCACAAATAATCAACAACTATCAAGGCGCAGACAATTTTTACTCAGCAGTTGATAAAGTTCAAAACTGCTTGGATAATGGCGCAGCACAAGATAGCTTTCGATCACTTATCGTGAGCTAGTTTTAACCACAAAGGAATCACTATGCCGCAAAACACATCAAACGCCGTACCCTGTGCGGCTGTAACACCTCAAATTCGTGAAGCGCGTGAATTTCTTACCAGCATTGTAAGTTCGGCTTTTGAGTTTAAGGCCTCTGATATTCACATCAGGGCAGATCATAAAATTATGATGCGCCTAGACGGTCGAATTCGGCAGGTAAAAGGCTCGCCAGAAATGAGTGACGAGATGATTGAGCGTCTGATATTTCCGTTAATGTCAAAATATCACTTGAGTCAGTTTAAACAGAACCAACAAGTTGATTTGGCCTTAAGCGATAACGAAGACAATCGTGTGCGAGTGAACATGTTTCGTCAGCTCGGCCACCTAGCAGTGGTAATGCGTGTAATTGAGCGCAACATTCCAACACCCTCGGAGCTCGGGCTACCGCCACAGGTAGAGAACATTACCAAGCTGCGACAGGGCTTAGTTATCTTCTGTGGCGCCACAGGCTCAGGTAAATCGACCTCAATGGCATCACTGCTAAACGAAATTAATGCAGATCGCTACCAACATATTTTGACCATTGAAGACCCAGTAGAATACATATTTACCGAAAAACGCTGCGTCATATCGCAACGTCAAATAGGTATCGACGTGCCCGATTTTGCACACGCTATGCGCGCTGCTCTGCGTGAAGATCCAGACGTGATCCTAATGGGCGAAATGCGCGATCCAGAAAGTATGGAAATCGCACTAAATGCCGCAGAAACAGGCCATCTTGTCTTTACCACCTTACATGCACCAACGTCTGCGGACGCCATAACACGCATGGTCTCAAGCTTTAGAGGCGAGCAACAAGCAACTATTCGCGCTAAATTGGCTCATAATTTAAAATCTATTATTACTCAACGCCTACTGCCAAAAATTGGTGGTTCAGGCAGAACCGTCGCGTGCGAAGTATTTAGTGTGACCGCATTAGCGCGTGAGTTAATTGTTGACCCGCTCAGAATTAAAGAAGTTAAAGACTTAATCAAAGGTGGTGACAAAGTAGAAGGCATGTTGTCTTTTGACGAACATCTAGAAGCATTGGTTAACGGTGGGGTGATTACCGACGAGGTAGCATTGACTAACGCGTCTAGTGCGACTGACTTGGCATTGAGACTAAAAGGCTTCTAAGTATCAATACGTCCTTAGTGGCGCGTAAAAATAACAACGGCGATTACAGAAGATGACCGATAATCAAAATTCAGACCATACAACACTAGACTGGCGAGTAGTTTTTGGGATCACCGTAACCAGTATTTGGTTGTTGTTAGGTGCCACATATCTTACTCAAAAAGTGGGGCTAACTGACTTTGTCGACCTGCCAACCGGTGAAATCGGCAGCTTTCTTGAAGGCGCGTTTGCACCATTAGCCTTTCTTTGGCTAGTGATTGGACACTTTATGCAGCAAGCCGAAATTTCGGCCAATACTAAAGCTGTACAACTGCAGGAACAAAGTGCCAAACGCCAAGAACTACATTCACGCCGTAACGGATATTTTAAATTACTTACCTTGGTCCAAGAGCAGCTCGGCGCAATTGCAGGTTTTCATTACATCTCAGTTTGCGGTGAAACCGGAACCGACGAAATTGGCAGAGACGACTACACCGCAATGCGGAACAACGCAAGCAGTGGAGACTCTGCGTTGTTTGTACGTGAGATGGTCTCACTTGCAGTGCGCAACGTTGACGACTCCGACGCCATCAAAGAAATCTTTTTCGGCACCGACATACGTACTCGGCACAGCAATAATTTTGAACAAACCTTCGGCAAACTGCTAAAAAGCGCAAGAGAAGTAGATCAAGACGACATGGTGGTAAATGCGCTTCTTTACGGTTCTGCGTGGGGCATGTTGTATAGAGTCATAAGGGCCGCAAAAGGCAAAGAAAAAATTGATCCTGTAACCGGATTTGCAACCCAGCAGGGTGCGGGTCGCGGTTAATTATTTACCTAAAAAAGCAATTCTTAAGCAAATTGGATCGTGCAGTACGAGCCGCTCTTTTGGCGAAGATGGCCGCCAATGAAGCAACTACTGTGTGATCCACAAATTTATTCAAAAGATGCCAAGTCAATGGTAGCGCCACATATTTGATGCAGTCGACCTCCTTTATGGATGAAGCATTAATCTAATTCTTAGTGACGGCGCCATTAAATTTGATTTGAGCCTGTCTTTCCTATGAGTCGATATATTTATTGAACGCTTTTATTTTGATCTTTTTTTCGGTTTGCGCGTCGATAATCACGTGAGTGCTAACCAGTACTCGAGCCTCCCTTTTTATGTTTGACCGTGCCCGTGATTGTGGCGTACTTTCCCTCTAAATTTGTAGTTGGGTGGCGCCAAAAGCTCATTCATCACATTTATACGATGATGATCTAGTGTTACCACACCCCGGTCTCGGAGGCTTCAATCGAAAATCACTTATGGACATAGAGGGCTAATAGACTTTTCTGCTTAGGTCTATATATTTTTCATGCAATTGATCGACCATCGCCTGAGCTTGCTCAATCTTACCATCGTTGTGGATAACATCATCTGCAAATTCTTCACGTTCTGCATCACTAAGCTGGGTATTCATAATCGCAAGAACTTCTTTTTCGCTTAGATTGCTACGTTTTCTTACTCGTACTACCTTAGTTCGCTTGTCTGCACTGACAGCCAACACTCGTTGTATAAATGATGCGAAGCCTGAGCTAGGGGTCAAGAGTGGAACTACAACAATACAGTAAGGGAAGTCGACATCCTCTGTTTGCTTTAGGGTTGCGATACGAATGGCCGGATGGGTGATTGCGTCGAGCTGAGCTTTGTTTTCAGGAGATGAAAACGCAATTTCTCTAAGAACCGATCGGTCCAAAGAGCCCTCTTTTTCTAGAATTTGGTCTCCGAATTCTTTTACAAGCTGAGTCAGTGCTGGGCTACCTGGTTCCACCACCTCACGGGCAATGATGTCGGTGTCTATAATAGGCACTCCCAATGTTTTAAAACGGTCGGAGGCTACCGTTTTACCGCTGCCGATGCCACCCGTTAAACCGACCACATAAGCCTTAACCTTGTTACTCATGATTTAGATGCCTGCCAAATCTAAATAAAGTCGGTTTAATTTTTCACCCCATAACATCGCTACCCAACCCGCGAATGCAATATAGGGGCCAAAAGGGATGGCGTTATCGGCGCTGGCTTTTTTAGCGAGAATTAAACTAATGCCAACAATACTGCCAAGCAGGGTAGAGACTAGGATGATCTGGGGTAGAAATTGCCAACCAAACCACGCCCCCAAAAGGGCTAATAATTTGAAATCACCATGGCCCATCCCTTCTTTGCCTGTCACTTTTTTAAAAAGTAGAAATACGATCCAGAGCGCTAGATAGCCCGCGATTGCTCCGATAATAGAGCTCCGTGGTTGGGCGAATACTGGCCATAAGCTAATACCAAGGCCTAACCAGAGGCTCGGTAAAACGATGTCGTCGGGTAGCAATTGATGATCGAAATCGATAAATGTTAGGCAGACTAACACCCAAGTTAACAACATTGCGAATGTAGCCTGAACAGACCAACCAAAGTGGTAAACACAATAAGCGGTCATCAGGCCAGTCAATAGTTCTACCAACGGGTAGCGCGCGCTGATGTTTGATCGGCAGTTTGCGCATTTCCCTCGCAGGAGGGCATAACTCAATAAAGGAATGTTCTGCCAAGCTTTTACTGGGGCTTGGCAATTAGCGCAACGTGAACGCGGAGACACAATGCCATCTGGTGGGGATTGCGGATAGGGTTGTTCATTTAGCCATTCATAGGATTGAGCATTCCATTGGTGCTTAATAAGTTTTGGATAGCGGTAAATGACAACATTTAAAAAGCTACCTACAAGCAGGCCTAAGATTAGACCTAAAGTGATGTGCGCGTATTCGGGCAGCGCGGCAAAATTCCCTAGCATAGGGGGGTACTCGGTTAATCGTACAGTTTTTATTTATGCGCCTTAGAATACTGACGCGAGTTTGAATATGGGTAGGTACATGGCCAATACAATGGTGCCAATAATTGCACCGAGAATTACAATCATTATGGGCTCGATCAGGCTTGCTAGCGCGTCGACGGCGTCATCAACTTCGCGCTCGTAGAAGTCTGCTACTTTGTCGAGCATCGTTTCTAGTTCACCAGATTCTTCACCACTGGAAACCATTTGTAGCATCATATTGGGAAATACCTTGGTGGCAGCCATTGAGCTTTCTAAGTTTCGGCCGGTACTAATATCATGTTTAACTTCGGCAACAGCTTTCTGATAAACTCGGTTACCAGTGGCGGCGCCAACGGTATTCATACCATCGACTAATGGAACACCCGCGCCAAATATGATTGCTAGGGTTCTTGAAAACCTAGCTAAGGCTGATTTCTTCAATATTAGGCCAAAGACTGGGAGTTTAAGAAGGATGCGGTCCATGGTGAACTGCATTTTTTCAGAACGCCGATAGGCGTACATAAAACCGACACCGGCGGCAATCATTGCGCCGATAAAGTAAAGCCAGTATTGTTGCATCCATTCCGACATATCGACAATAATTCTAGTCAAAGTAGGTAAGTCAGCGCCAAAGCTCTGGAACAACGCTTCGAATTGTGGGATTACAAACAATAACAGCAGAAGTGTGACGAGCATAGAGATAAATAAAACGATAATTGGGTACATCATTGCGGACTTAACTTTACTCTTAATAGCTTCTAGCTTTTCATTGTAAGTAGCAACCCGGTCTAGCATCGTATCTAACTTACCCGATTCTTCTCCAGCTTCGACTAAGCTGGTAAATAGCCGATTAAAGTGAATTGGGTGTTTGGCCAAGGCGACGCTCAAGGCCGTGCCAGATTCAACCTCTTTACCGAGATCGAGCATCAATTTTTCCATCGAGCCATTTTCATGGCCTTTACCGATGGCTTTTAATGTTTGTGCGATTGGAATACCTGCACCAATCATGGTTGCCATTTGTCGCGACGCAAAACTAATATCGACCGGCTTGACCTCTTTAGCTCGGGAGAATAACGGTTTTTGCTTACGTTTTATTTTGGTAACACGAACCCCGCGTTGACGAAGCAATGCACGTGCTTGCGCTAGCGTTGGAGCTTCGATGTCGCCACCTGCCGCAATACGTTTTTGGTTCATGCCTTCCCAGACAAACTCGACTACTTTTCGCTGTTTTTTTGCCATATCTATTTTGTAAAACTTAAAATTGGGCGATTAAAATGCTTTATAAATCAATAGTGTATTACACGTTAGTCACTCGTTCAATTTCTTCTAGAGAAGTTATTCCTTGACTAACTTTCTGCAAACCTGATGCACGCAGGTCTAAGGTGCCTTCTCGGGCGGCCTGTTGTTCGATATCTTGCTCCGTACAGCCCTGCATAATTAGAGTTTTGATCTCTTCTGATACAGGCATAACTTGAAAAATACCTGCTCTACCGCGATAACCTTCGGTACAAAGATCGCAGCCTTTATCGCTTGCTTTAAAAAGGCTAAGGTCTTTAAGCGAGTCTTCTTTGAAACCCGCATCCAGGAGCACTTTTTCAGGCAGATCAGATTTCTGCTTGCACGCGGGACAGAGTTTTCTAACTAATCTTTGAGCCACAATTAAGTGCACCGCAGATGCAACATTAAACGCGGGCACACCCATGTTTAGCATGCGCGTTAATGTCGAAGGCGCGTCGTTGGTGTGCAAGGTAGAGAGAACCATGTGACCAGTTTGGGACGCTTTAATTGCAATTTCTGCCGTTTCTAAGTCTCGGATCTCACCTAACATTATAATATCCGGATCTTGACGCAAAAACGCTCTTAAGGTACTTGCGAAATTTAAATTAGCTTTCTGGTTGATGTTTACTTGGGTGATGCCATCTAACAGAATCTCTACGGGGTCTTCCACTGTAGAAATATTCTTGCCTGGAGTGTTCAGCATACTTAGCGCTGAGTACAAAGTAACGGTTTTGCCACTACCGGTTGGGCCGGTGATCAAAACCATGCCATAGGGGCGTTGGATGATTCTTTTATAGGTATTAAGCTGGTCAGAGTTGAAGCCTAACGTTTGAAGATCCAAGTTCGCTGAACTGGAATCTAAAATACGCATAACAACCTTTTCACCGTAAACAGTGGGTAAGGTATTCACTCGAAAATCAAAAGCTTTGCTTTTGGAAATCTTAAGTTTAACCCGTCCATCTTGGGGTACTCTGTGTTCAGCAATATCCAGTTTAGCAATGATTTTAATTCGAGCAGTAATACGAGAAGCTAAGGAAATCGGTTGAGAAGTAACCGGATGTAGTATTCCGTCGATTCTAAATCGAATCCGGAGCTCTCGTTCAAAAGGCTCTACATGGATATCGGATGCGCCACGGTTAATAGCATCTACCAGTATTTTGTTAACGTACTTAACGATTGGCGCTTCATTGGGGTCAATATCAAAGTCACTCTTGTTGTCGAGTGAATCGTCTTCTTGTATGTCGAGTTCATCATCGTCACCTAGAAAATCCTCTAAAGAACCTCCAGACTCCGCTATCATGGCGTTGATCACTTTTTCTAAAGCATGCAGCTCCACCTGAATGGGTATGATTTGCATGCCAGTGTAAAACTTAATTTCTTGTAGAGCAGTTTTATTGGTGGGGTCAATCATGGCAACAAATAAGTCTTTGCCGTGGCGGTAGAATGGTAACACCAAGTGCCTTTCTACTAATTTAAGGTCTATTAGATCCTCTGGAAAGGAAGCTGGATCGAGTGCAGAAAGATCAAACAGGGGCGTTCCAAATCGGTTTGAGAACTCCTTGCTTAATGCCTCGCTGCTAATCAGGCCTCGTTTAAAAACCTCTCGAATAATGTCCTTTGATTCAGTGTGTTCTTTACTGATGGCCACTAATTCTGCTCTCGGGACGAGCTCTAGGTTCGATAGTGTTTGGGCAACTTGTGGTAATAATTCGTTCATATTTTTGTGGCGATTGAAATAATCTCTATTTATCGTCCTGAGCAACCTGCAGTATACGCATAAATTCGGTAACGTTGAAATCAACATAATATATTACAGAATGCTATGTTTTGCTGATAAACCACTAAGCTTCACTTACTGGTTTTGGATTCAGATATACTTTATCGACATAGAATTACAATGGGTTGCACTAAAACATTTTATGCATAAAGTAAATTTGTTCGGTATTGATTATGCGGTAACCGATTACCATCACGCAAGCACAGTCGTACTTGAAAAAGCGCTTGATCAAGAAAGTTTCTCAGTCTTAGCGTTGCCTGTTCATGGAATTGTGGAATTTAGACGAGACGAAGAATTCAGGCGCGCTGTGCAGGCAGCAGATTTGATTGTTCCAGATGGACAGCCGGTTCGTTGGGCCATGAACCGTTTCTATAAAACAGCCTTGAAGGATCGGGTTTACGGACCGAAGTTAATGAACGAAGTGCTAGCTAAGGCGCAAAAACACAAGCTACGTGTTTTTCTGTATGGCGGCAGTACGCCAAAGGTTTTGGATGATTTTGAATCCTATATCTCGAGGCACTTTCCGAAACTTAAGATTGTAGGGAAGTATCGAGAAGCGACTTTTGGAAAAGAGACTATAGACATAGATCTACTAGTTGTAGCCAAGCCGGATATCGTATTAGTTGGATTAGGTTGCCCTGAGCAGGAGAAATGGATTGCTCGTAATCAGTCAAAATTAGATGCAGTATTTATGGGAGTTGGAGCAGCTTTCAGTTTTTACTCTGGAGCGACTAAAATGGCGCCAGCCTGGATGCAAGACAGAGGGTTAGAGTGGTTGTACAGGCTGTACAAAGAACCTCGTCGACTATGGAGGCGGTATTTTTACTACAATAGTTATTTTATTTGGTTGGTGGTTAAGAAAGTATTCGGGCTTTCGACGTAAGTGGGGAGGGATCGAATTGTTTGCTTAAGTTTTCGATACGATGTTATACAATCACTTCAAAAACAAAAAAATCGCAACTCGTCGCTTGCGGCTAAACCTGTTTAATCTTCAGTCTTAATTGACCAAAACACTTTAACTATTAATTAACACATAGATCGCATGTCAAAAGGGAAATCAATAGTTAGATGAGAGTACTACATCTAACATCGGGGAGTCTATCAAGTGGCTCGGGAAAAGGCGCTTTGCGGTTACATCAGGGGCTGTTAGGCATTGGTGTTGACTCTCATTTGGCAACGACTGATAGAAATTATCCAAAAAATATAAAGAACATTCTTTCTAAGGGATTGCTACTTAGGTCATTGTTTAACTCAGCGAATCAATTGATTAGCGAGGTTAGGCAGATTGGGCATGGCATCGGTCGCTCTGAATTATATAGCTTTGCTGAAAACCCATTGAGCGTTTACTCAACTATCAATTTTGGTGAATACGATATTGTCCATTTACACTGGGTGAACTATGCATTGAGCGTCACTGAAACCGCTCGTTTGGCAGAGAAGCATAATGTGGTTTGGACAATGCGAGATATGTGGCCATTGACTGGCGGCTGTCACTACAGTTTGAGTTGTGAGCGATTTAAACATGGTTGCGGGAAGTGTCGATTAATCACAGATAGTCATACAGAGGATATCTCGGCCGTTCAGTTTCGCTTGAAAGTATCTGCATTTAAAAAAATAAGGTTTGTTGCAATCAGTGACTGGTTGCTAGAACAAGCCTCACTTAGTAAGATTATTAACAAAGACCGATTAAGTCGCATTTATAACTCGGTTGATCCTGATGTATTTTCGAAAAGGCCAGATAAAAAGGGACTAACAGAAAAATTAAAAATAAAGACTAATCGCAAAATAGTGATTGTCGGCGCCCAGAACCTTAGAGATGAGTATAAAGGCCCCCGTGAAGTCAGGAAGTTTTTGAGCCTTCATGCTGATGATTATTTTTTCATTTTTTTTGGGACGAATCTGAATGAAATTATTCAGGGAATTGCTGGTCTTAAATACTTGTCATTAGGCTTTATTAGTGAACATCGTCTTGCTGAGGCTTTTAATGTCAGTGATGTATTTCTCATGCTTTCGGTGCAAGAAGCGTTCGGTAAAACCGTTGTCGAATCACTTTACTGTGGGACTCCAGTAGTGGTTATGCCAGGTAGTGCTCCTTTTGAAATTATTTCTATCTTTGGTGATGCCGCTGGGATCGTATGGGATGGGAAAAGTAATATTAACAACGCTATCTGTAATTTGATTGATAGTTCCAGCGCAATTCCTCTCAACGATATTAAGGAGAAGTTCTCTCTTGATCGTATAGCGAAGGAGTATGAAACCATATACCTGGAATGCAGACGTTGATTTTTCACTACATGATGGTTTTTCGGTCGTTTTCTGGGTTCGTTACAATGGCTACAGCCTTTTCTTTAAGCTTCTCCCGTAGGCCGTAAATCTTCTTTTTTGATTGATGGCTGCTCCAATAATCAACAATTTTGTCCTTTCATTGAAGAGTACAATACAATCAAACCAGCACTAGGTGTCGTCCCAGATTGAGAGATAGTTTCACCAAGTCACTATAGTTGAGTAGAAAAATGAAATTTGAAGAAATTCATAAACTAGTTGGAAATGCCCCATATATTAGTAAAGAAAACGCTCGCTATCTTTATGACCTTGTCATAGAGCAAAGGTTAACAAACATTCTTGAATTAGGAATTGCGCATGGAACCGCGACTTGCTACATGGCTGCGGCCCTACATGAACTTGGCCGAGGTTCGGTAACAGCTGTTGATTTGCTTGAAACCAAGGAGACTTTTAAACCTACTGCAGAGGAACAATTGGCAAAGACCGGATTTACTAAGTTTGCTTCAATTGTAAGAATGCAAACTGGATACACATGGTTTTTGCACAATGAGATAGTGAAGCACACGCGTGACGATATTTGTCATGAGGTCTATGATCTTTGCGTTATTGATGGGCCCAAGAACTGGACTATCGATGGAGCTGCTTTTTTCTTTGTTGATAAACTCCTAAAGAAGGATGGTTGGATTATTTTTGATGATTACTATTGGACTTACGCAGATGCTAATGCTCGCAGAAATTCAACGGACGGTATAACGCATCGGTCTTTATCTGAGGAAGAACAGAATATCCCCCACATCAAGGAAGTATTCGAACTTTTAGTTAAACAGCATCCAAATTACGGAAAATTAGTGGTGCTGCCTGAGACTGACTGGGCGCTAGCGCAAAAGACAATGTCGCCAAATAAAACCTATACTATTGCCAGTCGTGAAACCGCAAAAAGTATTATTGCTAAGATGATTAATAAATTATATCGAAAATTCAAACGTTAGCGCTAGGACGGTGTACAGAGAATGAGTTCATTAAAGAGTAAAATACTTCGAAGGGTTGTCCCGTATAGCTTAGAAACTTGGAGTCGTTTGAAATCTATAGACAAGAAACCTAAAACCTCTCACAACTTACCTTCTTGCCTAAATCTTTCGTTAACTAGTCACCCCCCAAGGTTCGCAAAGCTTCATTTGACACTTTTTTCTTTACTTAACCAAAGAATGAACTACGACCGATTATTATTATGGATTGCGTTGGAGGATATGAAGTCGCTACCTAAATCAGTTTTACAGCTTCAGGACTATGGTTTAACCATTATTCCTACGGATGATATGCGGTCGTATAAAAAGATAATTCCGACACTTGAGCAATTTCCAAATGAGTTTATCGTAACAGCTGATGATGATAGTTATTACCATCCAAAATGGTTATCAGAATTGGTGGCGCAATATAACGTAAGCAGGTCAACTTCAATCTGTCATAGGGCAAGAATGATAACTCTTAATTCTAAAATGGAGATGGAGCCATATTATAATTGGCCATTGATTAAGAATTCTGAGATTAGTGATAAGTTTAATCGCAATTTTATATTGCCCACGGGTATTGGTGGGATTCTATACCCTCCTGGCGTTTTTAGCGATTTGGTGACTAATCGAGATCTCTTTGAGAGCCTTTGTCCCACTGCTGACGATATTTGGTTGTATTGGATGGTACGACTGAACGAAAAAAGCGCTAAAGTAGTTGCCGCTGATTCAGTATTCTATGAGTGGGTAGGGAGCAAAACTAGTGCATTATATCTAGGGAATGTCTTCAAAAACAAAAACGATGAAGCTCTGGAATTAATGCAACGCCGGTTTCCTCTCGAGTTTTAAGAAAAGAGGAGGTCTGTATTTGATTGTAATGTGATCTGCTTCGAGCAGAAAAAAGTCGAGTAAGACTCGCTTCAATTCGGTACAACCGGACAAATCAAACTTTGACTTACTCTTGCATTTCGTAAATATAAAAGTTTGAGAATGATCCTGTTTTTGTATTGCCTTTGAAAGGATATTTATTGCTTAACTCTTCTATCAGGTGCCAATTTGGTTGATTGTTTTTTAACCATATTGAAAAATTTCTATGTTTTACGTGTGCGGCCTGGTTATTTTTGTTTGTATCAGTGTTGGATGAATAGATGATCACAAACTTTTTTGAAGATTTGAAAAGCCGAGTCATGTAATCTTCGAATACGCTTTCCTCAATAAGATGATAAATCACGTCTAACGAGAGAGTTAGCTCCGCGATTTCACCCTCATAATTTTCCACAATCCTAAAGGTCTTGAGGCTATCACTCGCAAATATGGATCTACACTTGCTTATCGCTACAGGGCTTACATCAAACCCAATGTATGAAGGATATTGTGCCAAGGTGAGCTGATTTCCGTCTCCACATCCATATTCTATTACAGATTTAATGTTGTTTGACTCTACAAACTTATTAAGTATGTCTGCTTTAAATTTTGCAAGTTGATTGTATGAGCCATCACCCGAATTTCCACCAACATCATATCTGCTATTCCAATATTGTTGGGAATTAATAAACGGTTTAGGAGGCTTGATCCACTTTTGATAGAACTTGTGAATCATAGCTCCGATAACTGGTGTATCTTTAATAAGATGCTTTAAGTTCATTTATAAGTATATTAAATGTTATAGATGTTTCCTTTTGCCTATCACCGAAGATATCATATCCACGCAACCTTTATTGTACTTCAAACTAAGCAACAAGTAGAAAACACCCATTAGAATACTCCCTGCGGTTAACTTTATGAAATCTGACTCCAGGTAAAAAACAAGACTGTTTGCAAACCATGCGCTAATCGCCGAAATAAGTACTGGTCTAACAAACTGATTTGCATAAACAACTAGTCGAATTCCCGACAGCGGGTGAATCAGAAAACGCCACAATAGTATGAAAATAAGCAGCTGAAGGATAAGCATACTTATAGCCAATCCTACTGCACCGTAGAAATAAAGACCTAAGAAATAACAAAGAAAAAATAGACCGGTTAGACAAACATTCCAATAAAAGATTAGCCTTGCTCGCCCTAGTGCATAAGCAAGACTGCCCACTGGGTTTCCAGTCGAACGAATCGCGGCCCAAATAGAAAATATCTGAAAATAAATAACGGAGCTCTCCCAACCCTCTCCAAGAAATACACTAACAATGTTTTCGGCGAAGAATAGGATAAAGAAAAAAATGGGAAAGTTCACGAAGCTAGTAATAGCAATAGTTTTTAAATAAATACTTTGTATCCTTACTCTGTCATTTCTAACAGAAGCTATTGCAGGTAACCCAACACGAGTTGCAACCGAGTTTACCAACAAACCCAGTTTCAATAATAAATTTTTTGGTACGCTAAATATTCCTACTAGTTGATCACCAAAAAATAATCCAGCGAGCAATATATCTAGTTGACCATTAATGTTGTTTATGAATTGTTCGCCGGTGGAATGAGCGCCAAAGGTAAGGTAGTCGCGCAACTCTCTTATTTTAACTGTTAGCTTCGGGCGTACGCCGTTGGACAAATAAGCCACCACTAGAATTGTGCTCATCGCTGATGTGGCGACAGCGCCGAGGGCAATTGAATAAACGCCCGCTCCAAACCAAGCACTTACTATCGCGAACGTGACGCCAACAAACATGGCTATTAGCTCAATTATAGATACGCTCGCGAAGGCCAGTTTTTTTTCAGCAATGGCCTTAAGTAATGAGGAAACTGTATTTATGGGTACGATTGTTGCTGAAAAAATCAATAGACTTGCTATTTTAGCATTGCCGTATATCTTGGCAATGAGAGGAGCGCTAGCGGCAACTATAATAAAAATCAGTGCGCCAATTACAATATTTAGCCAATATAGATTTGATAATTCCGCTGGAGAGAAGTGATTTTTAGAAAATATAACCTTGCTTATTCCAAAGTCGGATACGATGCTGAAAATTGTTGTCAGCGATATTACGATGGCCATTAGGCCGAAGTCTTCAGGTGCCAGAAGGCGTGCCAATATTGTGATTTGCGCAAAGTACAGCATTGCTCGACCTAGCATTGATGCCGAGGTCCACCGCGTAGCATTTACAACGGTTTTTTCTAGTTCCAAGGACTAATAACTCTGAGTAAAAAAAACACTATGAGTGGTATTGTCTTATTTTTTTAATGTTAATCTCATTGAGAAAGCCATAAGGGTAATTTGTATTGGTTTGATGGTGTTTAAACTCATTTAAAAATAATACTTATTAATCGGGACATAGAAAAAAGAGTTAAATTACGTCCTATTATATAAAATGCAATTTTATTGTTGTTTTTTCCGCTCATTAGATAATACCATTTTGAGCCAAAAGCACTTCAAGAGCAGTTGGGGCGTCGGAATCGATTTTTCCAGAGTATTAGTGCTTACGTGACTTAGAGCCTCGCTGAGCGTAGGTCGGATTGAGGCTTGCGTTTCGGGCCACTTCTATTAATGGGCGTTGTCCGCTTTAATAATATGAATCAAAGTCAATGCGAGTATTTTTAGATCCAGTGAAAAACTCCAATTTCGAATATATTCAAGATCACTCTCAATGCGCTTTTCCATCAACCCCTCGCTTATAGTCTCACCCCTGAAACCACGGATTTGTGCTAATCCAGTAATTCCTGGTTTGACGGTATGTCTTTGCATGTAGAGCGAAATTGTGTCGCGGTAGTCCTCGTTTAATTTTATTGGATGCGGCCTGGGGCCAACGAGAGACATTGAACCAAGCAGTACATTGGCGAGTTGAGGTAGTTCATCTAGAGAGGAACGTCGTAAAAAAAGACCAATGCGAGTAATTCTTTGATCGTTCTTTGTTGCTTGGCTGAATTCCGAGTTTTCTTGGGTGTCGCTCATGGTTCGAAATTTATAGACTGGAAATTCAATGCCGCTGACTCCGTATCTAAGTTGCCGAAAAATTATCGGACCCTTGGAATCTATTTTAATGAGAATTGCGATCAACAGAAGAAACGGAGATAGAAATACAATTGCGAATAAAGAAAGAGTCTTGTCTAGAAGTAACTTAAGGCCCAGGTCCAATGCAATATTGGTGTTCGACACAGCGTCGATAACAATATGATTACTTAGACTAATAAAGCTCTCTCCTGAGTTTATAAATCTCGGTGAAGCAATTAGATATTTTAGTTCAACCGACGAATCAGCGAACAGCTTCGCGAATTTTTTTTCGCCTTCTTCGGCCACAACTTCAGAACTTATCCACACCTCTTTAACAGCGGTACTGCCACCATCTTTGGTTCTTTGTGACTCTACAAAGTCGTGTGCATATTTCATATCCAATAATCCTGAATTTCCGATATGCTTTTTTGGTGCGAAAGTTGCGAGTATTCTAATCTGAAATACTGCCAATTGCTCTTTAGCGCTTTTTAGTTGAGATACTTCGTGCTCTTTGGCGATTAGGATAATGTTTGATTCTGGCCCATCAAATGATATAAGCGCTTTGGCAACACTGCGAATTGTTATGAGCGCGATAGACGAGATCACAACGCAATATATTAACCAGGCCCTCGAAAAACTTTCTCCCGTTTTGGTGAGGTATAGACAAGTTGCTGTGATTATTCCTGCGAGGGCGATGGCCAAAAGGATACGCAGGGCGCGAACGTCACGTATAGCAGCGTAACCAACTAATGAGCCACTCTCCAGAACGAGCAAGTATGATGCGCTAATCACAAAGGTTGTGACAGGTATCCAATAGTAGTCGGGAATCACGAATGAATCGAATCTGAACCAATACGCAAGCACGCTGCTCGATATTAAAATGGCTGACTCGCTAAGCCTTTTAATTATATAGTTCATTTATATTACAGGCTGGTCGGGAATTAAGCCATTAAAACCTAATTCCCAATTTTTCGCCAATCCTTATTAAGCGCACTACTTTTTTGCTGAGGTTGCGTGTTCTGCTAACTCAAGAGATTCGAGATCGACAGTATGTAAAATCAAGAATTAGTTTTGAATCGGTAATTATCCACTCAAGATTGTCAATCGGTCGTTTATCGCTAGAGCCGAGTTTAATGAATTGAGTGCAAAATTTATCAAGGGCTGACTGCGTTGCGTTAGGCGTCTTTTGTTGATCGAGGTAGTTAAGATACATGGCGTGTGCTTGTAGATTATAGGGCTGTGAGCGAATAAGTTCCCAGTGAGTAAATTCAATCTGGTCTTCCGTGATTTCAAAATTGTCTCCAAATTTCTGATAGAAAAGTGAGCGGTACCACTTAATTATCGGCGAGTAGCCGCCTTTCTCAGCAAATAAATCTAAGCGGTATTTTTCATAGTGTAAATCGCCTAAAGTAACGTCAGATTCAAAAACGGCAGAATAAAAACAAGCTGAATCCCAGGGTTGAATTGCTTTTAAAATCCCGTTTTGGCAAATAATTGATCGTTTCTCAAATTGGCCGCCTAGATGAGTGCTCAATGAATAAAGGACTGCAAGTGAAGCGAGTAGAGCGCTGAGCTTTTTGAGTTTAGTCATCTTCAGTAAGGTCAACGAAAATCACCACAATTAAAATTTGTAATAAAAAAGAATGGACAATAAAATTAATTAGCATGTACAAACACAAAGCGGCTAAAAGACTCCAGGCAAGGTAGCGAGTCAGGGCTATGTGTTGTTTTTCCATCGCCGTAATACTGACGCCCAGATCGCTGAACTTCGGGCGATAATGAAGCAAATTTCGTGACAAGAATGCAATAAATGCAAGCAGCCAAAATAGTCCAAGGTCTACCCAAACTTGAAGGTAGTCATTGTGAACGTACTGAATTGTGTGGAATGGGTAGATATCTTTAATGCCCAAATACTCAAAATTACCTAGCCCATTACCCATGAATGGGTGGGTTTTTATTGCATCGATCGCCGAGCCCCAGTAGTAAACCCGGCTATTTAAGGTTGCAAGTTGGCTTATGCCACCGCGGCTAACTGTATTTGCATCGACTAGAAGTGGATAGGCGTATATACAGAGATATGCAAGAAATATGACGATACATAGCAATGCTAGGTGTTTAATATCACCCTTTTTCCATTCAAATACGGCAATCGCCCCTAACATGATAATCAATAGGAAATTTGAGGTTCTAGAATAGGTTGTGAAAAATCCTAAGAAAAGTATGAACGTGAGAACTGAGCCGGGGACTATTAGTTTTTTGAGATACGGGTAAACTAAGCAGAAGCTAATAAGTATAAAGATTGATGCTTGGCTGTAGTCCAGAAAAAAACCGGTGGATCGAACAGGGTTTTGAGAATATTGGTAGACCAGTAACACAGCATGAGCCAGGCTGTAAATCGCGATTGCAAGTTTACAAAGCACTATATAGTCTGCTTTATTGCCGCTTATAGCGCTAAGTTTTAGATCTTTGAGTGTGCAATAAAAAAGGAAGGAAAATAAAAAAGACAGAGCTAAAAACGCAGATCTGGCGGTAAAATTACTAAATACAATGGAGTAGATAAACAGTGCTGCCAAGACCAAAAAAACATTTCGGTTTTTCTCAATAGTGATTCCTGTTGAAAACACTACGTAGGAGATGAGTATTGCGAAAATTCCGATAAAGCTGATCAATAGCATAAACCGAATTTGAAATGTTGATGTAATGAGTAATGAGGCAAATAACACTACCCAAATAGTTCTAGCGGATGTGCTTTGTGTGTTTAGTATTGGTTCAACCGTTGGGGCGGGTTTCATTGCTGACGAGCTTACGGATATTGATTAAATAGAAAAAGGCGCCCAGCCAACTTGCTGAGCGCCTTTTAGCTTTAAATAAGCTTGCTCTTAATCACGACATGAGCTCGGTAGGTGTGCATTTTCTCCAGCGGACCTAGTACAAGCCCAATCTGTTGAGCCATCTGATATCGTAGGCTCCAAAGTGAATGCAACTTCTGTTTCGGCACCTGTATCCTGAGTAGTAACCGTTATAACACCGTTTGCAATTATAACTGACTCTACGTATTTAGAAGACGCACCCCGGAAACCTACGGAGGCATTGTCTACTATAGAGGTATGATCAGTAATCCCGTCTTCTTGTATAAGCTCCGAGATTGCAACTTTTGCGCCAGATGAAACGCTCAAACCTTCAGCTACTTTCGCACGTATTGTGTAATCTTGGTATGCAGGTAATGCAGTCGCTGCAAGAATACCGATGATCGCAACTACGATCATTAGTTCGATAAGGGTAAAACCCTTTTGATTGTTTTGGATGTTTATCATTGCGTTTTCGTTTTTCCTAAATAGGTTTATAAAAGTTGAGTTTGTAAGTTGGGTTATATGAGGCTGCCTAACCGACACATAAATGCTAAGCCTCAGTCATTTTTTAACTTGGACGACTGTCTTTATACCAGAGTATTGATCCCTTGCGGGGGATTTTTATGAATTAATTGTTAAGGGCAGGTTTTGTGTTTAAGTGGTTGTTTATTATATAACAACATTAATTAATTCAGAAAAAAACGACTGACAATAATTGTCAGTCGATGTTGTATTTAGTGAGTTTGTAGCGAAAAGATCGAAATTTCATTCCAAGTAGCTTTGCGGCTTTTGTCTTGTTTCCTTGGGTTTGCTCTAAGGCGGCTTTTAGCGCTTTAGTTTCTTCGGCTATTAGATAGTCTTCAATAGTTTGGTTGCCCGGGGCAAAACCCTTGAATTCGGCGGCCTTTATTCGCTCGGCGAGATAGGATATTAAAAGGCTGGCCGTTAGAATCAATAGGCTATACCTAACTAGTAGGACGTAGTGGGGCCGAATAATGGTATCGCCGTTCCAGATGCTATAAAAATGCTCGAAGAACATTAAGATAATGCCGCCTGATGCTAGGCCTAGGGCGTGTTTGCGGGGTAACACCACGCTACCGGTTGCGACAACTGCTAGGTAGAGTAGGGCAGCATTACTTTCAACGCTGCCGGCGCTGTACGTTATTAGCGCAGCTAACACCATGTCTAGGGTGAACTGGGCCCCGACTAATATGTCAAAATCTAAGTCCTTTTTGTATTTGCTAATATAGACGAATATACCAGCGGACAACAAAACCAATGAAGCCCCAATTAAAAAGAGCTTGTTGTTGGTTAGTCTCTGCGCGAGGTTCCAGTCGGGGTTAATGATCGCGGCTATGCCAACACCGACAAAGATTATTGCTAAGCAGCCACGGATTAGGTTGAGAATAAAAATAGTGTGCCGAATTTCTTGTTTGAACGTGACAACTGTTTTGGTCCGGCCTGATGTTGCAGAGCTGTTTTGCTTGGCTTCAGTCCGAGGCATAGAATTAGCGGCTGCAGCTTTTTTGATTTCGTGGTTAATGTCTAGTTTTCTGGCCAGGTCTGCGTTAGCGATGGTGATTAAATCAGAATGCTTTTTTGTCATTTACTTCAATTGCTTTAATGTTAAGCGCATTGTTCAGCCTATTAGAGCAATCCTTAAGGTTAACTTTTAATTCTTACGTGAGTCGCCTTTCTATACTCTCCGAGTTAAGCGAATAGAGCAGCAATTAGGCGATTTTCCAAACAGCTCTAAACCGTTATCTCAATTGGTATGAGCCACCCCCCATATTTGAACATAGTCTACACCGTTTGTTTTTAAAATTTTAGTAATCTCTGCTGCCGTTGAGCCAGTAGTGAACACGTCGTCAATTATTGCAATACTGCGTGCTGATGTGGGCGTTTTAAGACGAAAACTTCCTCGGTTATTGTTTTTACGGGCTGCAAGACTTAATGTTGCTTGCGCTGGGGTCGATTTGTGTTTTTCAACAATTGTATTGCTGCAGGGAATGTTAATTAGTTCGCCCAAATTCTGAGTGATTAACCAAGCTTGATTATAGCCGCGCTCGCGTAAGCGGCTAATATGAATAGGCACTGGAATCAGTAAATCGGGCAGCACAAGTTGGTTTGAGATTATCTCGGCGTAGAGTAATTTAGCGACTGTGGCCGCTAACTCAGGTTTCTGAGAATACTTAAAACGTTGTATTTGTTCCTTGATGGGCGATTCGTATCGAAACGCGCAAAAGCATGCGTCAAAAGGAGGGGCTGCACTGAGGCAGCGGCCACAAAAATCTTGCTTGGCCGCAAATACTTGTCCACAATGTTGGCAGGATCCGTTTTGAAAGGGCAGTGTCGCATAGCATGCGTCGCAACAGGGGTGTGCGCTAGCGGCTATTTCTAAAGCACAAGCAAAACATCGTTTTGGCACTAACCAATTTAGCGCTGCGCTTAAAGGTGGTTGTATTGTTCTGGCTAGCAAGGCCTTTAAGTCGAACGCCTGTGTTTGGCTTAGCCTGATTTTCATATTCCGCATCCATGCAGGTAGTGATGTTATGTTCGATTCAGGGCCGCTTTACCAAGACTGTTACTTACGGCGATTCCTTTCAACCACTTGCCATGTTAGATCAATCAGAGGGTAATTTCAATTGAGTGCGCCCATTACCTTAAGTCAAGCAAGTGTCCAACAGTCACCAAAGTGGCGCTACCTGTAAAAACAATTCTAGACGATTTGTGTATTTAATAAATTAACGGCGAAAATATTGTTAACATTCAGCGCTGATTTTCTTGAAGAGCTAGGGTGGCTATGATACCTTCTCACCGCCTTACCATAAGGGTGAAAAATGCTATCTTCATGGACGTGAAAATCGTTCAAACAATATCGCCAACATAAGTGTTAATATTCGGCATGCCAATCGTCTTTAGTACGGTTATTGCGCGAAACCACATCAAACTCGGAGTATCTTTTATTATGGTGTCATATAAAGCCATGAGACTGGTCACCAAGTCAGCAAGCAAAATGCTGGCGCTTGGTACCCTTTTAACAACTTTTTTCATCAGTTCTTTAGCTCAAGCGGAATATCGTTTGAATTTTCAAGATCCGGTTACGGAAGTTGCCCGAGATATTTTTGGGCTACACATGTTGATCTTCTGGATCTGTGTGATAATCTTTGTTGTTGTATTCGGTGTGATGTTTTATTCAATTTTCAAACACCGCAAAAGTAAAAATTATACGCCAGCAACGTTCACCCATAGTACCAAGGTCGAAATCGTTTGGACGGTGATACCTTTCTTTATATTGGTTGCAATGGCTATTCC
>JBLHMH010000043.1:0-22327 GCA_047621785.1 Polaribacter sp. | reverse complement strand
CAAATGAGTGATTCGTGGTGTTCGTAACCACATCTTGCAGATCGGCCAGCATCGATTTAAATTTCTGCGGTTCAGGACAGAAACTAGCATTCAGAGTGGTTCGGCTTAACGCAACGGTATTTAATTGCTCTTTCATAAACGAGTGATTACCTTGATTTGGTATACGAGTGAAATGGTGTTTTTTTGAGCCACAGTTGGAGCGCTTGCCAATAGATCGCAGTAAGCACTTTGAGGCAGGTAAATGGGTAACGAAATGGCATGTAACTCGCCTGAAGCCCAGACAAAGGACCGCCATTTAGATCTAAGGTCGCATTGAAAATTGACTTACCTTGGTCAAGTAAGTTCATATTCAAAAAGAATACCGATTCGCTTATTTTATAAGTCCAGCGATACTGCAATCCCATTGGCATAAATGGAGAAACGTGAAACGACTTATCAAAACTGGCTCGGTAATAACCTTGATCATCTTGCTGGATTGTTTGTGACTGAATGTCGTGGACATACACAAATCGCTCGCCCCAGGGTGTGTTGTGCACTTCTGCTATAAGGTAGCGGAGTTGGTTTTCTTCGTAGCAAGCGACAAAAGCGACAGGGTTGTAGCAATAGCCCCAATAACTTAAGTTCGCCAACAAATACGCGTCACCAGTAAAGGTTTTGCCGGTATGGTCAGATACTTGGTCACAGGCTCTTTGGTACACAGTAGATGATGCTTGAGTACCGTTAGCAAGATAGTTTTGAGACTTAAAGCGTACTAAGTTTCGCCCTTTGGATGACCAAAAAACACTGACTTGATCAAGTAAATCGAGGCGTTGCAGATTTACCCAGACATGAAATGTTCGGTAGCAAAAGCGATGTTCACGTGGCTGCGACCGATGATGGCTAATGACTCCTTTATAAATGCCTAAGCCCCTCATTTTATTTGTTCTCGGATCAGCTTACTTACCTCTACGGCACTTCGAGCACCGTCTTCGTGAAAACCCCATCCCCAATAGGCCCCGACAAAATAACTAGAGCGCTGGCCGTCCAATAGTGTTTTTTTGTTTTGCGCGGCTACACTCTGCGCTGTGAACACCGGATGTTGGTAGAATCGCTCAACAAGAACCTTCCTGGGATCAATCTTGTGACTGCTGTTAAGTGACGCAAACACGTTAGTTTTAAGCGTCAAGTTTTGCAGGGAGTTCATCCAATAGTTTACGGTGCAGGCATTTTGCGTGTGATGATTGTTGCTTTTCGGAACTTCAGCGTTCCAACTCGCCCAAGAGCGTGGGTTTGGGTGCATGACCGCGACGTCAGTGTGTACCAAAACATGGTTCTTTTGGAACGGTATAGCTCCCAAAACTGACTTTTCAATGTCGCTAGCATCGTCCAGGATGCTCAACACTTGATCCGCATGGTTCGCAAATACCACGGCATCGAAATAATGTAGCTGGAGATCTTTAGTTGTTACTTCAACCATTGTATCGCGTTTAACCGAAATTACTTCATTGGACGAACTCCAGTTGATCGGTAGTAGCTTACGCAGTGCATTAACATAAGCACTAGAGCCATTTTTAATGACATACCACTTGGGCCGATTAATGATTTTAAACAGACCGTGGCTTTGAAAAAATTCTGCTAAATGGCGAATCGGAAATTGCAGTACATGTTCAGGTGAAGCAGACCATAAAGCGCTTACCATTGGCAACAAGTGGTCCTCGGCAAAGCCCTTGCCATAATTATGTTTGTTTAAGTACTCGCCAACGCTAGTTTGCTCATCATCAGCGTCCAACACCTTAGAAGCTCTTGAGTAAAAACGTACGATGTCGAACAACATACGATAGAAACGGAGCCGAAATAGGTTACGTCGTTGGCAAAACATCTTATTAAGTGATGTCGCGTTATAGACCAGTCCATTGTTGTGATTAAGCACCGAAAAACTCATGTCTGTTTCTTCAAAGCCCAGCTCAAGACGCGACAGCATATTTGAGAAATTCGGGTAATAATCTGGGCAAAAAATAATGAAACCACTGTCGACTTTTGCAGTTTCATCGTCGACCAACAACTCATGTGTATCGGTATGGCCGCCAAAGTAGTCCTCTTTTTCGAACAAGGTAATATCGTAATGCTCATAAAGCTCGAAAGCAGTCGTCAGTCCCGATATACCAGAGCCAATAATGGCCAGTCGCTTCAGTTTTTTCATCTCAAAAATTACCCTTAGGAGAGCTCAGGTGATTAACCATATAAGAAAAACAAATCCGGTTCCATGCAAACAATAATTGTTCCCATGGAACCCAACTGCCTTGACAGGCTATCATAACGAAATAAAATATCTGCAATGTGTTCAGCCTAAGTATCGTTCCTTTATTGTTAGAATTTAATCGTCCGTACGACCAAACGCAGGCGGTACTGCCTCGCCAGTAGTAGTCTCAACATCTCGGTACATAGGTGCCAACTTACCAAGCAAGACATTTTGTGATGAAAACGGTACATCACTTTTATCCATCGCAAACTGGAGTTGCTCGACCAAGCCGTTAAACCCAGCGCGATTAACTTTCATTCCTCGATGCGCCGTTTTCATATCCATACCGGGGTACTTGCATCCACCATCGAGTATTTCGCAAAATTGTAGAACGAGCATTGCTTTGACGCGTGCTTGATTTGAGTTTTCAAAGAAATCTCGGGTTCGCGGATCAGCCACCAGGCCGTCTATAAATTCGTCCATGATTTTCGTCAAACCCTCTAAACCACCAAAATCATCAAACGTTTTATTGGCGTGAGCTGGAACTGAAAAGCTCAGAATCATAATCAAACCAATGACCGTAAATGTTCGCGTTTTCTTTGTTATTGCTAAAATTGTATTCATGTTAATTTGCTCTTCTGTGATTCTAGAAGCCCAACTGGGCAGAAAGATAAATAGCTTTTTGATCACCATAATCGGCACCAACGGCAGGTACGTTGGCAATATTGCCAAGATCTACGTAAGCAGCTGTAATAGATAGGTTTTTACTCGGCGCATAGGCCACAAAGAAGTCGTAAGAATCATCTTCAGAAAGATCAACGGCTCCTCCAACGGTATTGCTCAAATTGGAAGGCTTAGATCGATACTCAACCCCGACCGCCAATCGCTTTGACAACAAATATGCAGTTGAAAATTCAAACTGAGGCTCATAATCATCGTTACGATCTCCTTCAAAACCAAGAATTCCGAACTGGTTTGCTTTAGTCATTCGCAACGTGCTACTTACTAGAAGGCTTTGACCCAAAAATAATTTAGTGGCGGACACGTAAAAGTCGATCCCTTCATCATCCTTGGCTCCTATAACACCGCCGGTCACGAAATCTCCATCATTATTTTTCTTGTACTGAGCGCCAACCGCTATTTGTGGTAGCCAGCGGTCTTGATCCAAAACAGCATTGCCCGCAACACGTACTTTTAGGCCAACGACCGTTTGTGTGATCTCATCACGGCCGATAGCGTCTGCCCCAAGGCCACTCAATACTTTTTGTCGCAAGTCACTGACATCGAACTTTTGGCGCGCTAATGACACCTCAACTCGGTCTTTGTAACCAAGTGCGACACCGAATACATCAAGATCGAAATCGTCTACGGCTGTATGTGTATAAAAAGCACTACCGCCAATTTCATTGTTGGTACCATAACCGCCAATGATTGCCCAAGGAGTTAGACCGCCACCAGCCGCGCCCTCTATGGAAGAAACACCGCCAGTCAGTAATAATTTATTTCCGCTGGTCCAAGCAGCACTTGCAGTGACTGAAAGAACTTGAACGGCAAAGCCTATCGTGAATAAAGTGAATAATTTGACCCGAGAGAGTCGTCGTAAGAGAAAATAATTTTGATTAGTCGGCATGTAGCCCTCCATATTTAGAAAAAAATGTTGTTTCGGGCAGAAACCCGTTGTAACAACCTATTTACGTCTAGCAGACCAAAATAGATGCATTTAATTTAAAATGAATGCAAAAGGCAAACATGAATTATTGTTGCCTGCCATCTTGGCTAGGCACTACAAAAGGAAGAAGCGATAGTAAAACTAGAATCCGTACCATTGGGTGTAGGTGATTTCTGGCAAAACAAGAGAAAACCCATTCCTGCGAAACTCACTCCTTGAGTCACGCTTATACAGAAGCTTGTTATAAACAGCCCAAGTTGCCGAGAACATCGGCAGAAGTATCCAAAGTGAGGCTGCTTAAGGTGTTTATCAGGCCCATGCCGATAATCTATATCGTCTAATTGTCTACGTGGGTATCAATTATATCCAGCAACATCTGAGCTTCAGCGGTTAACTCGTCGACTTCTTTAGTTAAGCGATCATTATCATTTTGCAATGGTTGCAGTTTGCCTAATTGAGAAAAAATAATGCCGGCAAATTTCTCCAGTTCTATTTAATCCTTGGCGGGTAAAGCAAAAATCCCAACTCAGATAGTCAGCTGGAAACTTCAAACTCACCTTGGAAGCTGTTTTTCGAACTGGATTAATTTGAGTTCTAAGCCCCACTGTGCATTAGCTTTGGCACCGGCATTCAAGACACCATGGTAAGCAGAATCTAATACTTGTGGTATTTTCCAAATCAAGAAGAACTCTTTAGCTGATGGAGCATGCCGATAAAGCATTGAAAATTCGCGTAATTAGAGGCAAAATCGACCCTCTTAAAATGTACCATTGCATCTAAATCATATCTTTATGGGATGATACTGTTTGCAAATACTCGAATGGGATTTGATGTTTTAATTGATTACAGGGATAAGGGATTGATGCGTTTAATATCAAATTTTTCAGTAGTGGCTTTGCTGCTTGCGGTACTTTGTCAAACAGCCATTGCTAAAGAAGACTGGAGTAAGTGGCGGACTTACGAGAATAAGTATTTTCGTATCCACTCCGATGCCAAGGAGAAAAAAGTACTGTCGCTTTTGGAAGAACTCGAAACGTTCCGGCTGGTCGTTCGAAAAGCCATTAAGGTGAAGGTTCCTCTTAACGCAGAGAAAACCAATGTATTACTATTTCGGAAAAAGAAGGAATTTCGTACTTACTCGTGGCATCGGAACCTTGCTGGGTTCGTTACTACTATAGATAGCTTACCGATAATAGTTATGCCCGCTTCAAGGCGCGGCATGAAATCTGAAACGGTGATCAAGCATGAATATGTTCATATTGCTCAAGCTTATGATAAGAAGAAATACCCTCGGTGGTGGAATGAAGGTCTGGCAGAGATTTTGTCCACAGTTGAGTATCATGAGGACATTGCTGTGGTGGGTAAGGCTAACGTCAAAAGATGGCAGTACTTAAGCCGCGAAGTCAATTATAACAAACTAGTTAAAGACGATTATGATGGCCTAAAGAGGAGGTGGGGAGCCGATTCCTACGCGCAATATTGGTTGCTCGCGATTTATAGCTTGGTGCATGACGACGGCGTATACAGAGATGAATTAGGTGACTATATAGTGAAATATAGAGCTTCTGGAGATTCGTTAGAGAGTTTCACTGCAGCCTATGGAAGATCACCAGACGCTTTCGCAAAAGAAGCAATGCGCAATTTCGGCCGCAAAGCCTATTCATATAAACCACTGCTTTATCAACTTGATTTAGCAGAAAGAGATTTACTCCCAGTTGTAAATGCTCTGAATGTCAGTGCCGTTAATCGCTATTTCGAAGTTTTATCAAACAGAAAAGAAGAACGCAAGAATACTGCAAAAAGGAAAAAGAATTCCCAATACTAGGGTTGGGTTGGGAACATAGAAGCTAATTCTCAAACTCGTTTATTTTCAACTCCAGGCCCCACTGTGCCTTAGCTTTGGCACTGGTATTCAAGAAATCATGGCAAGCTGAATGTAAATGCGCTCTATTTTTAAATTCTTTTTTGCACGCCGGTACTATTTTATTAGTACCCCCGTCTAAAAACAAACTTTCCCCTTCCAGAAACGAGTACTGCAAAGCATTGCGAGCCATTTTTTTAATGTCCCTATAGCTCAAACTATAGGTTTCAACGGCGCGTTGATATTCATGCGTCAAATCAATTCTCGAGACACCTTCGTCATCTGTTGAAATAGTCAACGGTACGTTGAGACTGCGAAATAGTTGAAACGGATGCTGGTCGCCACTCACACCCAGAATCACATCATTACTGCTTAAGTTGATCTCAACAGCGATGCCATTACTAGACATATTGCTTAATAACTCAGCCGCATCAGGATCATAGACAACATCAACCGCATGCCCAATTCGCTTGGCGCCGGCTACCTCAATTGCTTCTCTGACATGAAAGCCCAACTCTTCAGGTGGCACTAACCCTAGTGCGAGCTCACCGGCATGTAAGCTTATATTACGTTTATCTTGTGCCAGTATCGACGCTTCCTCGGCGATCATTTTCATTTGCCAGCGGTAATCTCTAAGGCTCCTTGGGTCATGTTCAGGTGCGACAAAATTTAACCCGACAACTCTGGGGTCGCTTTGCATCATACGCACCGCAAGCTTAGTTTGAGCGCGCACTCGATCGCGTGGAAAGTTCCTTAGTACTTGAGCCAGATAACGAACCTGAACTTGGCATCCAGTAGCAGCATTATCCTGATCGCAATTTTGTAGCTCACGTCGCCTAGCTTCGATGTCATCAATTTGAGCGCTGGTCTTTGTTGCTGCTGCATCGATTAGTCGTTCCTGCTGGTCTAGTTGATGCACACTAGCGCGCGCGTCGCCCATATTCCAAGACTGCATTAACTCAAGGTAGTCGATGTTTTGATTTGCCGCGCGCTGAGTTACTTCACTGAGCATATCGCCTTCGCGCCCGAAGGTTGCAAGGAAGAACTTTGAGAAGGTAGAGAAAAATTGGTCAGCGCCCGACTGACTGCGCAATTGGTAATTTCGTACCGAGAAGGCGTCGATAATTTTATTGACAATATCACCGTTGTTTTTCACGCTAGCCACGCTTGGACGATTGTCTTGCGGGGCGCACGGCGAAGGACTGAGTTCCAATGAGTCAAGATTCACACAGTGTCCATCGGCCGCCGCCCAGGTAATCATATTTTCAGCATAGATAGCGCCGTCTATATGATTGTGTAAGTCACCGCCTTTAGGAAAGGCGTAAAGAAACTGCCTCAGCAGTACTGGGTCGATCTTTATTTTTTCAAAATGCTTAGCGGTACTGCGCTCGTTGGCATGCAGGGACGCGCTAACAATAAGCAGTAATAGGCCGCACAGGTTTATTAAAGTTCGCATAGGAATTTTCTATCGGTCTGGTTAATGGTCTTTCTATCAATTTTGGCTAGCACGCTTTTTGATAACAGTCGGCTCGCGCCATTTGGCGTAAATTAATATAGCCACAGCATATACCGCAAACGCAACAAGGTGGTCGCGACTAATGAAATCGATAGAGCTTAAGTAAACCCCGTAAGCATAAATGGCTAGAGCAACTAACGGAATGGTTTTCATTGCGACAACCGGCAGTTTGAAGCTGGCAGCGGCATAAGCCTCTGGTCGCCGCGTGTTTAGATTGTACAGAGCCAGTGCTGGAATAATACCAAACACGATTCCTACAGCATTGCCAAGCACCGTGATGTACTCAAGTGTGGTGCCGGTCACTATCGGGATCATACCGACCACAAAAAACACGCTTAACAAAATATACGGCGTACCAAAGCGATTGGTAACCGCGAGTTTGTCTGAGATCCATCCATCATGAGCTGCAATGTAAAGACCCTTGGTACACCAGGAAAAAATCGCATTCAAAGACGAGATCAGCGCCAGCATCACGCCGCCGATGACAAAAAATAAATAAAAGGAATGAGGAAATATTTCTTTCGCAACAAACGCTAGAGATTGCCCCTTTACGGCGTCCAGAGGTAACACGCCTGTAGCGACCATCGCGACTCCCACATAAAGGACCGTCACGAATGCAAGGCAAGTCATCATAACCAGCGGAATGTTGCGCCCTGGATTGATGGATTCTCCGCCAAGTTCTGAGACAAATTCACTGCCGACCATGCCGTAACGTAATAAAAATGCGGCGCTAATAAACGCACCCACACCCGCAGGCATCACCGTCTCAGTGTTGTTGTAGACTTCAAAATTGTCTATGTAAGTGACTCCAACAACCACAAAACTGACCAATGAAAAGATTAGAAGACCTACCATTAATAGCTGAAAGCGAGCGGCTACTTGCACGCCGAGTAGGTTGGCAACGTAACAACAAATCATCGCGATAGCCGCAATCAGTTGGGTATTAATTCCAGGCGCTAGCTCAGCAGCGTAATCAGCAAAGCCTAGGGCATAGGTGGCCAACACTAATTGCCCTGCAACCAATAGTGCTAAATAGAAAAAACCTGTTTTATTACCTATTAAATCTCGAACGTAGGTATAAGTACCGCCCGTAGAAGGAATCGCTGCGCCTAAGGCGGCGATACATAAGGAAGGCAAAAAAACGATCCCCAAGGCGAGTACAAACGCCCATGGCACGCCGTAACCGGTAATGCTGATGCCAATACCCGTGAGCACGACAACCCCGGCACCCACAACTTGCCCCATCGAAAGACTAAGTAATTGCCAGAATCCAAGCAAATTACTTTTGCTAGCATTACTTTCCTTAGAATTATTAATACTGCTTTGTTGGCTCATATTTTTGCGATACGACTAATCGATAATCACTGCATTATAGACTAGACTGTGCGTTGGCATTTGCATCCGATGGCAGATATTACTGAATTGGAATTTTGGAGACACCCTTGAACAAAGATCAAAACAAACAATCGCAGACAGCTACGTCCCGTGGTATTGGAACCCTAGTAAATCACGTGGCCGAACATAAACATCACCTGCGCGCTCATGTTATGCCCATCTATCAAACCACTACCTTCGGTTTTGATGATGTGGCTTCTGCGCTTGATTGCTTCAGTTTCAAAGATACCGAAAGCTATGTGTATACACGAGGCCGAAATCCTAACTCTGTACAGCTGGCTGAAAAAATAGCGTACTTGGAAGGAATTGAATTAATTGAAGCTGCTCCACAAACACCGGTTAAGGAACTGGTGGACGCCTACATTACGTCATCGGGCATGGGGGCTATCAATGCCGCCGTTCTATCCAGAATGAAACAGGGGGATATAGCCCTTGTGCAAACCAGTATCTATGGAGGTACGCATACGTTTTGGACAGATGTCGCGCCGCGTTTTGGTATTACAGCGCAGTTCGTAAATAGTTTTGATCCCGAAGATTGGAAGCGCGCCTTCGCAGAAACGCCTCAGGCAAATGTGGTGTATATCGAGACGCCGTCAAACCCAACCATGGATATTCATGATATCGCCAGCTTGGCTGATTTAGCCCATGAAAATGATGCTTGGTTGATCGTGGACAACACCTTTGCCACGCCCTACCATCAGCGTCCGCTTGGTCTTGGCGCTGATCTAGTGGTACATTCATCGACCAAGTATTTAGGTGGTCATGGTGTCACAACCGGCGGCATGGTGGTAAGTCGTCATGCAGACTTCGTTAATTTCTTTGGTGATCTTGGACAGTTAGCCTCTGAGCTCGGCTCAACGCCTAGCCCGCAAGATAGCTGGATGATAAACATTGGGCTCAAGACCTTAGAAGTCAGAATGCAAAGACATGCAAGCAATGCATTAGCCGTTGCGCAATACATGCTGTCACATCCTAAAGTGGGTAAAGTGCTGTACCCAGGCCTGACTGACAATCCATATCACGATCTAGCTAAGCGTCAAATGCACAATGGCTTTGGTGGTTTAGTGAGCTTTGAAGTTAAAGGCGACATCCCTGCCGCACACCGGTTTTTAGATGCCTTGTCTATCCCGTCAATTGCGATTAGTTTAGGTGCGACTGACAGCCTTATTCAGAATCCTGCAACCATGACCCATCGTTCAGTTCCCAAAGAAGTGCGTGAAGCGGCCGGAATCACCGATGGTTTAGTGCGACTATCGGTCGGCATTGAAAACATTGAAGACTTGCTGACTGATCTAGACCAAGCGCTAACGCAAATTTAAACTGCCTGAGCGAATTTAAACTGCTAGAGTAAACACTAGGAGAAATAACCAAATTGGAAACAGCTAACGATTTATATGACATGCCGGTAAGCAATTCCGGTGCGGCGTTAGATATCTGGCAAGCAGGCCTACACTGCGCGGACACTTTCGACGCCAGTGGCATCGCCGAGCTAAGCCAGGCTGTTAAGCTTGAACCAAATTTTGCACTCGCCCATGCAGCCTTAGCAAAGCAACAATTATTTCATGGGTTTGGCGACGACTCGAAAAACTCTTTAGCCGCCGCACAAGCGCTAATTGGTGAGGTCACGGATCGTGAGGCATCCTTGATCAATGTTTTAACAGCAACTATGAACTTTCAGGAGAACGCCTTGCCCATGGCCTTCGTCCATATAGATAGATGGCCTTTAGATAGATTCGTTTTTTCGTTAATTGTAGGCCCTTTCGGTCTTTTGGCATTTAGTCAGCAAGCAGATTGGCGTGAGCGCTGCCTTGCTTTGCTACTGCATTATCAAAAAGATTGGCCTGCAAACGATTGGTGGTTTTTAAGCGCTTTGGCCTTCTCTAAAGCAGAATGTGGCGCAAGCGCTGATGGCGAGGATTTAGCTCTAAGAGCCTGGGCGCAGTCGGCCAATGGAAATTGCGCGCACTCCCTAAGTCATGTTTATAAAGAGCAAAACGACACTGCAAAAGGTGTGGAGTTTTTGACTACTTGGTTGCACGATCATCAGACTAATTCAGATATGCGGCACCACTTAGTCTGGCACTTGGCGCTACTGAATCTAGAAAGCGGTAGCACCGACCAAGTTGAAATGCAGCGATTGTATCAAGATGAGTTTGACCCCAGCATCTCAGACCCAATGCCGTTGACGACTTTTTCCGACAACGCATCGATTCTTTGGCGTTGTGCATTACATAATATGCCGCTTGATTCGTCTTTCGTTGAACAAACGCTTGATTATGGAAAACATCATTACCCAGAGTTGGGTTTTGGCTTTGTCGACATGCACCGTGTTTTACTTACCGCACTCTCAGGCCGAGAACCAGAAGTGACGTCACTGCGTGCTGAAATATTACGCCAGGACCATCCGCATTATCTACAAAACTTACTAAACGGCGCGCTGGCATTTGCCGAAGGTAACTTCGCCAGGGTTAAGCTCTACTTGGAACCTGTATTAAACGATACGCTGTTACTAGGTGGCAGCAATCCTCAGCGTGGCATTGTTTTAGAAACTTTTATTGCGGCAAAAAAATATGCTTAAGTTAGAACAACCTCAGTTGGGCTGGGAAGGCGTGTTTGCCGATAAATCGATTCCATTACCCATGCGTCGGGCTGGCATGGCGCAATGGCAAGATGATCATATTCGTATGCTAGATCGGCGACAGCTGCCGCTCAAAGAGGTGTATCTGCAGTTAACGAACGTAGAAGAGGTGGCAAAAGCCATTGAAGACATGGTGATTCAGGGCGCGTTCTCGATTTCGATAGCGGCCGGATATGGACTGGCTTTAAGTGCTGCGTTAGGTGTGGCGGACACAACTCAAGAATTACAGGTGGTAGCGCAACGTCTGACCCAAACACGCCCCACCGGTTTGGCCATCGCAAGAATGATGAAGGCCTGTCTTAGCGCTGCCGAGCAGGCTGTGATAAACGGTTTGCCGATGCAGCCTGCAATTGTCGCCTTGGTAGATCAAGCCGCTACCGCTCTTGCAAAGCAAGGTTATGAAACTGGTAAGAATGCCTGTGATTTATTGGATGACGGCGCCACCATTCTTACTCACTGCTTCCCGGATCGTTCCTATGTCTATCTGTTAATGGAAACGGCCAGACGTGGCAAGAGCATCAACGTTATTTGCAGTGAAACTCGGCCATATCTACAAGGCGCGCGATTAACCGCCTTATGTGCTCAGCAAGCTGGCTTCAAAACAAGAGTAATCACCGATGGCATGGGGGGCTTTGTGATGCGCCAAGGCGAGGTGGACGCATTTGTTACGGCGGCAGATAGAGTATGCATGGACGGTACCGTTTGTAACAAGGTCGGCACCTATCAATATGCTTTAGCCGCAAACGCAAACAACTTACCGTATTACACTTTAAGACAAAGCGGGCCTGATAGAGAAAGCGCCAGCGAAGCCGATATTGAAGTTGAATATCGTGATGGCGAGGAGATCGTCAATTGGGCAGGCGTACGCACTGCGCCTATTGGCGTTGCAGGCTATTATCCATCATTTGATATTACGCCACCGCAATTGGTCACCAAGATTATTACCGACAGAGGAGTATTTGATTCTAATAAGATAGCGCAATACTTAGATACGATTGAAAAGATACCCGGCGCAATCGTGTAATATATGACTACTAAGCAAGACTAGACTTTCAAAAACAGACAGATGATGAAAATATCCGACGCATGGCGAACCCAGGCAGATGGTTTACCTGAAATAGATGATCCGCAGCGAGCAAAATGCCGCGCTACTCGCTGTCTACCAGACGAGGTGGGCGATTATGTATTATTGCCCGGAGACCCAGCCCGCGCTGCGCTGATTGCCAAAGAGTGGCTTGATGACGGCGAATTGGTGATGGCAAATCGCGAGTTTCACTCTTATACGGGTCATTATAAAGGGGTAAGAATGTCAGTAATCTCCACCGGCCTCGGCAGCCCAGGCGCCACTATGGTAGTGCAAGATTTACCTAAGCTAGGGGTTAAAGCCGCGATTAGAGTTGGCACTGCTGGTTCGGCAGTGGAGCATGTGAAACCTGGCGATGTAGTGATTGCTAACGGCGCCGTACGAGACGAAGGTGTTTCACATAAGTTTGTCCCCGCACAGTTTCCTGCGGTACCTAATGCTGAGTTAACAGAAACACTACGTAGGGTCGCAAAAAAGCTAGACAACAACTCAAATTGCACCACTCACACCGGAATCTTGCATACTTCAGATGCGTTTACTTGCCCTGATTTAGGCGAACTACAAACTAGGTATGGCAACGCGGGAGTGCTGGCTTTTGAGATGGAAGCCGCCGCGGTATTGGTGATCGCAGGTTTAAACAAACTTGCTGCCGCGTGCATCGTCAGTATCGATGGCTACGTCAGTAATGTGGCGGCGGGCAACACGGTGCCAGATGCCGGCGCACGTGACAAAGGCATACGCAACGCGATTACCATCGCGCTGGATAGCTTAGTGATTCAAGCTAACAAAGATAAAGATAGCGCAGAGAGAGACTCTTAATGACCGATTCAATTGTACATAAAGAGCTTCGCGAACAAGTCGCTACTACCGCACTGTCTTTACTCACAACAAGGCTGGTGGTTAATACGTCGGGCAATGTGAGCATTCGCGTTGGTGAAGAAATCGTTATCACCCCCAGTGGCACAGATTATGATTCCCTTAGCGCGCAAGATATTTGTGTGCTCACGATGGAAGGCGATTGGGTCGATGGCGAGTTATTGCCCTCTTCCGAGACGCCTCTGCATATAGCCGTATACCAATCTGATCCAGAAATAAAAGCCATCGTACACACGCATTCCGTGCATGCGACAGCAGTAACTACTCTGGTGGACTCGCTACCAGCTATCCATTATCAGATGATTGATTTAGGCGGCGAAGTTCCAGTAGCGCCCTATGCTACATTTGGATCTGCCGAATTGGCAGCTTCAGTAGTAGGGGTATTACCGGGCTACAAAGCGGTATTGATGAAAAACCATGGTTCGATCACGGTTGCGAAAACTTTGAAAAAAGCCTTAGACAGAACAGTGAATTTGGAATGGTGTTGCGAGGTATGGCTAAAGGCAGCAACGGCGGGCAAGCCATCAACGCTCAGCAAAGATCAACTCGAGCTTGCGAAACAACAGATGAAAGATATTGCGGAGCAACGCGCAATGCCAAGAGGCGAACGAACAAACAGTTGTTGCGATTGAGCAAGCATACAAGACTTACAGTTTTGAAATGACTAGTTCAAAACTGTCTCAATTACTCTACTCTTTAGAAGATCGACTCACTTCTTTTGGATCTATACCAACTCGCGAGTGATTGTCGGATTTTTAAACTACTGCGCAAACTTGGCGTAATGTTCGCACATCCTACAATGGGGGGGCCTTAGGCCCTGCGCTTTAGATGGGTTGGCTCAATTATGAAAACTTTAATGCCTGCTGGGCGAAGGTCAAATGCAAGTTCTTAACCAAACAACCTCCTCGGAAACATTATTAAATCGTTTCCTGAAGATCAGACAAGATACTGTCGATCTTTGTGGACCACTGGAGATCGAGGACTATGTCCCTCAGCCTGCTTCTTTTGTCAGTCCACCCAAATGGCATCTGGCGCATACCAGTTGGTTTTTTGAGGAGTTAATCCTCAAAGCAAACAGCCCAGATTATAAAGTTTTCGATCCTGTGTTTGGCTTCTTGTTTAACAGCTACTATCAAAGCCTCGGTGAACGCGCAATCCGTGATCAGCGCGGGATCATAACTAGACCAACAGTAGCCCGCGTATATGAATACCGCAGGCATGTTGACAATGCTTTTGAATTACTTTGTTCACAGATCTTGAGCCAAGAGACTCAAGATCTAATCGAGTTGGGGATCAATCACGAGCAACAGCATCAGGAGCTACTGATCACAGATCTTAAATACACGTTTTCTCTAAACCCAATTTTCCCAGTCTATAAAACGGGCTTAGGGTGGGAACGCCCGCTGGATGCCCCTGATCCGCGATGGGTGAGAATCAAAGCTGGAACACACAAGATTGGCGCACTAGCAAACTCCTTTAGTTTTGACAATGAACAGCCACAGCACGAAGTGCTTATTAATTCGTGCGAGATACGAACCTCACTAGTATCCAATTCCGAGTATCTGGAGTTTGTCCTAGCGGGTGGCTATGAGAATTTTCAGTATTGGCTGGATGATGGCTGGGCCTGGCTGCAGGACAATGCAGTCCGCTGTCCGGCATACTGGCTCAAGCAAAGAGATACTAGTTGGTGGGTTTACACACTTGAAGGATTACAAGAACTTAGCCTGGACGGACCTGTGAGTCATGTTTCTTACTATGAAGCCGCGGCATTCGCACAGTGGAAAGGTTGTCGTTTACCGAGCGAGTTTGAATGGGAGCTGGCTTGCGGCGACCTATCCTGGGGCAGACGATGGGAATGGACTAGTTCAAGCTATCAGGTCTATCCAAATTATCAAGTAAGTGAAGGCGCCGTTGGTGAATACAACGGGAAATTTATGGTGAATCAAATGGTTCTCAAAGGAGCGTCTGACGCTACGGCGCTTGGACACAGCAGGCCGACGTATAGAAATTTCTTTCACCCACATTTACGATGGCAATTAACCAGTATAAGGTTGGCAAATGACATTTCTTGACCAGTTCATAGAGGATGTAGATTTTGGCCTGAGCGGCTCGCCCAAATCTCTTAGTTCAAAATACTTTTACGACAAGCGGGGTAGTGAGCTTTTCGTCGAGATCATGAATCAGCCTGAATACTATTTGACTCGATCTGAGATGGAAATTTTCATGCTTCAATCTGATCGCCTAATCAAACTATTCGATATTAAAACGGATCATCACGTCGAGCTAATTGAGTTAGGCCCGGGCGATGGGCGTAAGATATTGCACTTACTCCGATCTATGACGGAACAAAAATATTACCTTAGCTATTTCCCGGTTGACATCTCAGAGGATTCGCTTAAGCAATTAGAGACGATGCTCGCAAAGGAGTTACCCGCCTTGTCGATTCGTTCGCACCATGGCGACTATTTCGATGTATTATCGTCACTTAAACAACGCTCACACAAGAAGATTGTATTTTTTCTGGGCTCGAACCTAGGCAATTATACGGACCAGCAGGCGACAGATTTTATCTACCAACTTGGTTCAAATATGCACCGCGGAGATTTCTTGGTGTTAGGTTTAGATCTAAAAAAGCCAAGCAACCATGTGCTACCTGCATACAATGATAAACAAGGCGCAACACGCGAGTTCAACTTTAATTTATTGACTCGAATTAACCGCGAGCTTGATGCTGATTTTTCATTAGATACTTTTGCTCATCGACCAGAATACTGCGAGCAGAGCGGCGTTGCCAGCAGTCATCTTGAAAGTTTGGCGGACCAGCAGGTCAACATTGATAAACTGTCTAAGACCTTTCTTTTTCAAAAGGGTGAGAAAATTCAACTGGAGATTTCCAGAAAATACTCCGATGAGGTTATTAACACTATCATTGCTAAAAGTGACTTTCAGATTATTGGAAAAGTGTTGGATGAGAAAAAATATTTTGCAGAATATATCCTATGCAGAGAATAAACCTAGTGATTGCATCAACGATAGTCTAGTAGCGCGATGATTAAAGACAGGGCTGGCTTAACCGGCAAACAATTGAATTTTCTGCAGGAGAGTCTCCAGCAAAAACGAATTGAGCTGATAAGCTGAATTAATAAGCTGGAAGCAGAAGCGCTAGAACGAGATGATTGCTCTATTTCAGATAGTTCGGAATCAGCTAGCCACTTTGAAAAAATCGCTCGGGCACAGCAACTGGTTACCCGCCATAAGGAATTACTTGACGAAATTTATGCAGCGCTTTGTGTGTTCGGATACTCATCAATATGGAATTTGTCAAGAAACTGACGAGTAAATCCTTCTGGAAAGCCTTAAATTAGTTGCCTGGACTCGCTTTTGTAACCTCGAGAAATAGCCTGGTAACGGATTCCGTGCAACTAGGACTTCTGTCACTAAATAGCTTTGTAAACAACTGCGTATTCTAAGCGTACGTTTTTCGGTTCAAGACAAGTAGTCCAAGCGTCATCAGCAGCCCTACCAACATCAGCGCAGCCAGCGCCATAAAGTAATTTTGATGGCCTACCACACCGGGAGCACTATCTAGGATGCGCCCAGCGATTGGATAGAAGAAAATATCCGGAGTGAATCCCAATACAGAGACTAGGCCTACGGTAGTTCCGGTCAAATGTTTTGGGGTCTTGGATTCTTCTAATAACGCAAAATAAATGCCTCTCAAGCCATAGGCAAATAGAAACGTCACTAACAGGTTTCCATAAATCAGTACCAGTGAGGACTCTTCCGGAAGCGCACTTGCGAGTACCGAGTAGCTTATAAGCAACAGTAGAAATGAAAGCAGTATTATCTTACCCGCGCTGAATCGGTCGGCGATGAACCCGGCTGCGATGGCCCCAACAATTCGCAGGTAAGCTGCATTCGACGTGAGTCGAGCCGCTTCCAGTTCATCAAAACCAAGCACCTCGACCGCATACAAAGCGTAGTTATCCAATCCTTTATACGCACAATAGGCACAGACAATTATTCCCGCTTGAGCCCATACCTGTGGCCTATGGAAAACCTCAAAAACACCTGAAAATGATTGTGAAAAGTTTGGCTTTACGGTTAAAGAATCTGTTGGTTCACTATTTGGAATAATGAACCAAATCAGCAGCCCCGCCAAAAACGTAATACTGGAATAAAAATAGATGACAGTTTTCAAGCCTAAGATTCGTTGAGCATCAGTTGTGAGAGCCACGTCCGTTGGCAACAACCAAGTCAGTAACAGCACAGCAATACTGGCGCTGCCAGCCGCCATTAATCCGCGGCCACCGTCTAATATGCCAAATGCCTGACCCTGAGACTGTTCACCACCCAGTTCTTTGGTGGCGCGAATCATAGCGGCCCAAAAGAGTAGAATAGTGGTCGCGCCCCAATATCCATACAAGAGTGCCATGCCCGTTGCGCTAGGAATCCTCGCCATTGCAAGTCCACCCGCGGCCGTGGCCAACAAGGAAATGGACATCAGAGCCCTAGCAGAATAACGATCGGCGATCACGCCACCAAAAAAATACGACACCATTGCGACCACGCCGTACACGGCAAACGCGTCGCCAAGCTGGGTATTAGTGAACTGAAAGACTTCCAATACCGTTGGACGAAAAAACCGAGGCACGTGGAAAGACAGGCTAAAGTTTGCCTCAGCGGCGAAAACCAAAGCAAATATAATTAGAAAACGTGAGCGTTGTGAATTAACTTCGGTTGTCATATACGCTATCCAGTTCAAATTTAAAATCATAGTTGTTAGAACATCTACTCTAATGCCTAGGGCACAATTTTCGAAATACCTATGGCACGTTTATGCTCGGAGCCATTCTATCCTAAGGCATGGAGATATTACTTCTCAAAGAAACAATTAGATTTAGTTAGTTATAAACAATATTTAGCACCAATTCCATCAATGGCGTCAACTTAACTCTGCACTCAAGAAAACCTTAGACCGAGCAGGTAATCTAGAATGGTGTGCGGGGTTTGGTCAAAATCAGCAGCGGCGGGTGAGCCATCAACGGTCAGTAAGGGGCAACTAGAGCTTGCAGAGCAGCAGATGGAAAATATTGCGGAGTAATACGAAAGGCCAAGTGACAAACGAATACGGCGTTTTTGCGATTGATCCCCTGTGCAAGACTTACTCCATTACTCAAACTGTAAAAGCTTCTTAGGCGGTTGTTGAGTCTTTAGATCTAGTCGGAAATTAGGCGCGCTTACCCGCATCACAAGTCTCACGGGGTACCAAAGCCGTGCGCCTGATCGCCTACGTGTTAGCCTTGTGCTGTTCAAGTTCATTCCAAATGAACTCGTGCTTAAGGTTCTTTTGAGCGGCAAAGACCTATTGCTTAAATGCTTATAGGATTAAATCGGAGTATTTACCCTTTAGTGTTAAGCCAGATCGGTGAAGACCATGCCCGCTCCTGAATCGTTGCTGGGATATCATCTCTTGGGTCTTTACCCAAACGCAGTGCGTCATAAGTTGACCAACGGCAGGTCGAATTCTGCAAAACACGGACATAGTAAAAAACTGGCACTTCGGGTTTATAAGTTTCGTCACGCCATAACACCTCAAGCGTGTCTGCACCTTTGTCAGAATCGAACTCACAATTTAAGATATTCACACCAGCTCCGTTGTCGGGACATTTTGCTGTCTCGCTATTGGGTAACAATCCATCAGAACAAGCAATGTCTATAACTTTTTCCTTGCGCTCTCCACCTTCCAACCAACCTTTTATCATCTGGATTTTCTGAATACCTGACCCGGCAGGATCTTTGCTTGCCAAAACCAGAAACGAGGGTTGTGCCTCGTCTGCATCGCTTGTATCAACTACTGGTAAGATTTGTCCCATCGGAGCACCCATTGCATAAGCTCTGGCAACCAAATCCGGACTGTTCAGGTCAAGATTGTCTAAACCCCAGCCTGCGAAGAACCGCAAAGTGATTCTAGTGCCGCTAGTACCGTAAACTTCGCGATTTTCCATGGCTTCAAACAAACTGTCTCGAGTATTTTCTACCGCCCAAATCGCGGCTAGCCCACCTGGCGAATAAACCGGCGCAGCAGAACCATGCTTGTGTCCAGATTTCGGATAACGTATTGCTGCGGGAGATGTAACAAGACCGCTGGTACCGCGAAAATCCCATTCTTCAGTATCTCCGGGGTTTGAATTGTGTGTATCAGTTGATCCGATAAATCCAATTCGTAACGGATTGAAGCCAAGATCCTTTTCCAGTTCAAAACCCATTTTTAGGCCCTCTCGGGCGACCGAATTACGTGAGATACATTGATTATTATCATAACTTTCACAGATCGGAATAAATTGTTCAAAGCCGCATTCCTCATCTACAGCACCTGCACCTATCGCACATTCAGAGGCACCTTTAGCCTGAAAAATTTCTGCCAACGGTTCACGGTCACGCCTTAGTTGCCACCCCCGAGTGGTATAGGGGTCGCCATCGATTGTTTGTCTGGAGTAAGCTAAACCCCAAGTCCGGTTCATATTATGTGGAATGGTTAGGAAATCACATGCGCCAGTGCATGTGTCATCTAGTGTGGTCCACAAATCAATTGCAGTAGCGGCATCAAACATGGATATGGCATCTATTGGTACCTGATCGTTTTTGAAGATCACATTACGATGATGCTTACCACGGTTTGGCAGAACCGGGGAATATTCGTAGGCAGCAAAAGAGGTAAACTTACCGGGAACATTATGGATCTCTGCCGCGTGACGGATTTTCTTCCAGGTGGCCCGAGACAAGTCCATGCATTCTTCGGATTCTAAAGAGTCGCAAAAAGGAGAAGCGTTTTCAGGAGGCCGTTTTAAACCTTTGCTGCGAAGTTTTAAGAAGAAGCCCATAGAAGGCTTGTCAAACCCCTTGCAGAATTTCTGTTGTTCAGAGTTTAGATCTGTCAGCGCACAGCCCTCATGAAGACCAAAACTCTCTGCATGATCAGTTATCGCAACAAAATCCAGTGGTCGCTGCAACCGTACAACTTCAGATGTCTGGAGTTGGGTGGGCATTCCTTTTGCTACCCGATAAGCATCATCCAAAGACAATCTATTACCGAATAGATAACTATCAAAAGATAAAGCCGTATGCACATGCAAATCGCCGAAATAGAGATTTTTTGTTGTGGACGGCGGCGGCGCGCTGAACTCTACGGGGGCTGGCTGATGGAATGCAGTTTCCTTTTGCAAAGCCACCTGAGCCGCATGTTGTAGAATCAGCTCTGGTGTGACGACGATGATTTTAGAACTGATTCTCTGATAGAAAAATGCGGCAGCAGCAATCACGACGAGTAAACCGATAACCACTAAAACTTTGGCTCGCTTATTTATCATCTGACTTTTACGCTATGAAACTCGAGAGCTCTGCACAAAACGCATGAACTGTTGCGAGAATATTTGCGAAATATTCTGTTTCAATAACAATTTTCATAAAGATATTGTAAGTCTTTAATGACTTCATTTGAATGACCTCAAAACAAAAATGCAGAGTAATAGCATTGATCACCCTATTGATTCAACTTGAGCTGGTAATCCTTCCACTATTTATACCGCAAGTATTCATATAAAAATACAGCTGGCTTGGAAAGCACTGTAATCACGCCAAAATTGGTGCACCAATGATGAGTTCCTTGGTGATGGTAAATTGCTTCATGTGCTTACCAAACTCTGCGACCTACAACGCTCTAACTAAAATAACATTATCACGACCGGACAGTAATAAGCGTCTTACCCCGTGCGTTGCCGGCCTCAAGTTCGTGCATCGCTACTGGTGCATCGTTAAGATCAAACTGTTGGCCAATAGTTGGCGTCACCGCACCAGATTGAATGAACTCGCTGAGTCGCAGCATAATCGAATGGTCTTCACTACTGATGAACATTGTAAGGCGTTGTTTAAGGAATATAGACAATAAGCTTGCCCCGACCTGGCGACCGATGCCGCCTGTTACTCTGTTGCCGCCCTCACCCCCGACGAAAACCATTGTTCCCTGAGGTGTTAATACTCGACGTAAGCTAGAGACTTTATTGCGCCCGCCAATATCAATGATTAGGTCATATCGACATTTGCTGTCGAGAAGGTAGTTTGTCTTATAGTCGATCACATGGTCAGCGCCCAGAGAATGAACTAAATCAGCTTTCGAGGCGCTCGCTACACCAGTGACTTGCGCACCCAAAGCTTTGGCGAGTTGCACAGCGTAGGTACCGACACCGCCTGATGCTCCTACAACAAGAACTTTTTGCCCCGCCTGAACCTTACCAAGATCCGTCAGTGCCTCAAGTGCGGTGATGCCTGAGACGGTGGCCGCGGCGGCAGCTTCGAAAGTCATGTTCTCTGGTTTAACTACCAACTTATCTTCGTTGGCAACCGTGTATTCAGCGAACGATCCATTAGCAATGCCGAAGACTTCGTCACCAGGGGCAAAACGGCTTACACCGCTGCCAACCAAAACCACTCGCCCAGCAACATCAAGCCCCGGTATCGGCTGCTTAGGCCTCATAAAACCAAACCCCAGAACTCTGATCAAGTACGGCGTTCCAGTCATAAGATGCCAGGTTCCACGGTCAAGAGCAGCGCAATGCACCTCAATTAGTACTTCCTTTTCCCCAATCATCGGTATATCAACCGTCTCGCGTTCCAGAACTTCAGCGGTCCCGTAGGATCGGTGAACAATTGCTCGCATCGTCTGTTCGCCAATTGCAGTCGCTCCCGAGTTTAACTTATGGCTAAGCACGTCTGATGAGCTATTGGATTCGAATGATGTTGTGTGCATGTGCTACTCCGTAAAGCTTGATAAAACCGTACTTAGTACGACAAGTTTTTAAAGCATACTCGTACTAAGTACGATGAACAAGCTATAATGAAGACTTGAGTGATGATAATGTGCCAAAAAAGTGAACATTTATGAATACTACCTCTGTGAGTAAAGCCGGGCCGCGTCGTCAATCGCTTAATCCCGGCCGGATCTTCGAAGCAGCCGTTGGCCTTGCTGACGACATTGGAGTGGACGCCTTGACCATCCGAAAATTAGCTCACG
>JBLHMH010000042.1:0-22337 GCA_047621785.1 Polaribacter sp. | reverse complement strand
AGCGAACCGACAGTGAATCGCTTTTGCCACAAATTTAGCTGCGATGGCTATCCAGATTTCAAACTACGATTAGCTCAAGAGATTTCATCCAGCGGCCAATTATTCGTTGAAAATATGGACCGTGATGACGACGCCGCAATGGTCATAAAAAAGATAATGAGTTCGATTCAAACCAGCATGCAGTCGCTTGCCAACGCAATTGACCCTGATGTACTGAACGACGCTGCAGAAATTATTGCCGGCTGTAAGAGTGTCAATTTCTTTGGTATGGGCGCGTCCGGCTCAGTCGCCTTAGATGCGCAACATAAATTTTTTCGCTTCGGAATTCCTGTAATTGCGCATACTGATTTTATTAACCAGCGCATGATGTGCTCAATGATGCACCCTAGAGATGTTGCGGTATTCATCTCTTACACCGGTCGAACTGAAGCCATGGTTGAAAATGCAAAATTGGCCAACGAGTGCAACGCTTCGGTTATCGGCATTACCATGCAAGCCTCGCCACTGGCGGCTCAATGCAGTCACGTACTAAATGCTGTGACAGTCGAAGATACTGACTTGTTTACGCCGATGACCTCACGCATCATTCATCTCGCAGTGATCGACATGCTGGCAACTACAGTCGCTCTAAAGCTTGGTTCCGGAGTAGAAGATAACATCAAAGCTATCAAGAAAAACCTAGCATCTACGCGCCTGCCTACCCTGTAAAACAGTCCAGTTTGGCTTAGTATTCGGTAATCCAAGCTCTCAAGCTATCTGCCTTCATGTCTCTAAATAATATTAAGATTGCTCTAGTTCGAACATTTCACCCTGGTAATATTGGTTCGGCAGCTCGATCCATGAAAACCATGGGCCTGAGCGACCTATGTCTAGTTGCACCGCGCAATTACCCCTCACTTGAAGCAAATAAGATGGCTGCGGGGGCGCAAGATACATTACTAACCGCCGGACTAGCGGACTCGGTAGCAGCGGCAGTTGCGGAATGCAGCCTAGTGATTGCCACCACAGCTAGAATAAGAGGCTACGACCTGCCAGAACTCAACCCCGAGCAGGCAGCCACTATGTTAGTTGAGCATGCTAAAAACGCGCCTGTAGCACTTATATTTGGTCCGGAGCGAATGGGATTGCACAACGACGATATTAAATACGCCAAGTACCGAGTGTCGATACCGGCCAACCCGGAATACAGTTCACTTAACTTAGCTTCGGCGGTTCAGATCCTGAGCTATGAAATATTTAAAGCATCGTCTAAACCGAACTTAGAAAGCCAAGCTGCGGTGAAAAAAGAGCTCCCAACATCAGACGACATTGAACGTTTACATGTCCATTTGGAGAGCGTACTTAGGGAAATACAATTTCTACGCCCACATCAAGGCGAAACCTTACAACGTTTGCGTCACCTAATTGCCAGGGCTGAACCCGATGTTTTGGAATTGAATATTCTTAGAGGTATTTTGAATAGAATCGAACAGACACTAAACCCTAAAGCCTAGCTGCCTTTGCTCGCGTTTTATTTTCCGTGTCGAAAGCAATCCACGCTGTGGTCGTTGACCATGCCACAAGCTTGCATAAACGCGTAGCAAATAGTGCTACCAGTAAACTTAAAACCTAGCTTTCTAAGAGATTTACTCATCGCATCTGACTCAGGTGTCGTCGCTGGAACGTCCGCCATTGTCATAGGCGTATTGATCAGCGGCTTGCCACCGACGAAAGACCATAGGTAATCAGAAAAATCAGGACCTTGGCCTGTTGCTGCATGCGCTTGCATTTCATTAAACAACTGGGCATTAACGATAAAGGCATTCACTTTTAACTTATTGCGAATAATGCCAGGGTCGGCCAGTAAGGCTTCACGCTTGGCCTGCGTATAATTCGCTATCTTAGACGCATCAAAGCCATCGAATACTCTACGATAGTGGGCGCGCTTGTTCAGCACTGTAATCCAGCTCAAGCCTGCCTGTGCGCCCTCTAGATTAAGCATTTCGAACAGTTCTCGATTATCATAAACGGGAACTCCCCATTCAGTGTCGTGGTACTCCCGATAGATCTCGTCTGAACTACACCACGCGCAGCGAGTGGTTTCGAGGGTCATTGTTCGTCACCGCGTAATTCTAAAACTTTCTGATGCATTAATAGTCGGCTGGCTTGCTCTGGCGGCACTGGCTCTCCGGCTACAACCGTAAGTTGCTTCATGAAAGAGGTTGGCAAGCCCTTCATCGCACTACCACGTTTACGTGATAACCAAGTGCCCCACATGCCACGAATTGCCAACGGTACAACTGGCACCGGGGTACGTTTTATGATTTCGTCGATGCCAGGTTGAAATTTCGCCATCTCGCCGTTACGGGTTATTCCACCCTCCGGGAACACCACTACCAATTCACCATTGGCTAGTGCTTGAGCGATGGTGTCAAACGCTTGCGACACTAACTCTGGTCGCTGCTTGCCATTGCCTATGGGAATCGAATTCAACCATTTAAACAATCTACCGACTACTGGCAACTCATAAAAGCCATACCACATGACAAAACGAGCCGGCCGAGGAATTACACCTAACAAAACAGCTGGGTCAATAAAGGCAACATGATTACAAACTAATAGAGCGGGCCCCTGTTTCGGTATATTCGCCAGATTCTCCTTTTTCACTCGATAGATACTATGCACCAATAACCAACTCACCAGTCGCAAGAAGTATTCTGGCATCGCAGCAATGATGTAGATTGTAGCAATCAAATTCAGTACCGCTGCGGCTTTAAATATCTGCAAAACACTAAAGCCAAACTGGAACATCAACATACCGAGTACGCCAGCGGACACCATAAAAATAGAATTATAAATGTTGTTAACAGCGATCACGCGTGAACGCTGCGACGCGTCGCTCCGAGTTTGCAAAAACGCATACAGCGGCACAATAAACAAGCCGGCGCTGAAGGCAATCATGGTTAAGTTAATCACCACCCACCAAGCTCCCGGCCAGAGCATGATTTCGGCCAAGGTTAGGAGTTCGGCTGACTCAATCGGAACTGCTCTGCCTAATTGATAGGCAAAGAAACTCATGCCCAAAGCGCCAAATGGCACTAGCCCAACCTCTACCTTAGCGCCAGAGAGTTTAGAACAAGTGAACGAACCCAAGGCGATACCGATAGAAAAGGTAGCTAATAATAAGGTGGCTACATTGGCATTTCCAGAAAGTACATCTTTTGCGAATACGGGAAACTGAGTAAGTACAATGGAACCGAAAAACCAAAACCAGGAGATTGCCAATATGGACATGAAAACGGGCTTATCGGCACGTGCCATACGGATAATTTGAATGCTGCTCTTGACTAAATTTAGAGAAATTTTTAATTCCGGTGCGGCCGCTGGCGCGCTAGGAATACCCCGGCTTACCCACCAGCCAAGAGTTGCGACAACAACAATGCCACCGATTAAAATGTGCAAATAGGCAATATTACCGCCCAAGAAACCACCCAAAATTGTGCCTATTAAAATAGCCACAAAGGTACCCGATTCAACATAGGCATTTGCGCTAAGTATTTCGTCAGGGTGTAAATGTTGGGGTAATATGCTGTACTTAATTGGACCAAAAAATGCAGACTGCGAACCCAAAGCGAACAATATAAACAGCATCATTGGCATAGACTGCAGGTATAACGCAACGCTGCCAAAGCACATAATCACAATCTCGGCGATTTTGATCCTGCGAATTAGCCATGATTTTTCATACTTATCCGCCAACTGACCTGCCAGCGCCCCGAATAAGAAATACGGCAGTATAAAAGCCACCAAAGCAACATTAATAATGATCGCTTGGTTTTCCTTAGCCAAAACATAGGTCACTATTATTGCTAATGCGTTGCGATAGATATTGTCATTAAATGCACCCAAAAACTGGGTGCAAAAATAAGGTAAAAAACGCTTTTCAGCGAGAAGGTATCTGGCCATAGAATCTACTTAATGAGCACACTATAAAAAGGCTGTTGGCCCTGTGCTTTGTTATAATTGTTGTCTATTGAAAATAGACTACCACCATCGTCGCACTAATTATAGTTATGCCTCTCTCAGAACTCGATTTCATTATAGTTGGCCAAGGTTTGGCAGGCTCGGTTTTGGCTACTACCTTGATAAAACGCGGCCAACGCGTATTGGTATTAGACAATGATAATTCGGGCAGCTCTACTCAGGTAGCGGCTGGCATCATCAACCCAATAACTGGTCATCGCTTAAATATCTCAGATCAATTTTTAGACTATTTCCCAATCGCGAAGGACTACTACCGGGCGCTAGAGCTTGATACTAAGCAGGCCTTGTTTAGAACAATCAAACAAACCAGGCTGGTTAAAAACCAAGGCCAATTCGACTATCTACAGCAACGTTTGAATGAAGCTGCATACCGGGATTTATTGCAGGGGTCGGATTCTTCAAACTTCAATCCAACTGAGTTTGGAGTCATCGATATACAACAGACCGCGGTAGTTGATACAAAAGTGCTACTTAGTGCGACCAGAAAATGGCTCGAAGCTCGGAAGAGCTATGCTCAATATGCTGTCAATTATTCCGAGCTTGAGGTATCTAAGACCGGGGTCAGGATTGGTCATTGGCAAGCAAAGCAAATTATTTTTTGTGAAGGCTACCAGGCAAACAAAAACCCTTGGCTAGCGCATTTGCCCTTCAAGCTCGCTAAAGGAGAGATATTAACTTTAGATCTTAGCGCCAAATGTCCTGACCGAATGTTGAGCTGGGGACACTGGCTTGTGCCAATTGAGCCCAACCAACAACGCGCAAAAGTCGGCTCAAACTTCATTTGGGATGATTTGAGTTTGAACCCAAGCGAAGGCTCCAAGGACAAAATGCTCGATAGCCTGAAACAGTACACTGGCCTGGACGGCAATGTACTCAAACATGAAGTCGGAATTAGACCCACCACCACAGATCGCAAACCATTTATCGGCCCACTATCTAAACTCGAAAACGGCTACTGTTTTAATGGTTTTGGCAGCAAAGGTTGCCTATTGGTACCCTACTATGCAGAACTAATGGCCGATCATCTCTTATTAGATAAACCACTACCTGAAGACTTAAGAAAATGGGTTTAACTCGCCGAACACACAATGTCGTCAGCGAGCACTTCGCTGAGCGCGAAAAAGGCGTCGCGGTAGATGCGACTTGTGGCAATGGTTTGGATACTGAATTTTTAGCGCAACTTGGCTTCAAGAAAGTATTCGGCTTTGATGTGCAAGATCAAGCGATTTTCAGTAGCCGACAACGATTAATCGAAGCGGGTTTTAGCAATACTCGATTTATTCTAGATAGTCATGAAAACTTAAAGCTTCATGTAAAGGAACCCATCGACTGCGCCATGTTTAATTTTGGCTATTTACCCAGCGCCGATAAAAACATTACAACTACGTCTAACAGTAGTATCGCTGCCTTAGATGCTAGCTTAAGTTTATTATCCGATATTGGCATAGTCACCTTGCTCTGTTACCCAGGCCATCCGCAGGGTGCTTTGGAAACAGAGGCAATTAGAGTTTGGTTGGACAAGCTAAGTTCTGCTTGGACGGTAGAAACTCATTTAGCCAGCGCACCTAAACCAACAGCACCGCTCTTATTTGTCGTCAAATCGAATTGACTTGGCTTACCTTACCCTCCCATGGTTTTGTCGGTTTTGGCTGCCATACAAGATGAATTAAGCTCTCTGCAACATATCTCTTTATTAGCTGCCTTTATTGTGAGACAGTTGTATAGGTTCCTGTTTGCTTGCTTAGAAACAGCCCCAATTGTATTTAAGATGGAATTGCGGATGCACAAGGTTTAGTAATTAACTTAGTAATCGGTGCACTAGTCGGTTGGTTGGCCGGCATTCTAACCAAAGGCGGTGGTCCAGGCCTGCTTGGTAATATTATTGTTGGTGCGGTTATAGGTGGTTATGTATTTGGTCTATTGGGTATTTCTGCCGGCGGATTGCTTGGCGCAATCATCACCGCAACAGCGGGCGCGGTAATATTATTATTTATAATAAATCTAATTAAAAAATAAGGGCTATACCCTTTAGATTGACCTAGAAATAGGCATAGGCAAAACATCAACACTAGATAGTAAAGGAGCCGATAGTACTAACTTGATCTTGTGGGTCCGAACCGTAGGCGTTGTTTGACTCGTTATGTCTTTTAGCTTTCGTTTCCAGCATTACTTTAGCCATTACGACCCTTCTTCATTTTTTTAATAATAGCTGCAATAGATATCGCGTAACCTAGGAAACAAAATATAGCAGCTTTAGTATCTTGACCGGACCACACCCATTGATCAGGATGCATGTGCCCCTGCGTGTTTGATGCGACCACCAACAACACAATCCATGTTGCCACTGCGAAGAAAAGCGTGCAAATAACTAAGGTAATAGCAAGAGTGATTGAAGAACGCAAAATCAAATACTAACCTTGGCAGATATAACGCCAAAGGTATAGGCGCGCAAGAATTGTGCGTCCAGCCCATAGGGCTAAATACCCTTTCTTGGTAACTGTCCTTATTCCCACTTTAAGTCTCGGTGAGACTGAGCGCAGTCACGCAAGTAAAGATTAATTAAACTTTGATATGGCAAACCCTTATCTTTAGCTAGTTCCTTAAAATAGCTAATCGTATCTTCGTCGAGACGAATCGTTACCTGTTTCTTAAGCTTTTTGGTGTAAGGGTTTTTGGCCGAGTTCGTAAAATCGTAGTTGCCACGCATAGCGATACCTCTCATAATTTCCGCGTTCTTTCTTATCCGCCTTCCGAGCCGAAATTATTCGAACGGCATCTTCCTCTCTTATGCAGTGACATACGATCAAAAGATTAGATTCAATACTTGTATCCAAAAGAATGAACTGCTCTTCATCCTGAGAGTGGTCTGGGTCAGCGATTAATCGAGCGAAGTCGTCTGAAAACACAGACTTTCCTTCTTCAAAAGAAATCCCATGCTTCTTCTGATTCAAAGCATTCTTGGTCTGATCCCATTCGAAGTATAACTCGCTCACGCCTAAAGTATAACTACAATGTAATTGCATTCAACTTATTCGCTACAGTTAACGAGACTGTAGAAAAAGGTTCTTATAAAACACCAATTTCTCATTCCCTGTTTTTTGTTTTTCCAGACAACTAATTGGCCATAGATGGGGCTGCTGTTAATACCTTCCCATAGCGAATGGTGTCGAACATTTAAAACTCTAGACGAAAATTCATTTAACTTAAGTCCCTCTCTTAAGAATCCTAGGTCAAAATCCTAGGGGTCAAATCTAGGCAGAAAAAATCTTATCTTTCTCTAGCCAGCGTTGGTTAAGCCAGCTTTCTACATCGTCTATTTCGCAAAGCTTGAAATGGTCCATTGTGATCGTTATCGTCCTAGGGTCTCCATGCAGGCAATTCCAAATATGAACTCCTTTTTGATGATAGTCGATGGTGATATCAATCAGGCTTGTGTCTGGATCAGCGTGTTGCTGAATCATTTTTAAGCCGCCGGCTTTGGGCCTTAACAGATGTTGATAGGGTCCATTTTGAATCGTCTGCTTTTGTTCAGAGAAACGTGTTCCTTCAGGAAAAATCAAGAGAGCGCCTGCCCCATCACCATGATTTTTGGACTCTTTTTGAATTATTGAATAGTCACTTGCTCGGGAGTCGCTTCGCTTGTTGCGCTGCAACCTAGGAAAATTCAGCGCGAGGCAAATCCAGCCAATAATCGGGATCCATACAATTTCTTGCTTAATTAAAAACCTAACGATTGGCCCTTTTCCGGTAATCACCTCTTGCACTAACGGTATGTCAAACCAAGACTGATGATTGCAAATAACCACCGGCGTCTTGTCTTTATTGCGCGCTCCTTTTACGATCAGCCGGATACCCACCACGTCCTGCATCCAAAAACTATCCATGCGCACTGCATTTCGATAAATTTTGGCAACAATATAATTGGCCACTCGCGCAATAATTGGCAACGGCAGCAGCAAACTGATTATTGACACAGGCAGAACTAATAAGAAGCTGATCAATAAGTTAGTGGCTACCCAGAGAGCTGACGTAAGGCTAATGATATTTTTCAAAATGAACGTTTCTGTTGGACAGTAAAATTATTTGAGATGAGTATACAATCTAATATGTGATCTTTAGTTTATATATTAGATTGTCGCGACCGAACAATAAAATCGAGGGATCTGGCTTCGTACAAACCATTGGCACACCTTGCAAAACGTCTGAGCAACAAAGGCTAAGTTGGCACCTAACTGCCAATATTTCTCGGCGCTATGCATGATTTGACAATATCCTGAATTGATTGAATCGCTAAATGCGATCAACTATGCTGAGTCGTTGAAAAACCTCAACTATTTGATCAAATGAAGTTTAGTAGTTAAACACTAGTTTGGAGCGAACATAAATCATGGATCTTACAACGTTGACGTCGCTGGCCACAACCATTGGGGTACTGATTGGCGCTTGTGCTGTGCTCATAGGGGCATGGGAAATTAGGCAAAGTAAAAAACTCTCGGAAGCACAATTTGAAGACTCCTTCGACCAGCAATATCGCGAACTATCACACGAGATCCCGGTGGATGCTCTGCTCGGAAAGTCACTAGATGAAGGCAAAAAAAATCAGGCTAGAGAAGCCATCTATAATTACCTTGATCTCTGTAACGAGCAAGTTTATCAACGAGTGAAAAAACGAGTGAGCCAAGCGAGATGGCATGAGTGGTCAAGCGGTATCAAAGCAAACCTCAACCGGCCATTTTTTAACGAAATTTGGGAAGAAGTGAAAATAGAAAGCAAAGGCTCTTTTTCATTTCTCGAAAGGCTAGAACAAGAAGACTTCAAAAGTGATCCTGCGAAATGGTGAAGAAATTAATTACTAAAACCTAGTCTTGTGCCTGCCAGCCGGCAATAGCTTTGATTTCAAGAAACTCTTCAATACCCCAACGCCCGCCTTCGCGACTATTGCCGGATTGTTTATAGCCGCCGAATGGCGAAGGAACGTCTGTTACCGCCTGACCATTAATTTCAACCATACCGGATCTTAGCCCCCTCGCTAATCGCTGGGCACGCGGTTGGTCTTGCGTTTGAACGTAATTAGTCAAACCGTAGATGGTGTCGTTTGCCATCTCTAGTGCCTGTTGCTCGGTGTCGAATTTTTGGATTGACAGTACTGGCCCAAAAATTTCGTCACGTGCAATGCTCATATCCTGAGTCACGTCTGCAAAAACAGTCGGTTTAACAAAATAGCCTTGTTGATGATTTCCTGCACGGCCTGGGCCACCAGCAACTAGGCGTGCGCCCTCGGCGATACCCTTTTTGATCATCTGCTGAATTTTATTGTATTGAACTTCTGAGACTACTGGGCCAATGTGCTCTCCTGATTCAGACGCCACTTGCACAGGTATACTATTCGCAATCATTGCTGCGGTTTCTACGGCCGCGTCGTAAGCGCAGGCTTCTACCATCATTCTGGTTGGTGCATTACATGATTGACCACTATTGTAAAAGCAAGCATAGGCACCGCGTGCGACCGCTTCGGGATCGGCGTCGGCAAAAATAATATTGGCTCCTTTGCCGCCCAATTCCAATGCGACTCGCTTGACCGTATCCGCCGCATTTTTACTAATTGCAGCGCCCGCCCTAGTTGAGCCAGTGAACGACACCATGTCAACATCAGGATGACCCGATAACTGGCTTCCAACCCCAACGCCATCACCATTGAGCATATTAAAGACGCCCGCAGGAATGCCTGCCTCATCAATCATTTGAGCGAACAGAATAGACGATAGTGGCGCGATCTCTGACGGTTTTAATACCATGGTGCAACCTGCGGCTAAAGCCGGGGCCACCTTCAAGGCTACTTGGTTCATTGGCCAATTCCAGGGTGTTATTAGAGCAACAACACCAATCGGCTCATGAATAATTCCATAAGCTGGGTTTTGTTGGTCCATTGGGTGTTCAAACTCAAAACTTCGTAGAGCATCAATAGTGCTTTGGATATGCTCGATGCCTGCCCCCGCTTGAATTTGCGTGGCCATGTCTATTGGTGCACCCATTTCCATAGATATGGCTTGGCCCATCTCTACAATTCTAGCGGCGTAACTATTCAACAGTTTCTCAAGACATTCAATACGCTGCTCTCGACTACTGACGCTCCAACTTGGAAAAGCCGCTTTAGCCGCAGCCACTGCGGCATTGGTATCACCAGCATCACCTAAAGAGATGGTCGCACACACTTGTTCGGTGGACGGGTCTATAACGTCATAATCGTTAACGGATACGGGATCTACCCATTGACCATTGATATAAAATTGCTTGTTGTGGTTCATCGTCGCGTCATAGTTCGGTTGCTGTGCGTGCAGTATACAGGTCTGCATAACTTTCTCTTTGCTTGGGCTTGCTGGGTCATTGTTAATCAGGCTTCGAGCGCCTCTATTGCAGGATCAGTTTATATCGCCCTAGGGTTTATTTATGGCATACAATATAGGTTACAATTTATTTTTTCTAGAACGAAATAATTTTAACACACAGGCTTCCCTGTACTAAAACGAGAACAACATGCTATTAAAAGATAAAGTCGCAGTGATAACCGGTGGCGCTTCCGGACTGGGTGAAGCTACGGTAAGACGATTTGTAAGCAATGGTGCAAAGGTTGCTATTTTTGATTTGAATGACGAGCGAGGCAACGCACTAGCTGGCGAACTTGGCGATAACGTCGCTTATTTTAATGTCAATGTAGTGGAGGAGCAGAGTGTTGAGGCGGCGATCAAAGCGACCGTCGAAAAATTTGGCGCAATTCACATCAACTGTAATTATGCTGGCATTGGTCATGGCGAAAAAGTAGTCGACAGAGACCTTAAACCCCATGATTTGAGTGCCTATAAACGCGTTGTAGATATTAATTTGATAGGCACGTTTAACGTGCTTAGACTTTGTGCAGCACAAATGGCCAAGCAGGAGCCTGTGACTGAAGACAATAGCCGTGGCGTGATAATAAATACCGCTTCGGTTGCTGGCTATGAAGGGCAGATTGGGCAAGCGGCCTATGCTGCCACCAAGGGGGCTATCATTGGTAGCACTATTTGTTTGGCAAGGGATTTAGCCCAATCTGGAATACGCGTTAACACCATCGCACCCGGACTTATTCATACGCCTATGTTCGATACAATACCGGAGCATATTTACCAATCACTCGAGGCCAGTGTGCCAAACCCTCCAAGACTCGGAAAACCCGATGAGATAGCGCATCTTGCGCAATACTTAGTTGAAAATGAATATATGAATGGTGAAACTGTAAGAATGGACGGCGCGGTGAGAATGCAGCCTCGTTAAGCTCGAACACAGGCTTGGTTTAATTGATACTCCAGCAGATAAAACTAAAAAAGGGAACTTTACGTTCCTTTTTTAGTTTTATTGTAATCTCAATATCTATTTTAATTGAATAGGGCCTCGCTTAAGGCAGGTAGCTCTTACCCATCAAATAACGATCTACCTCACGCGCAGCTCGGCGGCCTTCATCGATTGCCCATACAATCAAGCTCTGGCCGCGACGACCATCACCTGCAGCAAACACGCCGGGCTTACTCGTCGCAAACTTGTCATACTCGGCAGCAATATTAGAACGAGGGTCTTTGTCTAAGCCAAATTGATCGACTAGGGGCGACTCTGGGCCCATAAAACCCATAGCCAGCAATATAATATCTGCGGGGTGTACTTTCTCACTACCGGCAACTTCTTTTGGAATCATCTGCCCTTGCGGCGTACGCTCCCACTCAATCGCAACCGTGTGAACAGCCTTTACATTGCCATTTTCATCACCCTCAATTTTTGTGGTCTGCACTAAGTAATCACGCGGGTCTTGGCCTTGCACAGCTATTGATTCTTCCTGACCGTAATCAACCAACAATTGCTTTGGCCACTGCGGCCACGGATTGTTTGGCAGTCTTGATGCAGGCGGTTGCGGCATAATTTCAAGTTGAATCACGCTTTTACAGTTGTGCCGTAACGACGTTCCAACACAATCAGTACCGGTGTCACCGCCACCAATCACGACAACGTGTTTACCTTCGGCGTTGATGTAATTACCGTCTTTATGCTGGCTATCTAACAAACTTTTAGTGTTGGTTCGCAGGAAATCCATCGCGTAATGAATACCGGTTAACTCGCGACCAGGTGCTTGCAAATCACGCGCGACAGTCGCACCGACGCACAGCACTACTGCATCGAAATCTTGCTCTATTTGCTGAGCAGAAATGTCTTTACCAACCTCGGTATCGGTGACAAAAACAATACCTTCTTCGGCGAGCAAATCAACGCGTCGTTGAACTAATTGCTTTTCAAGTTTCATATTAGGGATGCCATACATCAGCAAACCACCAATACGATCAGCACGTTCATATACCGTTACCAGATGCCCTGCCTTATTCAGCTGCGCAGCAGCAGCCAAGCCAGCAGGCCCTGAGCCAATCACCGCGACGGTTTTACCACTGCGAGCCTTAGGTGGCTGGGCAACTACCCAACCTTCTTCGAAACCTCGATCAATAATCGACACTTCATGTAGTTTAATGGTGACTGGATCAGCATTAATTCCCAACACACATGCACCTTCGCAAGGCGCGGGGCAAACACGGCCAGTAAACTCAGGAAAATTATTGGTCTTGTGCAGAGACTGCAAAGCGTCCTTCCAGCGGCCTCGATAAATTAGGTCGTTCCATTCAGGAATGAGATTGTTAACCGGGCAGCCGGCCACCGCTGGCGCATATTCAGACTTAGCCGATAGACAAAAAGGCACACCGCAGTCCATACAACGAGATGCCTGTTCCTCAATTTCAGCAGTTTCCATGTGTTCATGAACTTCCTGCCAGTCGCTTAAACGTGAACTGGCATCGCGATCGCGTGGCAAGGCTCGTTCAACTTTCATAAATCCGCTTGGATTTCCCATAATACTATCTCCTATTGAGCCAAGACTAGTTTAACGTCGACATTCTGGACTGTTTCACTAGCTTTTTGGCCAGAGGCCAAGTTTTTAAGATGCGTGTCGAAAGCCTCAACCGCTACTTCGTATTCAGATTCAAACTTACCGGTACTGCGCGCCTGGCGCATGTACTCTTGCATTCGCTTATAGTCTACTGGCATTACTTTCACGAACCGAGTCAGCGCATTATCCCAGTCGGCAAGTAGGGCCTGAGCAACATCCGACTGAGTATGCTGTTGGTGTTCGCCAATCAAGACCTTCAATTGCGTTATATCATCAGCACTTTCTATTGCCTCAAGCTCTACCATTTCCATGTTGCATTTGCTGGCAAAGTCTTTGTCTTGATCGAGAACATAAGCGACACCGCCTGACATTCCAGCTGCGAAATTACGCCCTGTTTGACCAAGAATAACGACTGTGCCGCCGGTCATGTATTCACAACCATGATCACCAACCCCCTCAACAACGGCAGTGGCGCCAGAATTACGTACACAAAAACGCTCGCCCGCGACGCCTCTAATAAATGCCTTGCCAGCGGTTGCGCCGAATAATGCTACGTTACCAATGACGATGTTTTTGCTCGGATCAAAGGTAGCTTCTTTAGCTGGGTATACAACAAGGTTAGCACCGGATAGGCCTTTACCAAAATAATCATTGGCATCACCTTCCAGTTCAAAGCGAAGTCCGTTAGCAGAAAAACATCCGAAACTCTGACCCGCCGACCCGTTGAATTTAACCCTGATGGTATTTTCGGGTAGACCCTGCGCCTTATATTTTTTAGAGATTTCATTGGAGATCATTGCACCCACGGTACGGTCGGTATTGATTACCGGGTACTCGAGGTTTACGGGTGTTTGATGTTCCAGAGCATCTTTAGCCGCGATAATCATTTTGCGATCTAAGATGTCATCGATCAAATGCTTCTGCTGAGTTGAACAGTACAAAGTTTCACCTTTGGCATTTTTCTCCTGAAATAACAGAGGCCGTAAATCCACACCTTTATATTTCCAGTGATCAATATCATCCAACACTTTCAAACTCTGAGTTTGACCAACCATCTCGTTGATTGTTCGATACCCGAGCTCAGCCATTATTTCACGCAGACCTTCTGCCATCATGGTAAAGAAGTTAACCACAATATCGGCCTCACCAGCAAAACGACTGCGTAGTTCTTTGTCTTGAGTAGCAATGCCAACTGGGCAGGTATTAAGATGACACTTGCGCATCATGATACAGCCCTGCACCACCAGAGCTGCGGTAGCAACGCCCCACTCTTCTGCGCCCAACAAAGTGGCGATTGCAAGATCTCGGGGTGTCTTCAATTGCCCGTCAGTCTGTACCGTAATACGACTGCGTAATTTGTTACGAACTAGGGTTTGATGCGTTTCAGCCAAGCCCAACTCCCAAGGCAAGCCTGCATGCTTGATAGAACTGATCGGCGACGCGCCAGTACCACCATCATGCCCAGCAATGAGCACCACGTCGGCATAGGCCTTGCAAACTCCAGAAGCAACCGTGCCGACGCCGGCCTCGGAAACCAACTTCACATTTACCCGCGCTTCTCGATTGGCGTTTTTAAGATCAAAAATCAACTGTGACAAATCTTCGATTGAATAAATATCGTGATGTGGTGGCGGAGAGATTAAGCCCACTCCAGGCGTTGATCCACGAACCTTGCCAATCCAGGCATCGACCTTATGTCCTGGCAACTGTCCACCTTCACCCGGTTTAGCGCCTTGTGCCATTTTGATTTGTAACTCATCAGCATTGGCTAAATAGTAACTATTTACCCCAAAGCGACCTGACGCTACTTGCTTGATGGCTGATTTCATAGAATCGCCATTTTCCAGAGGCGTGTAACGAATTGGGTCTTCACCGCCCTCCCCACTATTGCTCTTTGCACCGATTCGGTTCATGGCAATGGCTAGGGTTGTGTGCGCCTCCCATGAGATAGATCCGAACGACATTGCACCTGACGCAAAGCGTTTGAAAATATTTTCGATCGGCTCTACTTCTTCGAGTGGGATAGATTTGTGCCCTGGCGAAAATTCAAGCAGACCGCGCAAAGTGAAGGCTTCCTTACTTTGCGTGTCGACAACGCTTGCGTATTGCTTAAACTGCTCAGTATTGTTACTGGCAGTAGAGTGCTGGAGTAATCGGATAGTTGTTGGGCTAAAAAGGTGACGTTCACCATCGTTACGCCATGCGTATTCACCGCCGGTCTGTAACAAGTCTTCAACCGTGATACGGTCTTGGGTAGGAAACCCTTGGCGATGACGTAAAAGAGTCTCTTCTGCAATCTGATCAAGGCTGAGACCCTCGATACGGCTTATGGTACCAGTAAAGTAAGTATCTATAACTTCGCTATTGATGCCCAAAGCTTCAAATATTTGTGCGCCTTGATATGACTGAAGAGTAGAAACGCCCATTTTAGAGAATATCTTCAACAAGCCGCTGCTCACCGCCTTAATATACTTAGCAACAATTTGCTCATTGCTTAAACTGGCATCGACCACAGCCGCATCACGCAGCTCATATAAGGTTTCCAACGCTAGGTAAGGATTTATCGCCGCCGCACCATAACCCAGCACTGTAGCAAAATGATGGGTTTCGCGAATATCCGCGGCTTCCAGAATAATATCCGCTTTGGCTCTTAGGCCTTCACGAATCAAATAGTGATGTACCGCAGCGGTAGCCAAAAGAGAAGGGATTCCAGCATGGTCCGAATCGATACCACGATGGCTCAAGACTAATAACTCGTAACCATCGATCACTGCGTCTTTAGCATAGCGGCAGACACGATCTAATCCCCTTTTAAGCTCACCTTCTTCTCCAGTCGCTCTAAAGTTAAGATCAATGGTCTTGGCTTGCAGGTGGTCGTGATCAATGTACTGAATCTTTACCAGTTCTTCATTGGTCAATACTGGTTGCTCAATTTCAAGCTTATGGCAGTGTTTCGCGGTCTCTTCCAATAGATTGTGCGAGTCACCAATATAACCACGCAAAGACATAACAAGCTCTTCTCGAATAGGATCAATTGGAGGGTTGGTCACTTGCGCAAACAGTTGCTTAAAATAGTTCGACAGCTGTTGCGGGCGATCCGACAAAATAGCCAAGGGTGTATCAGTCCCCATCGAACCTAGAGGTTCTTTACTAGTGTCTATCATTTGTTTCAAAATGATATTCAGGTCTTCGTTGCTATAGCCAAATGCTTTTTGCATTTTCCTCAAATCAGGTACAGGCGGTTGAGCATTAGACGCGGCGGGCGCCTCTAATTCACTCAATAGAATCTTATTTTCACTAAGCCATTGGCCATACGGCTGAGAAGAACAAATTTCGTGTTTAACCTCTTCATCGCTGACAATGCGACCCTTTTCTAAGTCTGCGATAAAGATCTTGCCCGGTTGCAAGCGACCTTTCTCGACCACCGTAGATTGATCCACACATAGCGCACCGGTTTCTGAACCCATGATTAATGTGCCATCATCGGTCAGCAAATAGCGCGATGGGCGCAAGCCATTACGGTCTAATGTGGCGCCGATCATTTTTCCATCTGTGAACGAAATTGATGCAGGACCGTCCCAGGGTTCCATTACACAGGCATAATATTCGTAGAAGGCACGCTTGATCGGATCCATGTTCTCTTGGGTCTGCCAAGCTTCTGGCACTACCATCATCATAACTTGCGCCAACGGTCGGCCACTCAATACCAACAACTCAATCGCCATATCAAGATTCGCTGAATCTGAGTTATCGCGATTACACACCGGTTTCAGCATTTTCAACTCGGCATCGCTGAAGTTGATCGACTTAAACATCGATTCACGAGCATTCATCCAATTGATATTGCCCTGTACAGTATTGATTTCACCATTATGTGATAAATATCGAAACGGCTGAGCACGATGCCAAGCAGGAGTGGTATTAGTTGAAAAACGCGAATGAAACATCGCCAAACCAGACTTTAGTCGCGGGTCCTGAAGATCAAGGTAGTACTGCCTAACTTGGGCAGTCGTGAATTGACCTTTATAAACGATGGTACTGGTGGAAATAGAAGCTACATAAAATTCATCGGGCGAGTTGGCAATTGTGTTGTTAATGGTGTGCACTGTGTACTTACGCAAAATAAACAACTTACGCTCAAATTCTATTCGGGTTAAGCCCTCTGGCTTTGCGATGAAGAGTTGCTCAATGCTGGGTTCAACTTCGACAGCAGCGGCTCCTAACATCGAATTATCGGTTGGAACTGTTCTATAAGTTAATCGGCTAAGCCCCAGTTTCTGCATAGAAGCATGTAAAACCTCACGGCACTTTACCGCCTGACCGGGGTCTCCTGGGAAGAAAATCATCGCTACTCCGTAATCCCCGACGCCAGGCAAACTGACACCGAGATCTACGGTTTCTTCTACAAAAAACTGATGTGGTATTTGAATCAGAATGCCAGCACCATCACCGCTATCCACATCAAAGCCGGTTCCACCGCGGTGCTCCATGCAGCTCAACATAGTCAATGCATTTTGAATAATCTCGTGTGACTTCTTACCCTTTAGATTGGTCACGAAACCAATACCACAACTATCATGCTCGAATTCAGCACGATACAAACCACGAGACTTATTATTGCTGTAAGTCATAACAAAATTCCTATTATAAGTTGTTGCTACGCGCGATCGGCTGAGCCGCTAATTCATATCGTCCGAGAGCCAGTTGCAGATCGTCTGAGACGCTTTTGCAAATGGTCGGCACGAGTCAAACCTAGTCAAATTAAATTAAATTAAATCGGTAGCTCACAATGCCGATCACATGACATCTTTGTTTTTCATGCACCGCAATAAATACTCAGCCAGCAATTTCATAGTAGAAACCTTTCGAGCGAGAAGCATTATTACAGCGCGGGGGAGATACTTTTTGCAGATTGCCATTCTGCAATATCTGCTGTTACCACTTAAAGGCTTGCGCCTAGTTTTGGAGTCTAAAGTCTGGAGATGTATTCTAACCGAAACTAAGCCTAAAACCAATTTGCAAGGCTATGATATTTAAGGAAACGGCTGATTTATATCGAATATAACCACAGATTATTCTGATATTAGTCACAATACGTTAATTTTATACAGCTCAGGAGAGATAAACCTTATTAAATACTGCTGTACAGAGTCCTTCAATTTGGCGCATAACAGAGTCAAACAGGCTAAATATGGTTAAAAATTCTCTAAAAACGGTACTTCTACGTCAGCATAATCACCCGCTTCTATTATACCTCTCATATTGCTGATGGACTTATACGGTGAATCAATTAACAGCAAATTGGTGATCCATGCGGGGGTTGGTCCACTAGGGTCAATATGTGCAAAGCTTTCGACCGTTGTAGTACCGTCATGATTGGCAGTAAAGTGCCATTGTGAAACCGCATCTTGGATTCGTACGGCTTTGGTATTAGGTGTGTCACTCGGCACGGCTATACTGGTCATTGTTACTCGGCCTGTTGTCGAGTCTTGAGTCCACACGACATGGGCATACACATCTCGATCATTGACAGGAAAGGGCACGTCATTGTAGACGTAGACATAGCTTTCGGTTGCAGATACACGCTTCTCGAGCCTTGATTCCTTACAAAGATCCGCCCATTTTGGGCAACTCGGCATATCTTCGATGAGCGCGACCAGACTTGCTACCGAGCCCTTAACCTGCATTTCGCCACGCACCGCACGAAAGTTAGATCAAGCAACCTCACTGGTTTGAATGACAATGCCTTGAGTATTGCGCTTTTCCTCCCACTCATATTCTATATCGGCCATTTGAGCGAAAGCCAAAGTCGTGAAAACCAGAGACGAGAAGGCAAGTAGAGCCAAGCATGAATGTTTGAAAATTTTCATAAATATAAAACCATTGTCATCATTAAGATTTATCAGTGTTTAAAATTACAGAACTCGAAGCAATAGAACCTGAAACTACAGAACTTGAAGCAACAGAGCCACTGTCGCTTATTCGTTTGGCGTACCATGCGGCACCGGGGGCGGCACTAACTCCATGCAATAAGGCACTAATCCAAACTGCCTTTATTGCAATCACTTGCAGCAGTTCAGAGTAGGCACATTTGCATAATTTTAGGCCTCTATGATTGAAGTTGAAACAGCCTCAGAACCCTTATAACGTGGGCTGGCGTTTTTATTCTTGGAGCTTTTAATTGTTTGCGCTGCATACTCGCTTAAACGCAACACTGTTAATGGCTTAAATTCGATTGATGCCGTTTTCTGAAATACGTAAATAAGTCAAATCGCCACGACGTTCCAGTTGGCCAAACACACTCACAGGAACGGCTATGTCTTGCAACACTAATTCAGCAGCCGCTTGACCCTGCGGGCCTATTAAGATGTAACCATAACGATTTCCATCGGCTTGATGGACTACTAACATTGGCGGAATACCACCGGCAATACACATTGCCGCACAAGCGCGATGTACCTTTCCTTCACCTGGTTTCATCACCCCCATAAAACACTTTGAATCGATAATCTCACCACTTAAGGTTACTTCTCCAAGCGCTTGCGGTACCACCTCAAACATATTTTGTGTATTAACCACTTTGACATCGCTCTGGTCTCGCAGCTCTAGCAATTTCCAGCCACCACGTTCAATTGGAAACCCAGTAACAATGACTTCCTTGCCGTCTAGCTCGGCCGTCAAATTAGCTGATGAATGCTTGCCTCGGGACATTAGAATAATCGTTTCAGGCTGATCGCCGGTCACGTGCATCACTGGGTAAGGATTGTGACTAAGGTAACCTTGATAAGTCTTTTCCTCGGCCAATATCCATTGGCCCTTACCAACGGACTTCTGCGACGAAGACACCCAATAGGCAAAGCCTAATCCAACCACAAGTAATCCCACCGCGAGCCACCGGCAAAAGGGCTTAAGGCCGTCAGGGATGGGCAAATAGCCGACAAAGAATTCTTTTCGCTGTTTATTCATGCTGAAACCTCAGAGCCAATATTAATAACCGGCCTGGCTGATCCTGCCGGCAGAGCAAGCGGGTTTAGAAAGACTTCGTCTCCTTCTAATTTAAGATGATATGTAGCTATTTGTTCGCTAAACGGAGCGGGCGAACGCCCATCTTCAGGTCGGTATTGAAAGCCGTGCCAAGGACAAGTGATGCAACCATCAATCACGCGACCCTCTCCAAGCGGTCCGTTTTGATGTTGGCAGACGTTTGAAATAGCTGCCAGTTTTGTGCCTTCATAACGAAAAATAGCAACTCGCTCATCAACACCAACGGTTACCGTAATCGCTTGATTGTCGGGAATCTCCTGCCATGTGCCAACGCTGACCCAATCAGCTGCTTGAGCGGTACGATCAACCTTCAAGCTTTTAACCGCAGCAAGCAAATGTAGACCACCCACCATAACCAGGCTGGCATACACCATTGCCGCTAGTAGACCCGTTTCAGATTGCAGCATAGCGCCGCTCGCTACATGTACGATCAATAACGCATATGCAAGGTAGACGCCCATGTGCAACGCCTTCCAAACCGGCGCGCGCAAATTAGCATTCCAATAATCATGGCTGGTCGCTGCCATCACGAACAATATAAATAGGGCTAGCGCACCAAATCGTTGAAATGGAAAATCACCAATCGATTGATAGCTGCCTGGGGAAGCAAATATGGACACAAATGGATTACCGACACCATAGGAGTGATAAAACATAATCACTAAGATTGCGTGTACTAGCGCCACTAAAAACATCGATACACCGAAGTGCCGGCGGTTATACAGCAACGGCAGAAAACGAGTATCTAAACGCGCTAACGGGCCAATGCACAAGATTATAGTCAGCATCAAGAAAGCGCAGGTCGCAAATGCCCGAATCAACACAATCATCAACGACAAAGATTCAGCGCCGGTATGTGACAGCATGCTTACCAACACAAATGTTGCTAAATATAATGCGACACCTAAGCAAATAACGCGATCACAAACAATTTTACTGTGGTTCCATTGCACCGGAACATAATCATGACTCATGGTAATTCCCCGGCGGCACTGGGGTGCGGAGCCGTCTCTATTAACGGAATTTTATTGGGTGTACTTTGTTGGGCTAGAAACACAAAGCCGAGTAATAAAGGCAGTAATGCTAACCAAATCAAGCGGTGAGCGGTGCGGTGTTTCCTTTTCATTTAACCACCTCATCTGCTGGGCTAGTAGCTTGTAATAGTCGCCGTAATAAAATGGGCCATAGCACTACAGCAGCAGGCAACCACATTAACCGAACCAAACCTTTCGCGGATGCGGCGGTTGGGTCAATTCGAACGCACCCAGCCAAGGAAAAATAAACGCCAAAGAACAGGCCGAAAATAAAATAACTGTTAATAATCCAAAGCATAATTGTTAATCTCAGTTCGGACTTATTAAATAAATCCATTTGCTAGCCCTATAGGCAAAAGATTGCTTGTCTAATATTTTGCTGCGCGGCACCACCAAAAGCGATGCCACTTAGTTCTGCCATATCTGTTTTAAACGTGGTTAAATCGTCAATCGTAAAGTCATTTAAATGTTGGTGCCCGCAGGCGCGCGCCATTAATTGCATAAGCGCTACACTGGAATTGAAAATCGCTCTAAGCGTTTGGCCGCTTGATCAACTATTAGTCGCTCACGCAGATACGGTTTTTGAGTGGCGATGCCAACAGGACAATTATTCGAATTATATGCGCGCATACCCAAACAGCCTATTGCTTGCAGTGCAGAGTTTGATAAAACAATGCCATCTGCGCCAAATGCTAATGCCTTAATAAAATCCCCGGAGATGCGCAGACCCACAGTAATGATCAAACTTATATCAAACTTATATCAGACTTACCTGCATGATCCAAATGTTACCGCGCTCTTGCCAATGCAGGAATTGTTGGGAGAGAAATATTATCCCTGCAAATTAGTGTTGCTGCACCGGTACCACCGCCACGACCATCCAGAATAATGTAGTCCACGCTCACTTCTAAGGCAGCATCAATGTCTTTTTCAACTTGCTGGGCTGAGAGTTTATAGCCAATCGGAATACCCCCGGTTTTCTCGCGTACCTGTTCGGCAAAATCGCTCATCTGCGATGAGCAATTCCATTCCGGAAAAGTAGACCGTGAAATGGCGTCTTGACCGACTTCTAAACTGCTTACCTCGGCTATCTTACCTTGTACTTTAGCGCCCGGCAAATGACCTCGGGCACCGGTTTTAGCGCCCTGCCCGACTTTAAAATGGAACGCTTGCCTGGCCTGTACGTTATCCCATGAAAAACCTAAACGAGCAGAAGCTAGTTCATAAAAATAACGTGAGTTGGGCTCTTGTTCTTGCGCCAGCATGCCGCCCTCTCCTGAGCA
>JBLHMH010000041.1:0-22528 GCA_047621785.1 Polaribacter sp. | reverse complement strand
AGAACAAAATTGTGATCAAGTCGAGTTCAGGTCTAAGCGAAGAAGAGATCGAAGCAATGGTCGCTGACGCTGAAGCACATGCCGAAGAAGACGCTAAAGCAAAAGCATTAGTCGAGGCTCGTAATCAGGCTGAATCCATGGTCAATGGTGTACAGAAAACCATGACAGATGCAGGTGACAAGCTAGATGATGCTGAAAAGACAGCAATTGAAGCAGCGATCACAGACGTTGAAGAAGCCGTTAAGGGCGAAGACGTTGATGCTATTAATGCTAAAGTTGAAACATTGATGCAATCAAGCCATAAACTTGCTGAGCAAATGTACGCACAAGAAGGAGGTCCAGCAGGTGCTGAATCTGCTGCACAAGACGACAATGTTGTTGATGCAGAGTTTGAAGAAGTAAATGATAAAGACGATGCAGACAGCGATAAAAGTGAATCGAAAGACGCTTAATTGCATATAGCGCTTGATCAACAAATACTGGTCATGCCGTAGTCGGCATGGCCGGTTTTTGTAGTTTGATAGCGCTTTATAGTCAATGCAGATCTAAAACCGTACGACAAAATACCAGTAAGCAGACCAAATATAAAAATGTCAAAACGCGATTATTACGAAATTCTAGGGGTTGATAAGTCAGTTAACGAAGCTGATTTGAAAAAATCCTACCGCCGTTTGGCAATGAAACTTCACCCGGATCGCAATCCGGACGATCAGCAAGCTGAAGCTAATTTTAAGGAAACGAAAGAAGCTTACGACATTCTATCCAATTCCGAAAAACGTTCCGCTTATGACCAATTTGGTCATGCAGCTTTTGAAAATGGCCGAATGGGCAGTGGAGCAGGTGCTGGAGCTGGTGGTTTTGGTGACATATTTGGGGATGTGTTTGGCGATATATTCGGTGGCGGAGGTGGCGGTCGTCAACGCCAGCGTCGCGGTGCTGATTTACGTTACAACATGGAGCTGTCCTTAGAAGATGCGGTGCGTGGTAAAGAAGTAAACATTACTATACCGCGAATGTCTGAATGCGGTACCTGTGCCGGGTCTGGCGCGAAAGTAGGTAGCAAGCCTACTACCTGCGGTACTTGCCACGGCCAAGGTCAGGTGCGTATGCAACAGGGCTTTTTCTCAGTACAACAAGCGTGCCCTCAGTGCCATGGTAACGGCACTATCATTAGTGACCCTTGTAGCACTTGTCATGGCCAGGGTCGGGTTAAAGAGAATAAAAAGCTATCGGTTAAGATCCCGGCAGGGGTTGATGAAGGTGATCAAATACGTCTCTCTGGTGAGGGCGAAAGTGCTGGAAGTGGGGGCGTCAATGGTGATCTGTATGTCTCAGTTTCGCTTAGAAAACATTCTATATTCACGCGCGAAGGCGTCGATTTGCATTGTAGTGTGCCAGTTAGTTATGCCACATTGGCTTTGGGCGGTGACTTGGAAGTTCCAACCCTAGAAGGTCGAGCAAAACTAAAGATTCCAGCAGGAACTCAGTCGAGCAAGATGTTTCGATTACGCGGTAAGGGTGTTAAGAATGTGCGCAATGCCGGCTTTGTCGGCGACCTCTATTGTGAAGTTGAGGTCGAAACACCGGTTAATCTGACCAAGCGCCAGCGCGAATTGCTAACAGAGTTCGATGAGACTTTGCTTGATGGTGGTAGTAAGCATAGCCCTCAGGAAAGTTCTTGGTCGGGTAAAATAAAATCATTTTTTGATGATATTGTTACTTAATCAGAGATTTGTGTAAGTAATTATTGATTTAGTCACGATAGTTTTTTTCTGCGAAAGGCGAAATGCAATTTAGCTAGCTCGAACTATAGGCTCAGTTCATGTTTCATCGCTACTTAGATTCTATCCGATAACACGGCACATAGTCGCCAGATATTTTCATCCGTTTTTGTTTAACAAACGCTGCCAATAGTCTATCTAAAGCATTCATAACTTCAACTTCGCCGTGCAAGATATAAGGCCCATGCTGAGTGATTGCCTGAATTCCATTAGGCTTTATATTACCGGCCACTATTCCTGAAAACGCCCGTCTTAGATCTGCGGCGAACTTGTCTTTTGGCTGGTCTCTACGTAAGTTTAATTTGACCATGTTCTGGTGGCTTGGATCAAAACTAGTTTGAAATTCAGGTTCTATTTTCAACGACCAATTATAGAAAAAAGCATCGTCCAGCTCACGCCGATTCTCATACACTTCACGCATTGAATCACCCATAGTTTGGGCAACCTGAATTGGGTCGTCGATTATTATTTGGTACAAGGATTGAGCTTCTTCGCCGAGCGTGAGGCCAATAAACTCATCCATTTGCTTGAAGTAATCTGCAGCTGATTGAGGCCCGGTAAAAATAAGAGGTACTCTGACTTTTCTGTTCTCCTTATTTAATAGTACCCCGAGTATGTAGAGAATCTCCTCTGCGGTTCCTGCACCTCCTGGGAATACCACGATCGAATGGCCCATTCTCACAAATGCTTCTAACCGTTTTTCGATATCGGGCATGATGATCAATTCATTAACGATCGCGTTTGGCGCTTCCGAAGCGATGATGCCAGGTTCGCTGATGCCAATGTAACGTGCATCAGAAACTCTCTGTTTAGCATGCGCTACGTTCGCGCCTTTCATTGGTCCTTTCATCGCGCCAATACCACAACCTGTACAAATATCCATACCTCTCAAGCCTAAGCGATAGCCCACTTCTTTGCTGTAATCGTATTCAATAGCATTTATCGAATGCCCGCCCCAACACACCACTAAGTTGGGGCGTTTGCGGGGTTTTAGTGACCTAGCATTGCGCAGTGTTTTGAATATCAGGTCAGTGATAGATATTTTTTGAGTCTCCCAGAGTGCGTATTGGTCTTGCAAATAGACGATGTCGCGCAACACCGCGAAAAGATGGTCACGAATACCAACAATCATTTTGCCGTTTACAAAGGCATGCTCTGGCGCGTTCTTAAGACTTAGTTTGACCCCTCTAGCTGAACTTATGACTTCTATCTCGAAGTCGATGTGGGCCGCAAGCAATTGATGACCGTCATCAGAATTGACTCCGGTGCTCAATACGGCAAGAGCGCAGTTGCGAAATATTGCGCCATAACTTCCGTTGTTAGACGTTTTGAGTTGTAGGATTTCGCTCTTTGAGAGTAAGTCTAGCTGGCCTTTTGGGGTGATGATTGCGTCAACCATTTGAAGTGCTCTTGGGTAGGTTTTGCCGTGAGTGTTTAGTTTTAAAAATTAAGGCTGTCATACGACAGCCTTAATTAAAATACAAATGTTCTAGATAGCAGCTTGGCCTAGCGTTCAGTAGCCGCTTTTGAAACTAGTTGGTCGATTACATTGAAAAGGTTAGTCGTTGAACCCGCTAGGCTAACACTAGTGTGATATTTTCCGTCGACCAGAAATGCTGGCACTCCAGTAGCGGTAGACTTTGCAGTGATCATTTTAGCATTGCGTAATTTAGTATCAACTGCGAAAGAATTGAAGGCTGAGGTAACCTCTTCAGGAGTTTTACCGTAAGCTTCCATGAACTTAATAAGTCCATCAAGATCACTCACTGGCTTGACCTCTACGTGTATCCGATGAAAAAACGCATCGTTAGCCTCTTCCAAAACTCCCAGAGCCTCCATTGTGTAGAAAGCTTTGCCATGAAATTCCCATCGTTTGCTGAAAATAGCAGGCACTTTTACAAATACGACATTTTCTGCCAGATCTTTTTTCCATGCATTGACCTGCGGCTCAAGAGAGAAGCAATGCCCACATCCATACCAAAATAACTCAGCTACTTCGATTTTGTCCCCAGTAGAAACGTCTAAAGGTGCATTGAGCAGAGTGTAGTTGGCGTCGCTAAGCGGTGTTTGTGCAGAACTTTCGCCTTGGCACGCAAACAGCGATGTGGCAATTGCCAGCATAAAAATTGATTTGATAGTTTGTCTGGAAAACGATTTCATATTCATAGCGAGTATTATTATTACCTGATTTATGTTGATCTTGATTAGTAGTATTAGATATTAAAACCCTAAAGTTTTACAGCCCTGAGCGAAAAAATAGCCCAGAGCCAAAACCAGTCTTAGATCTATTTCGCTCCTCAGTCTTGGATCATCTTTATAAGACGTTGGTGCAGGTTTTCAAAACTACCATTGCTCATAATAATGATATTGATTCTTGTATTAACCGCAGCTGAATTAGACTGTTTGACTGTATTCTGACAAATTTCAGAAAGAGATTTCAACAAGCTTTCAGTACTGTCGAACGACTGAATTTGCTCACTGTCCAACTCGGCGATGTCCCATAAGACATGACTGTCAGCATAGATTAGCGATTTATTAGCAGATTGTAATGCATCTGCTAATAAATGTTTGTGTATACCCCGTTTCATGGTATTCGAACGAGGCTCCAATACTGCGATTATTGTTTCATCACCAACACTGTTTCGTAGACCATTTAGCGCTTCGGTGATTGCCGTTGGATGGTGCGCAAAGTCGTCAAAGACTCGAACTTGATCGTCGTCATAAATCAGCTCCATGCGCCGTTTAACCGACTTAAAGCTGGCCAATGATGCGACAGCATAGGGGATGGTGATGCCAACATGGTGCGCCGCAGCGACTGCAGCAACGGCGTTATACATATTATGATCGCCAATCAAGTCCCAGACTAATGGATACGATTGGCCGTTATGTATGATTGTAAATTGGCTGGCATCAGATTTTGTTTGTACAACTTGCCAATCACTGTCTGGCTTACCAAAACTTGCAGACTCGCTCCAGTTGGCGGTCGACAAAACGTCGTCTATAGGCAAAGATTGTTGATTATGAATCACCAAGCCAGAGCTAGGTACAGTTCTTAACAGGTGATTAAATTGAGTTTGAATCGCCGCTAGATCAGCAAAGATATCAGCATGATCGAATTCTAGATTATTAAGGACCAAGGTACGTGGGCGGTAATGTACGAACTTAGATCGCTTATCGCAGAATGCAGTGTCATACTCATCGGCCTCGATGACAAAAAATGGACTGTGCTTGACGTTGCCCAAACGAGCCGACTCTCCAAAATTTTCTGGAACGCCACCAATTAAATAGCCTGGAGCCAGCTGATTGTCCTCTAATATCCAGGCCAGCATACTGCTGGTGGTTGTTTTTCCGTGAGTACCTGCAACCGCTAAAACCCAGCGCCCCTGCAAAATGTTTTCTGCCAGCCATTGCGCGCCTGAAGTATAGGCTAGGCCACGTTCCAAAACATATTCTAGTTCAGGGTTGCCGCGTGAAATACTATTACCAACAAGGACTATGTCGACATCTAGACTGAGGTTCTCAGTCCGATAACCCTCATGTAAGGTAATGCCTAAGGATTCTAGTTGAGTACTCATTGGTGGGTAGGTATTGGCGTCTGAGCCGCTTACTTCTATGCCACTGTCGCGAGCCAATCGCGCTACGCCACCCATAAATGTGCCGCAAATTCCGATGATGTGAATTTTCATTTAAGGACGCCCTGATTAAGTAATTAACAGAGCGAATAATTGGTCAACGGTAAGGTTGTAAGCAATGATTATCAATAGCGCTTTGCCCAGGCTACATTCAATTGCTTGCGATAAAACAGCGACCATTAAGTAAATGTTCCAGCCAATGGCGAGTGGCGTGACGATCAATAGCTGCGGCACCTGCAAGGATACAAAGCAAACAAGCTGCATTAGTGCAGTGATGCCGTACAAGGCTGTGACTGTTTGGACGAAGCGATTTTCCTTCTTATTGTATTTAAGTAGCAAGTAAAAGAAGCCGCTTTGGGTCAGCAATTGAATAACAATCAACCAAAACGGAGGTCGTGCCAGAACAACTTTAGATATTTCACTAAATACTTCCAGGAAGGCGCCAGCAAAAAGATAGCCGCTGCAGACAGCTCCCGCGAATGCAAGCGCCAGCGCCGTTTCGCTATAGTCAATTTCTGACGGGCGTCGTTGTAGTGTGATTATTTGAAGCAGTTGATTAAGGATGTTCATGTCGTTGATAATTAGATAGATGGCTTGAGTTGATAGTTAAAACGGTATGAGTTTAGGTGTTGCTAATTGGCTCAATGATATACAGCACTCGTGGTAGCATGTAAGTATACTGAAGTTGCAATAATAATTGTTCGATAAACACGATTCAGATACCAAAAGGTCGTTGCCGACTCAATTGATCGAGTGACAGAAGCAACAAGAAAATCACCAAAATAGATGAAATAATGAATTATTTGATTGAGGAGCAGTCACAACTGACGGACCTGAAACCACTTTTCACACAGCTACATGAGCAATCTTCACATGTCGCAGTGGATACCGAGTTTCTAAGAGAGAAAACCTACAACGCCAAATTATGCCTAGTACAGCTCGGCATCGGCGAGCACCAATATTGTATCGATGTGCTTGCAATAGAAGATTTGTCGTTACTCGCCGATTTATTTGCGGATCAGAAAATACTCAAGTTGTTTCATGCAGCTCGGCAAGATATGGAGGTCATATACCAAACGCTGGGGGTGATGCCAAAGCCTATCTTTGATACTCAATTGGCCGCCGCATTTAATGGTTTGGACATGCAAATAGGGTACTCGGCATTGGTACAACATCGCCTGGATATTGAACTTCCTAAGAGCCAAGCCAGAACAGATTGGACTCGTCGGCCACTAAGTGCAGTGCAATTGGCCTATGCTGCGGATGATGTGGCCCATCTAACGGCTTTGTATCAAATAAGCAATGGTGAACTGGCAGATCAGGGAAAATTGGCTTGGTATGCACATGAAATTGAAGATTATTATGAAGTTGATCGATACATGATTGACCCCGCGATGGCTTATAAGCGCCTAGCAGGTGGTGGCTTAAAAGTAGCGCAGCAATACGTCCTTAAGGCATTAGCTGAATGGCGAGAGTCAATGGCTCAGCTGCGAGATATTCCCCGAACTTGGGTGTTACGTGACGAAAAATTGTTTGATCTGGCTGCACAGGGACCTACTGATGAGGCTGAAATTTTGCGAATGGGCGTGTTCGGTAAAAAATCGGCGCACCGAATGGCACCGATAGCTGCAAAGCTTATTTCACAAGTACAAGTAGGTGAACAACGCCTTTGGGATAAGGTTGAGCCCTTGGATAAAAGAGATAAGGCCGTTTGCTCTGGCATGATGAAGGAACTTGCGCAACTTGCCCAGCAGCATGAAGTTGCTCAAGGCCTACTAGCAACACGTAGAGATGTAGAGTCCTTGTATCGACATGGTCAATCTGAAAAACTGCTGAATGGCTGGCGTGAGGATTTAGTAGGCCAGCCATTGCTCAGATTTATTGAGTCGAAGGCATAAGCGTAAAGTTTATTCGTACCCCACCCCACAAGGGGGTACCGAGGTCCCTGGAGACTCACCCTACGGGCCACAACGGAGTTGCTGCCGTTGGCAGTTCAAATACGTTCCTGACGTATTTTTATTCTTCCCACACCGCGCAAGGGGATACCTCGATCCTGCGCGACGCCCCCGAACGAGCTTTGTAAGGCCAGAGTCCTTATAATCTTTTTTCGTTCAGTTATCAGTCAGATTCGGTTCAGTTAGCATTCAGGGACAATAACTTAGAGTAGCCACATCGAAATTAAACTTTAAGTTATCAACTAGGAGTACCTGATGAAAACGACCAATACGACAAACATCAACAGTAAATTAAGAAACACCACTAAAGCCCTGATTGTAGCGGGTGTAGTGGCAGGAGTTTCTCTTCCAGTTGCCGCTAATAAATACCGTGGTCATAATGATTCCGCTTTTGACTACGCCAAAGTAGTAGATGTAACGCCGGCGATTGAGACTTATGAGGTTAATAACCCCGTGGAGCAATGCTGGGATGAAAAGATACGCCATAATACCGGTTATTCTGACCGAGGCTATAATGATAGGGGCCGTAGCAGCCATACGGGTGAAATATTTGGAGCCCTTATCGGTGCAGCCGTCGGTAACAAAGTTGGCAGTGGTCGTGGTAAGAAAGTAGCCACAGTAGCTGGAGCTATTCTCGGTGGGTCTATTGCACGGGATATTAAAAATGGTGATCGTCGATCCAATAGCCGCAATTCTGATCGCTACGCCTACCAAGGCCGAGGTGGTTATGAAACTGTGCAACGATGTGAGTTGCGTGATTCGATCACTACTCAAGAGCGAGTTGTCGGGTTTGATGTTGCTTACAAATATCGTGGTAACGTGTTCAATACGCAAATGAATCAACGTCCGGGCGATAAAATTAAGGTTAAGGTAACTGTAAAACCAGTATAGAATTGACTCTACACAGTGATCACAGGGCAATGTCGAGACAAGCTTGATATTTGCCTTGTGAATCATTATTTAGACTCAATGCATAGTTAGTGATGTATAACTAAATAACAAAAACGCAGTATCATTTAGAAAAACTGATTGTAAAAATGAAGCTCAGACTACACATTCTATTAAGAAGCATCCTAGCCATCTCTATGGTTTCGGTGAGCTTCACTGCGAGTGGTTTAGCATTGGCGCTGGAGTCTAATGAGGCTGGAAACAACGATTTTGAAGCATGGAGTGATACGAAATACACGCAACGCCAATCTGCTTTTGAACCGAACTTAGAGAGTGTTATTCGGCCGCTTAGGTGGGTTAAAAACGATAATCGAAAATTTCGCTCAAAGGCTGAAGTGATGAGTGAGGTTAAGAATCGTTATAAGGCCAAAGTGCTGAGGATTTCATTGAATGAGAAAAGCGGAGTCTACAATGTTCGTATTTTATTGCCGAGCGGCAAGGTGAAAAATGTTCAGCTTAGCGCTCGTCGATAAGCGTTACTGAGCCTTTGATTAAATTTGTGCGCGGATCAGCTAATCCAGCCGATCGTTATTTAACCTAAAACGTGATTGTATAAAGGGGCAGCTAAGCAAATGCGAATCCTGATTGTCGAAGACGAACTCACCTTGCAACAGCAACTTGCGGATGAATTGCGCGCCCAAGACTACGTTGTAGACGTTGCCAGTGATGGAGAAGAAGGGCTGTACTATGCTTTGGAGTACCCTATTGATTTAGCCATTATCGATCTTGGCTTGCCTAAGATCGATGGTGTTGAAGTAATCAAAAAAATCCGCCAGGCAGGGCATGCCTATCCGGTGCTTATTCTGACCGCGCGTAGCCGTTGGCAAGAAAAGGTCGAAGGTCTGGAGTCTGGTGCCGATGACTATTTAACCAAGCCCTTTCATCCACAGGAGCTAAGTGCCAGACTTAAGGTCTTGCTTCGGCGGTCGGTAGGTTTGGCTGATAATGTGCTGGTTTGTGGCGCAGTTAAAATTGATACTTCTAGTAAACAAGTCTTTCTAAATGAGCAACCACTTACCATCACCGCTTATGAATATCGTTTGCTGTCATATTTAATGATGCATACTGGTAAAGTGCTGTCTAAGCGTGAACTGGTTGATCATATTTATGAAGAAGATGACGAGCGCGACAGTAATACTATCGAAGTCTTCATTCGCCGTCTGCGTAAAAAACTTGATCCGGATGATCAATTGAAACCAATCGAAACCCAGCGCGGACGTGGTTACCGATTTCGCATACCTCGCAGTTAAGTGACACTGTTTTGAGTTTTTCATCCTATTCACTTCGACGTCGTCTACTCGTTTCAGCCACATTAGTGCTGCTGGTATTTTTAGGTTTGATGGGTTTTGGCCTGAACAAGGCGTTTGAGCAAAGCGTATTAAGTAACGCAGAAGATGCGCTTAAGAACCAAGTTTTATTGCTGATGGCGAATGTCGACGTGATCGATGGTCAAATCGTCGTTCCAACCGTACTTTCTGAAGCTCGTTTATCACAAGCGGACTCCAATTTATTTGCTCAAATTACGACGCCATCAAAGGGCGTTGTCTGGCAATCGGAAAGCTTACTGGGTGCAAGCCTACCGCAATTGCGAAGCGGTATGGGGCAGTATAACTTTGCTGATTCGCTTGCATGGCCAAGCCACCAAGCTGTTTTCGTGGTTAGCTTTGGTGTTGAGTGGGAAACTGAAAAGGGTGATCTGCCTTTTACCGTGCAGCTTGCCGAATACAAAACTATTTACCTAAAGCGCCTTTCACGTTATCAACGCCAGTTAGCCATTTGGTTAGGAGTTCTGGGCGTCGTTCTTGTTGTTTTGCTATTGGCGCTACTGTCTTGGGCATTGACCCCCCTGGTTCGAGTGACTAAGCAAGTTGGCGAAATCGAGCAAGGAGTTAGGCAGCGTTTTGATGAGGATTACCCGACCGAGGTTGCTATCCTGACTCAGAATTTGAATCAGTTACTAAACTTTGAGCAACAGCGCATAAACCGCCAGAAAGATGTGCTGGGGAATTTGGCACATAGTCTAAAGACCCCTATCGCAGTACTCAGCGGTTTGAGTTATTCCGATGAAAATCAGTCAGATGCCCGGCAACAATTGTGCGCGATGCAGAATATTATTGACTACCAACTACAAAGTGCCTCAGCGGTCGGACGCCGCCGGTTTGCCAAACCGATTGAGGTTCGTGAAAGCACTCAACAAATACTCAATTCATTATCTAAGTTGTACCCAGATAAGAATATATCGGTGTCCTTTGAGGTAGCCGCTGATGTCATATTTCATGGAGATAAGGGTGATTGGATGGAGCTTGCTGGCAATCTATTAGACAACGCCTTTAAGTGGGCGACGTCCAAAGTAAGTATCACGGTAATCAATATGCCTCTAGGTTCGCACCGCTTAGCAATACGCCTAGAAGTTGCTGATGATGGCGCCGGGATCGACCAACCGTTAAAAGCCACCATCTCACAACGAGGGGTTCGTTTGGATAGCCAAACGCCAGGTCATGGCTTGGGTCTTCACATAGTTAAAGGTATTGTTGAAGCCTATAACGGAGAATTGTCGATTGAGGATAATATCCCGTGTGGCACGCGTTTCATTGCCATTCTAAACTAGCGTTGTTTCTATCCGCGGGGATTGATTGGCAATCTAGATTGGCTAGCTAACCGAGTTTGCCCATAAGTCATGCTCATCACTGGCGTGTACTTTTACGGACACGATATCTCCGGGCTGGTGACTAGTTTCACCATTCAAATACACAACACCATCAATTTCTGGCGCATCGGCTTTACTGCGTGCAATCGTTCCTTCCTGGTCGGCTTCATCAACGATAACATCGATTGTTTTACCTACTTTAGCAGCCAGTTTGGCGGTACTGATGACCGCTTGCGTATTCATGAATTGTTCCAGACGCTGTTGTTTAACTTCTTCGTCCACGTGGCCGTCTAGGGCGTTGGCGGTTGCGCCTTCGACCGGTGAATAGGTAAAAGCGCCCACTCTATCGAGATCAGCCTCACCGATAAAATCCAATAACTGCTTGAAGTCATCTTCTGTTTCGCCAGGAAAGCCAACGATAAACGTGCTGCGGATGGTTAGATCGGGGCAAATTTCACGCCACATCTTAATACGCTTCAAGGTATTGTCGATGGCGCCGGGACGCTTCATGAGTTTAAGAATTCTTGGTGAGCCGTGTTGGAAAGGGATATCTAAGTACGGCAATATTTTGTCTTCAGCCATCAATGGAATGATGTCATCGACATGTGGGTAAGGGTAAACATAGTGCAATCTAACCCAAGGTTTCTGTTCACCACCAATTAAGCTGCCGCCTGGGCCACGAATATCACCCAATGCATGACAAAGGTCGATCATTTTAGTTTTGATCGCCTTGCCACCATGAAAGGTTGTTCGGTACTTTACGTCGACGCCGTAGGCACTGGTGTCTTGAGAAATAACCAATAATTCTTTAACCCCTGATTGAACTAGGCCCTGCGCTTCTGCTACAACTTCATTCGAAGGTCTGCTTACTAAGTCTCCACGCATAGAAGGGATAATACAAAAAGTACAACGGTGATTGCAGCCCTCAGATATCTTTAGATAGGCATAGTGGCGTGGCGTTAGCTTGATGCCTTGTGGCGGCACTAGGTCGAGATGAGGATTGTGCTGCTTCTCATACGGAAAATGAGTTTTCACTGCGCCGACAACTTGCTCATATGCGTGTGGGCCCGAAACATCTAATACACTGGGGTGTACATCGGTGATGTCTGACTTATTCGCGCCCATACAGCCAGTAACTATTACTTTACCGTTCTCTTTAAGCGCTTCGCCAATGGTATCCAGAGACTCCTTCTTAGCGGCATCAATAAAGCCACAGGTATTAACCACTACCATATCCGCATCTTCATAGCTCGGCACAATGTCGTACCCGTTGATACGTAATTGGGTAAGGATAAGCTCGGAATCAACCAATGCTTTGGGGCAGCCTAAGCTGATAAAACCGATTTTTGGGGCAGACATAGTAACGTGTATTTTGCAGCTTAATATACGCGCAGTATAGCCTAAAGTTGCTGAATTATTGAGCAGATAATGTACAGGAACCTCTGATTTAGTATAAACGGTCTCTGTAAGGGCAGAAGTGTGCTGTTACTAGTGCCGTTATGTAGGTAATGGCCGCGTTCTTAGTGAGCACGCCAATAACGTGAATGTACGCTACAGACGGCCTGCACGCGCCACTTTACCCTTCGAGTCTTCCAGGCGGACCCAATCTCTGTGATGTCTATAGCAACATAGGCAAGGAGGTAAGTCAGCAATTAAAAGCGCTTATCATCACCTATGTCTGCTTGTCGGCGTAATCGAAATATCTTATTGTTAGCGAAATAATTATAAAACTGTTAGATGACTGGGGAGTTTTCATGAAACTAAATGAAGTAAATGTACTGCGACACAATACTAAGAGACCCTTATGAGTGAAGTTAGGTCAATTAAAAGTAGAAATAAAGTGGTGTTGAGGCAATTGCTGGTCAAAATTACAGCCTACTATGCCATCTTGTTTAGTTTGGTGTACTTATTAGTGATGGCATTCCCTTCAAGTATAGAAATGCTACCTATTGGTGGGGTGGGCGAACTCTCTGGCAACTCAACTCTAAATATTAACCAGATCGAGGAAGCATTATTAAGTGGCGACTTTGATAGCGAAGAATTTATCACGGTTGCAGATCAATCGATCGGTTCTCGTTTTCTGTTTAGCGATGCGCGGTTTCTATTTTTTGCGATGCTCGGCAGCTTATTGTTAATGATCCCAGTTTCGTGGGTCTACAAGGCCATTCATTTAGATGGTGAACATGATCACTCATTGGACGAAACCACTCTGGTGTTGCCTGCTGTGGTCGCTGGGATTGTGATGGTGGTTCAGCATAGTTTGGCTTTGGCCTTTAGTTTGGCTGGAATCGTGGCCGGAGTTCAATTTCGTCGTGCGCTAAGTGACACTTTCGATACCTTGTTTATTTTTGTGGCGATTGCGGTAGGCATTGCGGCAGGCATCAAGGCTTTAGATATTGCCCTGGTCTTAACCGTATTCTTCAATTATTCGGCATTATTTGTTTGCTTGTTTGGAGATGGGCTGGAATCACAACACAAAGCAGAAAAAAAGCGGTTTAAGATTCAAGATAAAGCCGCGTCAAATGCAAAACTCGATCAAGCCAAACCAGAGTCGGACGCGAGTAGTGAAAAAAACAGCTGATCGATAACCGCAGTATCTTAAAGTTTTCCAGAACCAACAAGCATGATACATATGATTAAATACGTACTTTATTCGATTTCCCTGGTTTTTATGTTTGCCTGCACTGCGGTGGGGCAGGCGACTCAAGAGCCTTCAGTGCTATCACAGCCTTTAGCGCCACTTACTAAAAGAGTGGTAGCGATCGGCGATATACACGGCGATTTCAATCAGTTTGTCAAAATATTAAGAGCCACGGGGCTGGTTGATAAACGCAATCGTTGGAGTGGAGGAGAAGCCCATTTGGTGCAACTAGGAGATATCCCTGATCGCGGCCCAGACTCTAGAAAAGCAATGGATTTGCTAATGAAATTAGAAAAAAGTTCGGTCAAGGACGGTGGTGCTGTGACGGTACTTATAGGTAATCACGAAGCAATGATGATGACAGGTGATCTGCGTTATGTACATCCTGGTGAATATGCTTCGTTTAAGGATAAAAACTCTAATGCTCGTCGTAAGGCCTACTACAAGAAAACGATCAATTACATAAAAAGCTATACACCAGAAATAAAGTGGCCAGTATTTGATAAAGCCTATAAGGAAGAATGGGAGCAGCGCTTTCCCTTGGGTTATGTGGAACATCAAATTGCATGGGCAGCCACTGGTAAATATGGTAAGTGGGTGCTGTCGCATTCGGCAATTACAAAAATAGACGACACGATATTTTTACACGGAGGCTTATCTGTCAAGTACAGCGCCATGAGCATCGCTGAAATCAATACCCGGGTGCGCACCGAACTTGCCCGGCCGTCAACTCTGAATCAACTATCCTTGAGTGAGAATGAACAAGGGCCGCTTTGGTATCGTGGGTGGGCACAATCTATCGAGAGCGAGGAGCACCAGGCGGCGTTAGAAAGCGTCTTGGTAGCTCAGAATGCTAAGCGGATGGTTATTGGTCATACGCCGCTAACGCCAGTGGTATTGCCACGCTTTGGTGGGAAGTTGTTAATTGTCGACGTTGGTTTATCTGCTCATTATGGTCACGGATTTTCGGCGTTAGAGATTATCGATGGTAAACCAAGAACTATTCTCGATGGTCATGCGCTGCCGCTGCCAAATGATTTGCAGGGCCAGAATGATTATTTACAAGCTGCGGCTGAATTAGTCACCGACCGAAGTAAAATAGATAACTACTTGCTGGCAGTCAAAGCAGCAAAGGATAAAGCGGCGGCGGCCGCACAGCAGTCCGCAGCAGTTACTCAGAGCGAATAGTTCTAATTAACCTTTTATAAGTGAGCCGCGACAGCGCTCCAGTATCTCTTTCTGCACTCGCTCAGGGTTGTCTATAAGCGTATAAAATGCATCCAGATAATTTTGCGTTTTTTTCAGTGAAAACGTACTCAAAAACTCGACATTATTGACGATGTCGTAGATAGCGGTTTTGCGGTCATTAAATCGCGCTATAGCGCTCATAAAGTGTCTTTCCTCTTTGCATGTTCCTGAGAAGTAGCGTCTACGAACGTCTTCTATTGGGTATTGAGCCGCTGGTGCGGCATAAGGAGCATCGACAAAGCCTGAAACGTCGAAATCATAGGGGATTGGGATGACGCCGGTACTGGTTTTAGGCGAATCTGTTTTGTCTGCGATTAAGCGAATATTGTGGCAGCAGGTGCTCCCGGGTTGGCCGGTGATCGTAGAGTAGTCAGTATTGCCAATGAATAGCTGAAATATTTCCGCAAGCGCGGTGGCTTGCGGGTCTAATTGGCGACGTTTTATTTTTTCTATATCAAGTAGCTTCTTGTTCGATCGTTTAGCGGCATCTTCAATACTCTCAATAACAAAAGTGTTGACAGTACGCGGTTTCATTCGCTCATCGGTGTCTACATAACTCATCTCAATTCTACGGCTCTTGAGGTGATGGGGACTGAGTTCTTCCCAGATTTTGTAAACCAGATACTCTAGGCCAACAAATTCTTCATATTTAGAGCCATTCTTACATTGGCCAACCAGTTTTAGTTTGTCTTGGCGTTCAAGTAAACCACCGTCGTTTGCCTTTTTCTTAAAGTTTAAGCGTAACGGTGGGTGTTTACAGTTAAGTCTCCGCCAATTGCCTCGAGTACGAACTTTCAAATTTGCTTTTTGAGTGCCATGTTTACCCTGAAAACTCAGCGTCGCATCTTGATATAATCTGACTTCCTTTTTTCTTTGTTTATAGAGTTGGCTGAGTGGTGCGCTTAAGACGGCTTTGATTGGTTTATCATTCTCAAACAGTGGTTTGTTAGCGTGAACTGGAGTAACTAATGTACTTGTGGCCAATAAAAGTGAGATAAGTGGAGTTGCGTGCTTATGTCTCATAACTCTATTCTGTGCTCTGATGTAGTGTTGATTTTTGCTTGTGAAGGGGAACGTATGCTGAGCATGCTAGTCCAATCTTTTGCGCTTCAGGTTGAGTTTAAAATCTCGGCTTAAATGGCCAACAAAAGACCTAAACACATTGAGCGACGTGTCGATCGGTTGATTTTTCGATAGACAAATTATCTGCCAATAATAAAAACCGACTTGGCCAAAGCTATTAATCGCTTTTATTACAGACCAAGAGCTATTGTTGCCCCAGAAACCTCGGCCTAATACTAAATTATGTTCAAAGTCATCCACAGCCGCTAGCTCTTGATTAATGAGCCGATTGCTTAAGTCTGTTTGAGTGCAATAGGGTCTTGCCAGCCCCACTAAGTCCACTTCATTATTTTGCAAGGCTTGCTCCATTACCGCTCGACTTCTAAAGCCGCCAGTGAGCATGATAGGTATTTTTGCTGCGCGGCGGATTGCCTTTGAATATTCAATAAAATAGGCTTCGCGTTTACGAGTACTTTCTCTGACGTCGGTCGGTTCAACGCCCATTAAGCTTAACTGCTCATAATTACCGCCTGAAATTTCCAATAAATCGAGGCTGTCTTCAGCCAACCATTGAGCTACCTGGATACATTCTTCTAAGCTAAATCCGCCTTTTTGAAAATCTGCAGAATTAAGCTTAGCCGAAATTGGATACTCCGGCCCAACTGCCTCCCGCACAGCTATTAATATTCGCCTAGCTAAGCGCGCTCGATTTTCAAGGCTACCACCCCATTGATCGGTTCGTTGGTTAATCAGTGGCGATAAAAATTGACTAATTAGATAGCCATGCGCACAGTGAATTTGTACTCCAGTAAAGCCTGCTTGCTTGCCTAAAGTTGCAGTGGTAACGAAGCGCTGAATAACATCTTCAATATCAGCCTCGGTCATTGCTCGTGGTTTGGAGAAATTGCCGAGAATCTTCAACTGAACTTCTGAGGGTGCCAGTGGTTTACTGTTCACCATTCTAGGGCATTGCCGCCCTGGGTGACTTACTTGCATCCAAAATTGATTACCATTTGATTTGCCTGCACTGACCATTTCTTTTAAAGCATCGATCGCCTGGTCGTCTTGCAGTACGATATTGCCAGCGCGCTCCAGATAACGGTGATCAACCATAATGTTGCCGCTAAGTAATAGGCCGGTGCCACCGTCTGACCAAGTCTTGTACAGTCGAGTTAATTCGCGTGTTGCGTTGTCATGGCGGTCGGCAAGGCCTTCTGTCATAGCGCTCTTACCTAGTCGGTTTGGGATTACCACGCCGCACGGAAGTTTTAGTTCTTCAGCTAAAGGACTCTTTATTACTTGAGCTGAAGGCTCCTTCGGTTGTTTGTCTGGGTGATTGTTTTGCATAAATTAAGAAACGGTTTTCAGCGGTAATTGATGATTGACACTAAAATATCATGTTTTAAAGATAAATCTTTACTCACTGAATCAATTTGATCGCAAAAGTCGCTCAATTAGCGCTAGCTTACGTTTATTCTTTGGACTTAACTCCCTATAATCACCTTCGATGAAATTTGACCTTTTAAATACTGATTACGCCGGTTCTGATTCAGAGCGCGGCGATCAACGAGCACGTCGAGCGCGCCTATCGTTTGCCCGCGGCGAGATTCAGACCCCGATCTTTATGCCAGTGGGTACCTCGGCAACCGTTAAGGCGATGACGCCTAATGAGCTAGAAGAGGTCGGCGCGCAGATCGTGTTAGGCAACACCTTTCATTTAATGTTGCGCCCAGGTACTGAGGTTATTCAGGCCCACGGAGATCTGCATGATTTCATGCAATGGCAAAAGCCAATTCTGACGGACTCAGGTGGTTTCCAAGTTTGGTCATTGGCTAAGTTGCGCAAGATATCTGAAAAGGGCGTAACCTTTCGTTCGCCAATTGATGGCAGCAAAAAATTTCTTGGTCCCGAAGAAGCGATCGATATCCAGCGCAAATTGGGCTCAGATATCGTCATGATTTTTGACGAGTGCACTCCATTCCCCGCCACTGAGAAAGAAGTGCGTGATTCTATGGAGTTATCGTTGCGTTGGGCGAAGCGCAGTAAAGTTGAACATGGTGATAGTGAATCAGCGCTGTTTGGTATTATCCAAGGCGGTATGCACGAACATTTACGTGACGAATCATTGGCTGGCTTAAAGGATATTGGCTTTGATGGCTACGCCATCGGCGGTCTGTCAGTGGGTGAACCTGCACAAGATATGTATCGCGTACTTAAGCATCTCACGCCGACTATGCCGGATAATGCACCACGGTATCTAATGGGAGTAGGTACTCCAGAGAATCTTGTGACTGCAGTACATTATGGAGTAGACATGTTTGATTGTGTGCTACCAACGCGTAACGCTCGCAACGGCTGGCTTTACACAAAAACTGGTGTCGTGAAAATTCGCAATGCGAAATATTTGATGGATACGCGACCCATAGACGAAAGCTGCACCTGTAGCACTTGTAAACAGTTTTCGCGTTCTTATATTAAACACTTACTTAAAACAAATGAGATTTTAGGAGCGCGTCTCGCGACCTTGCATAATCTGCATTATTTCCTAAGTTTGATGCAATCTATGCGAGATGCTATCGAAGCGAATGAATTCGCTCAATTTCGCGAAAACTTCTTTGATCTGCGAGGCCAAAAAGACCCCACTGTGGCATAATCTGCGGCCTAATATTTCAAATAACCAAATCACCCATTAAATCTAAGAGTTAAGCATATGAGTTTCTTTATTTCTGACGCCATGGCACAAGCATCTGGAGCCTCTGGCTCACCAAGCTTGATGAGTTTCTTACCAATGGTCGCCTTGTTTGCGATTTTCTATTTTTTGTTGATACGTCCTCAACAAAAACGCCAAAAAGAGCATAAAAACATGGTTGTCGAATTAGCCAAGGGTGATGAAATTGTCACCATGGGTGGTTTGCTAGGCAAGATTACTGCAGTGGACGAAAATTTCATTACAGTAGAAGTTACTAAGGGTACTGAAGTTAAAGTTCAGAAAGCCAGCGTTCAGGCAATGATGCCTAAGGGCACCTATAAGTAAAATTCAATTCACCCAGGCGTTTTGATTCAATAATTTAGCAAAACTGTGCATGAGTTATTTGTGTACTGTTTTACTACCAATTGAAGACAAAGCCGCTCGTGTGAGAAAAATTAGAATCCGCAAATAAAACTCTTCGATTACTCATGAATAGAAACCCCACCTGGAAGTATTTGCTGCTTGTGTTGTTAGTGGTATTTGGCGTTATTTACGCTTCCCCCAACCTGTACGTCGCTGAACCCGGAGTGCAAGTGCTCGGGGTGCGTGATACTGAAGTCAATGAAAACACTTTGGCCCAGATTACTCGCGCACTAGAGCAGAATAATATCGAGCTTAAGTCCATTAGTTTGGATAATGGTGTGATTAAGGCTCGCTTGAGGTCAGAAGAAGCACAATCCAATGCGCGTGATGTACTCAAAGATAGCCTGGGTGATAAATATGGTATCGCTCTAGCCGATCTGCCAACCACTCCGTCTTGGTTAGCCAGTTTTGGCGCTGAGCCTATGTACCTTGGCTTGGATTTACGCGGTGGTGTTCACTTTTTGTTACAAGTCGATATGCTCGCAGCCCAACAGCGCGCTGAAGAGAACTATGTCGATGACATCAAGAAGCTCTATCAAGAAGACAAGCTTCGTTATCTCAGTGTAAAACGAGATGGCTCAGCTGCCATTGAAGCCAAATTTAAATCTGCTGAATTACGTGATGAAGCACTAGAAAAACTGCAAAACGCTTACCCAGAGTTGAGCGCTATTGAGTCTGATCGGGATCAACGATTTTTCTTTACCGCCAAGCTATCTGACAACACGATCGCTGAATTACAAAAAGCAGCACTGAAGAAAAACATGATCGCGCTGCGCAATCGTATCGATCAATTAGGTGTCTCTGAGCCAATTATTCAGCAGCAAGGTAAAGACCGAATCGTTATCCAATTGCCTGGCGTAAAAGACCCCGGCGAAGCAAAACTTATATTGGGTAAAACCGCGACTCTAGAAGTTCGCTTAGTGGATGAGTCCAATGAGCTGTCGGCGTCGATTAACGGAAGGGTGCCGAGTGGTTCAAAGCGGTACTTTTTTCGTGATGGAAGAGGTATTTTATTAAAGAAGCGCCTGGTGTTATCGGGTGAAAATATTGTTGATGCGAGTGCTGGTTTTAGTAGCCAAAGCGGCGGCTCAACGGTCAGTATTACCCTAGATGCTAAGGGATCAAATATTTGGCGTAAGGTCACCGGTGAGAACATTAACAAACGTATGGCGGTGGTTTATGTTGAAACCACAGTCGACACCAAGGTTAATGCTGCTGGCGAAGAGAAGTTAGTCCGCAAGCGCCTCGAAGAGGTCATTACGGCCCCAGTGATACGAGATCAATTAGGCAAGCGTTTTGAAATTACTGGCTTAGATAATCCTAAAGAAGCACAGGATTTGTCATTATTGCTTCGCGCTGGTTCCTTGGCTGCGCCTGTTTACATTGTAGAAGAGCGCACCATCGGCCCGAGCTTGGGTAAGGACAACATTGAAAAAGGCTTTCAGTCAGTGCTTTATGGGTTCTTGGCGGTATTGGTGTTCATGGTGGTCTATTACCGTGTATTCGGAATGGTTGCTAGCTTTGCCTTGGTGCTGAACCTAGTTGTAATTGTTAGCGTACTGTCGTTATTACAAGCCACTTTAACGCTACCAGGTGTGGCAGGCATGGTATTGACGGTCGGTATGGCGGTGGATGCCAACGTATTGATATTTGAACGCATACGAGAAGAACTGCGTGCCGGCAATGCCCCTCAGATGGCGATTCATCGTGGCTATGATAATGCATTCTCAACCATTATCGATGCTAACTTGACTACCTTAATTGCCGCCATGGTGCTGTTTAACTTTGGTACTGGGCCAATCAAAGGCTTCGCCATTACATTGAGTATTGGTATTGTGACGTCAATGATAACTGCAATCTTTGTTTCCCGAGTTTTGGTTAACTTTGCTTATGGCAAGCGTCGTCTTCCAACTCTCTCAATTTAAGCCAAGCCAGTTAAAACTAGCGCGGTTAGCTTCTGGCCGTATTAATAAAGATAAATCTGCTAAACAGTACTCATATGCAATTATTTAAAAAAGAAACCAAAATAGACTTCATCGGAAAGCGATATTTGGCAATGGTGTTTTCCGCAGCATTGATCGCTGCGGGTGCCTACTCACTAGTTACTAAGGGCTTAAATTACGGTATTGATTTTACTGGTGGTACCAAGGTTGAGCTTGAATATCAAAATGAAGTCCAAATTGTCGATGTGCGATCTATCCTAGAGCAAGACTATCCAGAAGCTGTAGTGCAGTTCTTCGGTTCCACCAAAGATGTTTTGATTCGGGTGCCTTTGTCTCAAGAGAATAGCAGCGCCGCCGTCAGCACCAATATAGTGAGTTTGTTGAAGGCTAATACAACGGATCAGGTGGATGTTCGCAGTGTTGAGTTTGTTGGCCCTCAGTTTGGCCAAGAGCTTTTTGAAAAAGGCGTGCTGGCTCTTGTATACGCCTTAATTGGTGTAATGATCTATGTCGCTTTTCGATTCGAGTGGAAGTTCTCTCTGGGTTCGGTGGCGGCCTTGATTCATGATGTCTTAATCACGGTTGGCTTGTTCTCGATTCTCAGTCTTGAATTTACCTTGCCGGTGTTGGCCGCATTGCTGGCGGTAATCGGTTACTCATTGAATGACACCATCGTCGTTTTTGACCGTATTCGTGAAAATTTTCGAAAGCTTCGTGAAAGTGATACGTTCGACACCATGAATGTTTCTATCAATCAAACGCTACCGCGTACTATTCTTACCTCTCTGACCACCTTACTAGTGTTGTTTGCTTTGTATGTCTATGGGGGTGAAGCATTGAGCGGCTTTGCAGCGACACTGATCATTGGTGTCTTAATCGGGACTTATTCCTCGATTTTTGTTGCCAGCCCAACGGTGTTAGGTTTGGGCGCCAAAGCTGAAGATCTAATTGTCGAAGAAGTCGAAAAAGAGGGTGCCGATCATCCTGATATGCAACTTCCATAATCAGAAACCAAACCTTAGGACGTGATGCATGGCGTGGTTTTGCTTAAACTAGTCGTTTCACAACCCACTGTTTGGCCAAGCAAGTCATATGATACGGCTCAGGGCTTTTTATGACTCAGAGCTGTTATGGCTCAAGGCTTTTTATGCCTCAAGGCTGTTACGGTTCAAGGCTGTTAACCAAGCATAGACTTGGTGTCATGAAAGTCATCAATACGGCGCTAGAATAAAGTATTTGATTGCTTTAAATTTGCGGTCAAATTAGTAGTTCAAACAGAATTAAACATTAAGCGGAGAATCACCCGATGTTTCACAAGAAAGATAATATTGCTCAGGTAGACCCTGAGATCTGGAAGGCAATTGTTGATGAAAACCAACGTCAAGAAGAGCATATAGAGCTTATCGCTTCGGAAAACTATGCAAGTGCCGCAGTAATGCAAGCGCAGGGCACAAAATTCACTAATAAGTACGCAGAAGGTTATCCTGGCAAACGTTACTACGGTGGTTGTGAGTATGTCGATGTCGCTGAAGACTTAGCTATCTCTCGACTTAAACAGT
>JBLHMH010000040.1:0-22599 GCA_047621785.1 Polaribacter sp. | reverse complement strand
TTCTAGGCATAAGTATAATCTCCCGCCCCTGTTTATTGAAGATTGTAGTAGCTATCGTATTCATTGATCCCAGTCGGCCTAGGCCGACTGGGATCAATGAATACGACAACCATCTAAAGGCGACAACTATCCTGACACAGGGGGAAAATAGGTGTTCACGCTTCGCAAAATTCCGTGTTCACGATAGGCAAAAATATGCAACTATCAACATGGGCTAAATAGTTTTCCAACAGTATCTGCCAAAAGACCTTGAGCTTCTACAGAATGCTCATGGTAAGATTTGAATGATGGCTATCGAGCCGAGAACTTTCAGGAGCAAGAAAATGAAAAGACAATGGGCTGTTATTGCAGTCGCAATATTCGCTGCTACTAGCCATGGCAATGTGAATGAGCCTGAGGAAGTAGGCACTTCGGTGGATACACTGTCTGCTATCGAGGGCATCCAAGGATCGAGGGTTGAGCCTGTATCGCTGCGCTCTATTTTTCCATTTTGGTATGAGCCGGCCGAGCCGTTTCGCGTCATTGGTTCAATCTATTTTGTAGGCACCCGTGGACTCTCAATGTTCTTCATACCAACCAGTGAAGGGCACATCCTTATTGATGGCGGTGTTCCAGAAAATGCGCCGATGGTCGCTAACAGTATTCGTAAACTCGGCTATAGGCCGGAGGACATCGCGATTCTCTTGAACACTCACGCGCATGTTGATCATTCAGGTGGTCTTGCCGAACTGAAAGCACTGAGTGGAGCGAAATTGATCGCAAGTGAAGGAGACCGTTCAGCGCTTGAGGGTGGTTTCCTACTTGGGTCAGAAGATAGCCTGGTTTTTCAAGCGCCGCCTGTTGGAATTGATCGCATCATTGAAGACAGCGAAACCCTGAGTCTGGGGGGCGTGTCTCTATCCGCGCACATGACGCCGGGCCATACACGCGGGTGCACGTCGTGGAAGCTATCGGTCACAGAAGCTGACCGTACCTACAATGTACTAGTTTTCTGCTCAGCCTCGGTTTCTGTAAACCAACTCGTTAACCCACCGCAGTATCCAGATATCGTCGAAGACTATCGACGCACCTTCAAGCGAGTAGTTAACTGGCGGCCGGATGTTTTTCTTGCCAATCATCCTGAGTTCTTCGACCTAGAGACAAAACGTAAGCGACTGGAGGATGGCGACCCATTAGCATTCGTGGATGCCAACGCGTTTTCCAACTTTATTGTAGAAACGGAATACGCCTTTGAAGATGCACTAAAAAAGCAATATGATCAGACTATCAAAAACGATTGAGGTGGCTTGCTGCTATTAGATAAAACCTCTTCCTTGAACTAAGCTAATGCGTCATCAGCACTGTCTTGGCCCGCAAAGGGTCAATAGCGGGCTATCCGACGCCTTATAACGCCGTTAATAATAGGAGCAGACGCGTAGCTCTGCTTCCTTTTTGATTTGATTGTTATGTGTCATTATCTCGAATCATGAATTCTCATTTACCAAGACATGGTGCCTTCTTCAATTTCTGTCATTCTCTTGAGAATAACTTTATGAAATTCTGAATCAACCATATTTTCGTATTTCGAGTACCACTCTCTTACACCTGACGACGAGAGAAATATAACTAACCCGTGCTGCCAAGTTTCGTAAAGCCAAGAATCGATTTCGCTATTCTTGTTCAAGTAGTACATACGCTGATGGTCAATTAACGATTGTAACATTAGTAAGTGGAATTTAAATTCTTCAGTTGCAGTTAAACTGCCGAAATCTTCCCTTCCTTTCAGGACCACTTCGGCTTCACTAATATTCATTTGAAATACAGTTTTTGTAGTATCTTGCAATTCCTGAACTAGTGAATTTCTTGAAGCTGTGTTACTTACCTTAATTTGAGTAGCCAGATAGATAAGAGAAAAAACTACGGCAATTGCGCCCACGATTTCACCTATTGCTCCTACTGCATCCCAACTCATCTATCTGTCTCCACGATGTATAGCTGCACACATAACGCCTTGCTCAGAGGTGTGGCGAAGTTGGCTGCTTTTGTGCGGTCTTTTTACACAAAAGAAGACAGCTTTGACACGTCCGATGGAGCAACTTGTTATAACACGAATGATTGATTTTGCTGCAGAACTTTGAAACTGGGGTTTTGGTTTTGAAATGACTGGTTTGAAAAGCGATTATATTGATTGCTGACAGCAACAATTTATTTTGTAGTTGTGATTCCATATTTCAAAAACTCCTGCTCGCCGATGCTTTTTATTTTTCGTAGCTGATTAAGAATAACACCTTCCCGAGTTAAGTCGAAACCATCGTAAACTATTTTTTCTCGAAGCCAAAAACCATGACAAAATATTCGGCGTGAATTGAAACCAATTTACCTATGCCTTTAAGACTTTGAAGTTATAAGAGTTTATTATACGTCACTCTGGGTGCCTTGCCTTATGTTCCACATGAAAGTCAATGAGCCGAGCACTCCCGCTATTAAAGCGATTGTTACTACGCTAACGAAGATATTTTCTGCGCCATCATTTATAGTTTCTAATCCTCCCTTTAGTTGTCGGAGTTCGCCTGTCATTAAACGCATAACTATGAAAGCAGTTGTCGCAGAGTAAGTAAATGCAGCTGTAAAGAAGACAAATAATGCGTTAACTAGGGTGATTTGATAGCGAGTTAGTTTCGCACCGACGGTATAGGCTACGAACAAGTATCCACTCACTATGGTAATATAGAGCGCCAGTGCGGTGTTGGCGGCCTCGTTAGTTATAAAGATTACTTGGATAAGATTGAATTCATTCATCATGAACCTCTGATGTATAACGCCATGCTAACGGGCGCGGAGCATCTTGCTGCGAAGCGTCCCAGAGAGCGTAGCGAACGATGTTCAGCATCTTGTTATGTGATGTCACTTTAGAGAGCCCAAATCTCTGCCACCCGATCCTGCTCATCGAAGAGAAAGATTTCCACCGCATCCCACTCGTCGGTGCCATCGGACTGGTGCAAGAAACACGTTACATAGAGTCCGTGCTCATGAATTTCTACCAATTCTTGCTGTATACCGGCTGCTGCGATTAATGCGAAAACTTTTGAGTCGATCTCTTCTGCGCCGACCGCCGTGATTTCAAACTTAGGTATGTGCATTCGAATACTAGGCGCACAGGACACATCGGCCCAGGCTGCCGCGCCTTCGGCATTCGTTCGTGCCTTGTAATGCGCGATCGCGTTTCCACGTGGAGACATCTCACCTTTAGCAATAGTCATTTTGATACCTCTGACGGAGTCACATAACAGCTTATTAGATTGCGCGCCCCCTTTGCCCCTAAATACAATTCTGTATTAGTTGCATAGGTTGCTGTTATATCTCGATTATTCCTGATTTCCATTTTTTCCTCTGGGGTGTAACTGCGCAAGGCCTCTTTGCATCCTATCAGCAGCTCAAGTAATTTAATAAGTCATTGTTTTTACAATATTTTATTATTTTTACTAAAACAAAGGGGGCGATGAATAGTGTGTAAAGTGACCGTATTTAACTAACTAGACTGATACAACTGTATTTACAAACAGTTTAGCTTTAACAAAATGTGAGCGCTACATTAAGGCTGCGAATGACCGCTGTGAGTATCTTACCGACCGATTGAAAAATCAAGCCTGACGGTCGCTTCCTTGCCCTCAGCTGACGATCAAGTTAATTCGGCACTGAGTCGCTAATTATGGGTACAGAAAATATCTACGACTGCCAACGTTCAGTCCACATATAAAATAAGCTAGCGAGCACCATCAAACTTGTGACAATAAGATATAATTCAGCATTTCCAGCACCCATTAACTCATTATCAATGAGAGTTTGAAGATGCTGCCTAGTATCTATGGTTGAAAGATTAAGGGTATAGAAAAGAAGCCTGTTTGAAACCACCATAAGAATATAAAAAATTGATACGCCTATCGCCTGTATTTTCGTGAGCTTTTTGCCTAGGAAATACACCACGGCAAGGTAACCTGAAAACAGCGAAAGGAACTCAGTATTTGTTTCTAGTAAGAGCCCAGCGAATCCTTGCAAGCTATCTGAGAGACCTTGAAATAATTCTCGCTTCTCTGAAACCTCTGCAAGCGCTAGAGCGGCTATTTCATATTCAGTCATTTATTTAATCCTTCTGTAGTTTTGACAATTGACACCTCATGAGCCCTGAGAAGGCGACGCAAAATTAGTGTAAAATGTCCGTTTTGAGTATCTAGCTGCCCGATTGAAAATGCAAGCCTGACCATGAGCTTACTGTTCGTTACCCCTTATGATTCATATTGTGTAAGTAAGCTATTCCGTTGGCTTGGGTTTAGTCGATGTTGCCAAATGTATTATTTTGATTCGAAGAGGTAACAAGTTCATTTGTCGGTCTTCCTGACGGTGTTGTTGTTTTATTAATAATAAAAAGCAATATAAAACATAATGTTATATTCATTTAATGGCGTCCCGGAGTGGATTCGAACCACCGACCTGCCGCTTAGGAGGCGGCTGCTCTATCCTGCTGAGCTACCGGGACATAACGAATAAAAATAACAACTTACCTATTTAATAGTGATTTTATTAGCCGTTTTTTGAAGGCATGTTATACACTACTTATCGTTGTAAGTCGTTGTGCCGATGCAAACATACTGCAAGTAAAAATAGCTACATTTCAATCTGCTCGCAACGATTCGATCTGTGCGGGTGTTCGTTAAGCAAGTCATTAGAAACTTGCTACAAAGCATGTAGATTTTATTATACTCTTTAAACAGGAAGGTAAATTTAAAGAAGGGCCGTATAGTGCGACTTCAATATTCATATTTACCCCTTAGTTGTTTTGCACCGCAAGTAGAGTGAAATTGAAATTAGGTAGAACTAGCTATTACGAGGGTGTTTTTTACGCTGTAGGCTACGGCTGCTCTATTACTCATCTCGTCCATGATATTCGCCCTACGGGCGGCCTCTGGCCGTTTAACTTTGTTCCCGACAAAGTTATCTACTGAGTTTTATTCGCCTCATCCGTGAGACTCGCCCCTACGGGGATTGCCTACGGCATTTCAAATTCGTTCCTGACGTATTTGTCGGGACCTAGTATTGAGTCTGGGAGATTGTACTCGAATTTGAGTGGGTTAGCTATACTTCGCCGACTGCGGCTGTGTTGGTGATTTATGATGTATCCACATTTGTAGCACGTGATCTGTCCGGTTCACTAAATTAATCCCTTTGCGGGGGTGTTTATGAGACGGACAGAATGGTTACAGGAACACAGACTTTTGCAACTCGAAAAAGCTTATGAAGGCTGGACACAAAAACGAATCACTCAAATAGATTCGACTTGCTTACTTAATGTTTGGCCACGCACATTTCAGCGTTATATTGGCCGCTATGAGGATGAAGGGATGTAATGGCTTAATCGATAAACGATTAGGCCAGGTTTCTCAACAACGGCAACACCACAAGGATGCAAAGTGCATTTATTTACTTAATAGAGAGTACGGCCGGGCTCGTGCAACAATTAGATAAGCCCCGGCTGTGCGTGGTTTATCTTTATTCGTTTAGAAGGGCTGTTAACCACAACACTATTTCTTAAACTCTGTTTTAGATAAGCCTTTTACAAGGCAAAGGCCTCCTGCTATTACCTTGAAAGCTATGCTTAATGAAAATTCAATAGGACTGGTGCTAAACGTAATGATAGCTGAAGACATATCACCCGTAGCAAAGCTGCTTGTTTGACCTATAAAAAAATCATTTATCCCCAAAAACAAGAGAACCAAACCAAAAATAATTAATCCTAGCTTTTTCATTTTCATATTATAAAACACCAGAACTAATTGTAGACACCAAACTATGATGCCTTATAACGAGACTGTAGAAAAAGCCGCGTATTAAATTCCTTCTTCCCTGTCCCTGTGATTTTTTTCATGCGACTAATTTGCCACAGTTTTGGTATCCAAGGCAAGGTTCTGCGCATTAATCTCATTCTAGGCTGCCATTTGCCCGTAATTCGCGATCTTCTCAATGTTGTGTACCATGCAATACAACTTCGATTGCCCATCGACCTTCTTTGTGTTTCGTAACCTTGCTAAAGATGGCTGTCCATTTAGTTGCGGTTGGGCTCACTCTACGGGGTCCATTTCAAAGCCGCTTTTCACGAGATATGCCTCTATTTCGATTATTAGAGAATCTAGGGTTTGCCCATAGTCGTCCAGCGCGTCGAGATACCACAAGTTCCACCCGATATGAATGTACCGGAATTGATTGCGAATAGTTGCAAGTTCGCGAGCATCAGTCGTCAGTAGTCGGCTATTAACTGCATCCCAAACCTTCGGGACGGAATTGCGGCCCAAATCATTCAACCCTTCGTCGAAGTCTTCACCGTTATCGATAATCCGGGTTGTGGTGTTCTCGTAAAAATCACCCAACTGTGCCACCTAATCAGGGGCATCAAGTTCACGCAACTGCCCCGCAGCAACCATTGTTGTCCGAGCAGAACGTCGTGGATAAAGTGTTCGATTCACAAGAAATATTGCGTCAATGGCTTCTTTCATTGAGTCCAGAGGTATAGATTCCGGCCTCTCAAGCCACTGTTCTACAGCTAGATACTGTTGATCTCTCACTAACTGCTCCGCACGAATTTCGTCAACGTCGTTTCGGTCTTTTATCATTTCTTCCGGCAAACACCACAGTTTCGTTTCGGACACAAAAAAGCCCCAATTAAGGGGCTTCTTGCTTCGTCAATGGTACCGAGAGTCGGAATCGAACCGACACTCCCGAAGGAACCGGATTTTGAATCCGGCGCGTCTACCAGTTCCGCCATCCCGGCCTAGCATCAACGAGGCGCGATTATAGTGTTATCTAGCCTAAAAGTTCAATACTTTTTAACGCCAAATGTAGGGAAATGTTGATCTTAAGGCCGAACGATTGATTTAACCTATGTAAAGGCGTCAGTGAGCCGTTAATTCTTCTATAGATTAAATTTAGTATCTTCCTCTCTAAACCTATACAACATGTAGCATGCCGCTAACATTGGCCAAGCAGCGAAGAACAGAAGGTTAGGGCTTTTGAACGGGTCTAAGTAGTTTGCATACGGGGTGATAGTTGAAACGCCATGGATAACTAGAACCAATAAATATGTGATGTTTTTGAAGCGACCAATTAAAAATAGTGCGATGAGCACTAGTTCGGCAACGCCGATTGCAATCATGATTTTATCTTCTAGCCCTGAAATAAAATAGAAGTGAGAAAATACCCCTACACCATGAGCAGGATTAATGATTTTATCAATCGTCCACATTATTAGCACTAGGGCGACTGATATTCGTATAAAGAAGAGGGGGGTTGTCAATTTACTGTTCATTTTGTTCCTCATTACATATTGATATTTATTATTGTTTTCAGCGTCGCGGGGTTTACTATGCTGTTGCGGCCTGATCTTTTGCTAGAATAAACAATAATGCGAGCGTTTAAAGGCTTTTAACTAAAATATTTAACTTGATCGCACAAAAAACACTATGCCTGCATGCCTGCTTGCATTAGCATTCCGCTGCGCTAGCAAGGCTGAGAATTCAGTCTGTTTGGCACTCTTTTACCTAACAAAATTCTAAATCAAATGAAGACCTCTAATCATCTAACCTTAGTTAAAAATGCTGAGCTATACGCTCCGCAAGCATTAGGGCGTAAGCACTTGCTAATTGCGGGTGGTAAGTTGGTGTATGTCGGTGATAGTGTCCCTGCGCTAGGTGACGAGCTTGAGGTAGATGTCATTGATGCTGACGGTATGGCAGTGTTGCCAGGTTTTATCGATGCACATACGCACATTACCGGTGGTGGTGGTGAGGCAGGTTTTTCTACTCGTGTGCCGCCTGTGCCAATTAGTCAGTTTACTCGGGCCGGAGTCACTACCGTCGTAGGCTTGTTGGGCACTGATGACTTGGTGCGTAATACCGAGTCTGTGATTGCGCAGGTTTACGCTCTACGCGAAGAAGGTCTGTCGGCCTATTGTTACACGGGAGGTTATCATCTGCCGCCGACAACGCTTACCGGTTCAGTACAGTCTGATATCGTCTTTATCGAGCCTATTGTAGGTGTTGGTGAATTAGCTATTTCTGATCATCGTTCAAGCCAGCCGACGTTAACTGAGTTGCTAAAGATCGCTGCACAGGCGCATGTCGCTCGATTAATGACAGGTAAAGCCGGTATCTTACATTTGCATTTGGGTGATGGAGAACGTGGCTTGTCAATGGTACGCGAGGCTTTGCAAACTGCCGAGATTCCAGCTCGAACCTATAACCCGACGCATGTGAATCGTCGTAAGGCTTTGTTTGCAGAAGCCTGCGATTTAACTTTGCAAGGATGTTGGGTTGACGTAACTGCGTTTGAGACCGGTGATGTTGGCTATGAGCCAGCTGATGCATTGGCGCGCTATCTGCAAAGTGATTTCCCACAAGACAAGCTGACCATCAGTTCTGATGGTGGTGGTTGCTTGCCTTGCTTTAACGAGCAAGGGCATATGACCAAAATGGATTTCGCTAGTTCATCATCCATGACCCAAGTATTTTATGACCTAGTCGATTCAGGCATCACGATCGATAAGGTCTTACCGTATTTTACCAGCAACGTCGCCACGCTGATGAATTTTGCGCACAAAGGACGCTTAACTGTTGGTGCAGATGCTGATCTATTGATACTCGATAACAAACAACGAATAGATCATGTTATGGCTAAAGGCCAATGGCATGTCTATGAAAAACAAATAATAAAAAAAGGTTCTTTTGAAAATTAATTATGGCATCTCCAGATATTAAAGGCGTACAACGCGGTTATGTGATCCCCATTGGTGGCGGTGAAGAAAAGACCGATAATCCTGAAATTTTACAGAAATTTGTTGATTTAGCAGGTGGGAAAGACGCTGTAATATCAATTATCCCTACCGCTTCTCAGTTATCTGACACTGGCGAGCGATACCAAGCTATTTTTGAAGAGCTAGGTGCTGGTACTACGCATTCGCTGCCGATAGACGAGCGAGCGGATGCTAAAAAACCGGAGTATTTAGAATTATTAGAGACCAGTACCGCAATATTCATTACGGGCGGCAATCAATTGCGCTTGTCTACTATTCTAGGCGGAACGCCAATCGCTCAGGCTGTGCGCAAACTTAACGCCAGTGGCGTACATTATGCAGGCACATCGGCTGGCGCTGCGATTGTATCGCAGCATATGATCATTGGCGGTGCAACTGGAGTTGTACCCACCGAAGGCGGCGTGAACCTTGGCCCGGGTATGGGTTTAAGCAATACCATTGTGGTCGACCAGCATTTTAATGAACGCAATCGTTTGGCGCGCTTATTAAGTGCGGTGTCATACAACCCATCGCTAATCGGCATTGGATTAGATGAGGATACGGCTGCATTTATCGATGGCGATAATGTGTTTACGGTTGTGGGTAGTGGCGCTGTTACGGTTATTGATCCTAGCGATATAGAATACTCGTCTATGGCCGATGCACGCGCCGGTGAGGCGCTGACATTGCTTAATTTGAAAATGCACATCCTGGCTGCAGGCAGTCGTTATGACATTAATACGCGACAAGCTTATGTCAAGTAATTTGATTGTTACGGCTTAGAACATAGTCATAGCGTCTATAATCAGCGCGTTTTGATGCTGAAATACCCAGTATTGGTCAGCCAGAGTATAAAACAGTAGCTTCTGCTGCTGTTTTTTTATACCTTTAACAGTCTGTCTGAAAGTTTGCCTATTTACGGTATCTGAGAGACAGCATGGCTATATCCTGTTTAAGGATATTTTGGTTTTGGCAGAGTAGCGCCATTGTCGTTCGCTAATAGTTCAACGTAATTGATTCACAGAACTAACAGCGCTTACTACGAATAATAGGATTAACTAGGTCCCAGTTTTATGAAAATATTAAGTTCCAACGTCTTCGTCGGCCCAAATGTCTACGCTAGTTTTCCCGTCATAAGGCACGAGATAAACATAGGTGCGTTGGAGCAGTGGCCTTCGGTAAAGTTAGGCGATGACTTTATTAATGGTTTGATTGACGCTCTGCCATCTTTACAAGTGCATGGTTGTTCTTATCGAGAAGAGGGCGGCTTTCTCAGGAGACTAAAGGAGGATGAAGGTACTTGGATAGGCCATATCTGGGAGCACGTAGCGCTTGAGTTACAGAATATTGCTGGTTCGCCTGTGAGCTTTGGTCGTACTCGCGGCACAGGTGAAGACGCTTGTTACAACGTGGTCTATCAATATAAGCAGCGTGACGTGGGTATTGCCGCTGGCGAATTGGGTCTGCGCTTACTAACGCATCTAATGCCGAGCGAAGTTCAACAGGCCATCGCTGCGAATATCGACGATGATTTCGACTTCGAGGATGAGATGAATGGTTTCGTTCGCATGGCACAGCGCAAAGAGTTTGGGCCTAGTACTGGCTCTTTAGTCAAAGCTGCCGAGGATAGAAATATCCCTTGGTTGCGTCTTAATGAGTACAGCTTGGTACAGTTTGGGCATGGCAAATACCAGCAACGAATCCAAGCCACAATCACCAGTGAAACCAAACACATTGCGGTAGAGATTTCTTGCGACAAAGAAGACACTCATAATCTACTGGGCGACTTGGGCTTGCCGGTACCGCAGCAGATGATGGTATACAGCGAGCGCCAGGCGGTGCGAGCAGCTAATCGAATAGGCTATCCGGTGGTGATAAAGCCCTTGAATGCTAATCATGGGCGTGGTGTGACGATTAATCTTCTTGAGGATGACGAAGTAGAACTTGCCTTTAAAGAAGCGTTAAATTTTGGGACTGGTAAATCTGTCTTAGTTGAAAGCTACATCAGTGGCTTTGATCACCGAATGTTGGTGGTCAATAACGAATTAGTCGCGGTTGCAAAACGAGTCCCCGGACATGTTGTTGGTGACGGAAAATCCACTATTGTTGAATTGGTAGATGTCGTGAATGATGATCCTCGACGTGGTATTGGTCATGAGAAAGTGTTAACGCGGTTGGAACTTGATAGCCAGGCTGAGCGTTTAATGACCGAAGCTGGTTATGATCAGACAACCGTATTAGAGGACGGTCAGGTGTTCTTTTTGCGGTCGACCGCAAATTTGTCTACGGGCGGTACCGCAATTGATGTGACCGATATAGTACACCCAGATAACCGCGATATGGCCGTGCGCGCTATTCGTGCCATTGGCTTGGATATTGGCGGGGTAGACTTCCTTACCGATGATATTGGCAAGTCCTATAAAGAAATTGGCGGGGGTATTTGCGAATGTAATGCCGCACCTGGTTTTCGTATGCACGTGGCTCCAAGCGAAGGCCAGTCGCGAGACGTGTCCGGTAAAGTGATGGACATGTTATTTCCTGCCGGCTCCAATGCCAAGATTCCGGTGGCGGCCATCACCGGCACCAACGGTAAGACAACTACTGCCAGAATGCTCGCAAGCATAATGAAAAGTGCTGGGTTTACCACCGGCATGACCTCTACAGATGGTGTTTATATCGATGGACATTTAACTGTAAAAGGCGATATGACTGGGCCCACTTCGGCACAAATAGTATTGCGTGATCCGAGTGTCGATTTTGCGATTATGGAAACCGCTCGAGGCGGCATTGTTAAGCGTGGCTTAGGTTATACCGAGTGTAACGTAGGAGCTTGTCTAAACGTGACTGCTGACCATTTGGGTTTGCGAGGCGTAGAGACCGTAGAGCAACTTGCTGAGATTAAACGCGTAGTGGTCGAAGTGGCCAACGATTGCGTGGTGCTAAACGCAGATGATTTACTGTGTTTGCAAATGGCAGACTTTTGTACTGCTAAGAATATTTGCTATGTCACCATGGATTCTGGTCATGGATTGGTTCGCGAACATATTCGCAGTGGCGGCATGGCCGTGGTGCTCGAAAAAGGGATCAATGGTGAGATGATTACTATTTACGATAAGGGTGCCCATATTCCATTACTTTGGACGCACTTAATCCCGGCAACTATTGAAGGCAAAGCGCTACATAATGTTCAGAACGCAATGTTCGCGGCAGGCATCGCCTACAGTTTTGAAACGTCTCTAGAAAATATTCGACAAGGCTTGCGCATCTTTAATACGTCGTTCTACCAAGCACCAGGTCGCTTGAATATCTATGACGAACTACCGTTTAAAGTTATTTTGGATTATGCACACAACCCTGCTGCGATTCAGAGCATTACCGACTTAGCTACTCGCTTAGAGCCTAAGGGCAAGCGCCGTATTGTTATTTCGATGCCTGGCGATCGGCGTGATCAAGATATTGTCGAAGCCGCAAAGATCGTTGCTAAGAGTTTTGACGAATTTATTTGCAAAGCTGACGACAATCGACGTGGGCGCGGCAGTGACGAAGTTCCTGAACTGTTACGCCAGACCTTGGTAGCTGAAGGCATCTCTGAATCACAAATTCAGGTAATTCCATCTGAAGCGGATGCGGTTCACAAAGGCTTAGAAGATTGTAAAAGTGGAGACTTGTTAATAATCCTTGGCGACGAAATCACCCGTTGCTGGAAGCAGATTGTGAATTTTAACGAAGGTCAAGAAGTAGCGCCAAGCGATGAAGAGCCTTCGCAAGATTTTCCAGAGAAGCTGTACCAACCGATCGAAACTACATTTGAGTTAAAGGCGGGGCAAAGCATAGTGCACGATGAGCGAGGAGTTCGACTGGTGGTCGAACGCGATGAAGATTCAGATTAAGTTGCTTCAGAGTTGCTTGTGTCACGGTTATAACGAGTTTCCCTTATGAATTTACAATTAGATGAAGTACGTCGTCTAACCGGCCCGAACCTGTTGTGGGATCAGCCTGGGGCTATCGTCGATGTATTGATTGCCGATATTGATAAACAGTCGGTAGTCGAGACTTGGCAAAAATGGGTTCATCAATTCCTTAAAGAGCTTAACTGGCCACAGCGCAGTGTCTATAGATTGCATGCCGGCGGCGCTAATATGGCCATATGCGCGCCTTTTGACGCTTTGTATAGTGCCTGTGAATTGGCTGAACTGGCTTGGAATTGTGCGTCGGCCGAGATGCACAATGAATCATTACCAGACTGGCAAACTCGCCTAACCGACATACAGGCTGAGTTAGCCCTAGAGCTGAACCCTAAACTGTTAGCTATTATTAGCGCCGCAGAATCAGAACAGGTTACCTGTTTATCTGACGATGATGATTTGAGTTTGGGCATGGGCGCTAGCGCGAAGGTTTGGCCGGTAGCCGACCTGCCGAGCATAGAGTCTATTGATTGGGCATCTTTTAAGGATATCCCGACCGCCCTAATTACCGGAACTAACGGCAAGTCTACCAGTGTGCGTTTGGCTGCTGAGATTGCCAAAGCTGCTGGGCTGAATGCGGGTGTCACGTCTACCGACTTTATTAAGGTTGGCGACGACATTATTGATCGAGGCGATTATTCGGGCCCAGGTGGCGCACGTATGCTGCTTAGAGACGCGCGTACTGAAATTGCCTTTTTAGAGGTGGCCCGTGGCGGATTGCTACGCCGAGGATTGCCCGTTGAACGAGTTGATGCGGCCTTGATAACCAACGTTGCCAGCGATCATTTGGGTCAATATGGAATAAATACTGTCGCAGAGTTGGCGCAGGTAAAGTTTATTGTTGCTAAGGCGCTCTATAACAAAAGTATATTGGTGGTGAACGCCGACAACGACTTGGTTGTTGAGCAAGCCAGTAAGCTGGATAACACTCTATGCTGGTTCAGTGTTAATCAACATCATGCTTTAATTCAGCAACAAATTCAGAATGGTGGCAGAGCCGTTTTCATTCAAGCAGGGAAGATTGTTTATCACGCCGATGGCTTGTTCGAAGACATAGCTGTGGTCACCGATATTCCTATGACGTTTAATGGTTCAGCACGGCATAACATTGAAAATGCATTGGGTGTAGTTGGGCTGAGCAGGGCACTAAAATTACCATTTCAAGCAATACGAGCTGGACTTAAGTGCTTTGGCAGCAATGCGCAAGATAATCCTGGGCGAGGTAATCAGTATCAAGTAAATGGCTCAACAGTGATTGTGGATTTTGCCCACAACGAGCACAGTATGCGCGCCGTGGTGGCTATGGTTAAGCGCATGCCTGCCAATAAACGTGTTGTGATGTTTGGCCACGCTGGTGACCGAAGCGATCAGGATATTCGAAATTTAACCGACGCAGTAGTTGAGCTCGGGGCAGAGCATTATATTATCTCTGAGTTGGAAGTTTACTTGCGCGGGCGAGAGCTAGGTGATATTCCAGCTATTGTGCAGGCGACTCTGAGTGAGCACGGTATTGCAGAACACGCCTCATCTATTAGCAGCGACCCCTTAAGTGGGGCTAAGCACGCATTAAGTTTGGCTGCGCTGGGAGATGTAATATTGTTGTTTGTGTTGGACCAGCGCGAACAAGTGCATAAATGGTTGACCCAGCAAGAATAGCTAAGGGGCTTGGTCTCAAGAAGTTTTTACTGTGCGTATAAAACCCTCAATTCATCTGCAATAACTGAAAAACCGCGTTGCATGCTTTTGGCTGGCATGGCGTAGTTAATGCGTATGCATTGTTTGGTATGCGCCCAATTAGGGTCGATATCAATAAAAAATTCTTCGCCAGGAATCACATAGACCATTTTGTTCTTTAGTCGTTGGTAAAGCTCTTGAGTGCTAATCGGCAAGTCTTGTAGCCATAACCAAAGAAAAAATGCACCCTCGGGCTTGTGCATTAGCACGGGTAGTTCTCCGAAATGCTCATTGAATAGTGCGGTTGCGGCATTCAGCTTGTCGCGATAAAAGGGTTTGATTATCTCCTCACACAGATGGCCAATTTCTCTGTCCTCAATCATCCGAGTCATTAATGAAGCCCCAACACTATTTGGCGCTAGGGTAATAATGCCACTTAGAGATGAGATTATATTGGTGATTTCCTTGTTGGCAATGACGATACCGGTTCTGGCGCCGGGCAGGCCTAGCTTTGAAAGAGACATACATAAAACGATGTTTTCATTCCAAGGCGTTGATGCCTCAGTATAAATAACGTTCGGGAATGGTTGTCCATAGGCATTGTCTATAATCAAAGGAATACCGTGTTGTTCAGCTAGGCGGCTAAGTTTGGCCAATTCATTATCGCCGACCACATTGCCAGTGGGATTAGTTGGGCGCGATAAACAAATAGCGGCAATGTCGTCGGTAATCTCTAGTTCATCAAAATCTATTCGATATTTAAATTGACGATTTTCGAGTAGTTCAATTTTAGGCCGACGCGAAGAAAACATATCTTCGCTCAGTCCTGAATCTGCATATCCCACATATTCGGGTGAAAGCGGAAATAGGATTTTCTTTTTACTTCCGTCAGCCATTTCACCAGCGAGTGAATTGAATAAATAGAAAAAGCTATTCTGGCTGCCATTGGTTAAAGAGATATTTTCGGGGGTCACATTCCAATCAAATTGTTCGTTTAAGTAACCGCATAAAACCTCTCTGAATGACTGTTCGCCTTGGGGTCCGTCATAGATACCAACCATTTTTTCAAACAGGCCATTGTCGATTAGGGCTTTCATTTCGCGCCCGAACAATTCTTGAGCTTGCACAATGGACGCGGGGTTGCCGCCACCTAACATACACAGGTCTGGGTGGCCTGAGGCTTGGGCGTCACCAAGGTCTTGCATTAATTGATTGATGCCCGATTGGCGGGTGAACTTTTGACCAAATTTGGATAACTTCATTGTTCTGATTTTTCTTTTAAGTATTTGAATTTGGGGATACAAGGTTAATTGGACTGCCGTTTAAATATGCTTCGATGTTATCTGCAAGTATCGCCGCGCATGACTGCATTGACTGCTCGCTAAGCCAGGCAGAATGGGGTGTGATGATTACGTTTGTCTGGTTTGCAAGTCTAAGTAAGGGTTCATTGTCACTGGCTGGCTCGTTGCACATTACATCAATACCGGTACCGCCTATTTGATTCGATTCGATGGCATGCACAAGGGCTGCCTCGTTTACAATTCCACCGCGGGCAGTATTAATCAAGATGGCAGACGCTTTCATACGTTCAAACTGACCACGATTAATCAAATTCTCGGTGCTTAAGTTTAACGAACAGTGAACACTAATAATATCGGCATTGCTGATCAGTTCATCAAAGCTAACCTGTGTAGCATACTCTGATGTTTGCTTTGAACGCGCACAAAATACCACATTCATACCCAAGCCCTGAGCAAGCCTTGCCGTGGCTTTACCGAGCTCTCCAAAGCCAATCACGCCAAAAGTACTGCCGGCCAAATCGTTAATGGGCTTGTCGAATAAGCAAAAAGCTGGGCTGCGTTGCCAAGCGCCATCAATGACCTGCGCTCGATACTGAATAAGTTCTCGCCTAAGGCAAAGTGCAATCGAAATAACATGTTCTGAAACACTGGTAGCCGCGTAACTGGGTATGTTGCTTACACTGACCCCGTATTGCTGGCACGCATCAAGGTCAACAATGTTGTAGCCTGTTGCCATCACTGCAATATGCTTAACCGCGGGACAAGCCGCCAGTGATTCGTTGCTTATTGGTACTTTGCTCAGCACCAACACCTCTGCGTCACCAATATGCTCGACCAGCTGCGCTGGGCTGGTGCTTATATGATTACGCCAATCACTACAGCCGCTAACAACAGGGATTTGTATGTTGGGCGAAAGTGAACTGCGGTCTAAGAATACGATTGTGGACATTGATAAGTCGCTAATAAAAATGCTGATATTAAGGCGAAGTATAACGCCAAACACACTGTTGGTTTGATATGCTGATTATCTTTGAAGCTTAGCACTTACCTCGATCGAGGAATGCCGGGCAGAGATAATCAGAGGTTCCCTAAATAGATTGCCCAGAAATTTTCTAGGTCAGTTAAAATACGGGTTGCGGAGCGGGCTAGTTCTGGCTACTGAAATTTGACTAGTAGCTTAGACATCAACTTTAACGGTTTAGGTAAACAAAAATTGAATGAAAAAATGATCATTGCGCTCGACCAAGGCACGACCAGCTCTAGAGCTGTTTTATTTAATTATGAGGCAAATATTGTTGACGTAGTGCAGGAAGAGTTTGCTCAGTATTTTCCAAAACCCGGGTGGGTAGAACACGATGCAAATGAGATATGGGATTCTCAGTTTGGTGTGCTGCAACGTCTGGTTGCGGGTCATCACTTAAGGCCGGACGACATTGCCGCAATTGGCATTACTAATCAACGTGAAACTACCGTGGTTTGGAATAAACACACGGGTCAGCCGGTCTACAATGCGATTGTTTGGCAAGACCGTAGAACCGCCAGTAGATGTGATGAAATTAAGGCGGCTGGCTGGACCGAAAACATACAACAAAAAACTGGACTAGTGATTGATGCTTACTTTTCTGCCAGCAAGGTTCAATGGATTCTGGATAACGTAGAAGGAGCGCGTCAGTCCGCCGAAGCAGGCGATTTGTTATTTGGTACCGTCGACACGTGGGTTATCTGGAAGCTTACAGAAGGTGCGGTGCACGCCACAGACGCGAGTAATGCGGCCCGAACAATGTTGCTAGACATCAACAATGTTGAGTGGGATGACGACTTGCTAGGGTTGTTCACCATTCCGCGTTCTATGCTGCCAGAGGTTCGTGATAGTTCAGGCGATTTTGGCAGCGTCTCTTTTCAAGGCAGCGAAGTGCCTATTGCTGGTGTTGCGGGTGATCAACAAGCGGCGTTATTTGGCCAAACTTGTTATCAGCGCGGGATGGCTAAAAATACCTATGGTACAGGCTGCTTTCTATTGATGAACACAGGCGCTGAGCGTATTGATAGTAAATCGGGTTTGCTAAGTACTATTGCTTGGTCGATCGATGGCCAAATTACCTATGCCCTAGAAGGCAGCGTATTTATCGGCGGTGCAGCAGTCCAGTGGTTGCGTGATGAATTAGAGTTTATAAGCAATGCTAGCGATTCAGAGGCACTTGCAGAGCAAGCAAACCCTGAAAGTAATGTGGTCGTGGTTCCGGCGTTTGCTGGGCTCGGCGCGCCGTATTGGGATATGTATGCGCGCGGCGCTATTTTTGGTCTAACCCGAGATTCGGGGAAGCCAGAAATCGCCAAGGCGACATTACAATCTCTGGCTTATCAAATATACGATGTATTGAATGCGATGCAAAATGACAGCGGTATAAAGCTTAGCCAATTAAATGTAGATGGTGGGGCGATAGCCAATAACTTTTTGGCCCAGTTTCAGGCTGATGTGTTACAGACACCTGTGACGCGTCCCAAAGTGTTGGAGTCAACTGCGTTGGGTGCTGCGTATTTAGCGGGTCTTTCAGTTGGCTATTGGACCATGCAAGATATCAGCAAAGCACGCGAGATCGAGCGCGAATTCATTCCTCAAAGAGACTCTAAAGAGATCGAACGTTTACTAAAACGTTGGCATAAAGCCGTAGATAGAAGCCGTGATTGGATTGAGGTTGACGATGAGTAATTCAGATTCGAAATTGCAGAGTTCTGTTGCAGAGCTTGAATTTAAAGTGGCGTTTTTAGAAGACAGTTTAAGTAAGTTAAGCGACGAGCATTATCAGCAGCAAAGAGAACTCGATGTTTTGAAAAATCAGTATGCTCTAATATCAGATAAGCTAAAAGGTGGCTTTGACAAAGATGATAGCCATCAGCCTATTGAGGATGACCGCCCGCCGCACTACTAATTTGTCGTCGCTATTAAGCCCCTTTTAAATAAAGCACCAAGATAACAGATTCATGATATCTAGCTGATTTTAAACAAGGAATTAATAAAAAATGGGTTCCTCTCCGCTTTGTTGAGTGAAAAAAAATGCTGATACCCAAGTAACCTGTTGAAATGTAGAGTCTCTTACCACTATCCATTGAACACACAATATGGCACCAACATCCCGAGTAATATTCGGTCCTTGCAAGGGCCGCGAGTCAACCAAATCACACACAACCCAGGTTTAAATCAGGTCGTTATTCATTGCAGTCGTGACCGGCTGCCCTTGTGTTATTGATCTCGAGTTGGCACAAGTATGGATCAGTAAAAATGAATGCCGACTTGAAGAATGTGACTTCGTTGATAAGGGGTGTCGCTATACCAAACGATTCTGTCGATTGGTCAACGGCTTGTGTCGCCACATGAGTATTCAGGCCGTATCGAGGCATTTGAAGGTTCGTGGGGAAACGGTTAAGAACATGGATCGTTATGTTCTTGAATCAACTCTGCCCGCACTAGACCCCAGCCAGTTAACAGGGCTCACGATGATCGGAGTAGATGAAGTTGCTAGAGCCAAAGGCCATGATTACACGACCGTTATTTACGACATGGTTGAGGGGCATTTAATCGGTTTTGAAACGGGTCGAACAGCCGCAGTGTTTTTGGAGTTTTTAATACGCTTGCCGCCGGAGACTGCGATCGGCATTGCGGCGGTAGCAACGGATATGGACCCAGCCTATCAAAAAGCAGTGCGCGATTGCCTACCCAACGCGGACGTTGTTTTTGACCGGTTCCACGTGATGAAGAATTACAGTAAAGCACTCGGCAACCAACGGCGAATTGAGTTCAGGAAGGCGAATGCATTAGGTAAAGACCTGTTGAAAGGGATGCATTATCGAGTGCTGAAAAATGCCAACAAGCGGGATGAAGCACAGACCCAAAAACTACAAAGGTTACTGGATGAAAACACCAATCTAAACACGCTGTACGTGATGAAAGAAGAGCTACAGGCGCTTTGGCTGTCAGAGTCTGTAGAGCTGATGCGAGAGCAATTGGAGGCATGGTGCCAGTTAGCAGACGAATCATCGATGCACTATCTGAGAAAGTTTGTAAAGTCGCTCAGGAAACATGCGATAGGAATCTGCAACTATGCGAAGTACAAATTGACCAGCGCTCGTATCGAGCCAGGAAACATCAGTATTGGGATGATCAGAAAACGGGCAAGAGGGATTAAGGACACAGAATACTTCAAACTTAAAATCCGACAATCATCACTGCCTGATGATCAATCCATGTTCTATCTTTAAGATGTTAAACTCACTCAACAAAGCGGAGAACAACCAAAAAATGCTGCTTCACCAATAGTTCAATATGATTTATTGAACATATTTTTTAAATTTAGTTGACAACGCTCAATGTGCTGTATAAATTATCAGTGTACAAATTAACAGTGGTCGACGCAATGCAGTTTACGCACATCACGATCAATTATCAAATACTTAGATAGGCAAGTGCTTAAATAAGCCAACGAAACAAATTTTTATCAAATCGCCGGAGAAAACAATGGATGATAATAAACAAAAGGCATTAGCCGCAGCACTAACCCAAATTGAACGACAATATGGAAAGGGCTCCGTCATGCGTTTGGGTGATGCCGAAATCGGAGCAGGTATTGAAGCAATACCGACAGGCTCCCTCGGGCTTGATATAGCACTTGGAATAGGTGGCTTACCTAAAGGCAGAGTAATTGAAATTTATGGCCCTGAATCATCAGGTAAAACCACGCTTACTTTGCAGGTTATCGCTGAATGTCAAAAGCTCGGTGGTACTGCTGCATTTATTGATGCTGAGCACGCACTAGATCCACAATATGCAGGCAAGCTAGGTGTTAATGTAGAGGACTTGCTTATTTCGCAACCTGATACAGGTGAACAAGCTCTAGAAATAACCGATATGTTGGTTAGATCTGCAGCAGTAGACGTCATCGTTATCGACTCAGTAGCCGCCTTAACGCCTAGAGCAGAGATTGAGGGTGATATGGGTGATTCACATATGGGTCTGCAAGCGCGTCTAATGTCACAAGCGCTACGTAAACTGACGGCGAATATTCAAAAGTCTAACACAATGGTTATTTTTATTAACCAAATTAGAATGAAGATTGGTGTCATGTTTGGTAACCCTGAAACCACCACCGGTGGTAACGCTCTAAAATTTTATGCTTCGGTGCGCTTAGATATTCGTCGTATTGGTGCTATCAAAAAGGGTGACGAGATTTATGGTAACCAAACTCGTGTAAAAGTAGTCAAGAACAAAGTAGCTCCACCGTTTAAGCAAGCTGAGTTTGAGATTCTTTACAATGAAGGTATCTCACGTGAAAGCGAGCTAATTGGCTTAGGCGTTGAGCATGATATTGTAGAAAAATCAGGCGCTTGGTATAGCTATGACGGCACACGTATAGGTCAAGGAAAAGATAATGTACGAGAGTATCTCAAAGAGCATCAAGAGATGGCTAATGAAATTGAAGTGAAAATTAGAGCTGCCTTGGGTGTCGGCGATGAAGCGAAGGCCCCTGATGATAAAAGTAAAACTAAAGGTAAAGGTAAAGGTAAAGGTAAAGATGCGGCTGCTGCAGATGTAGCAGAATTAGAGAAATAGAAGTTAACTATTTGAATCCAAAAGGCTTATTTTTCAAAGGTGATTTTCAATGAGAATTATTAAGGGGAAATCCGCTGCAAAAGGTAAAGGGCCGTCTGCTAAAAAGTCTGGTAAAGGGCTTGAGGTAGACGGTCTGTTTTACAGTGCTGAGGAGTTTATTGCGGAGATAAGCCGAACCAGTTGGGACCAGTCGAACACAAGTAAGCCAAGCAACATGGCTAGCGAGTCCGTCCGTAACTCGGATGCTGGGCCAAACAAGGACTCCTTATCATTCGAAGAGGCTGAATCATTCTTATTGTCTAAAGTTTCAGATGAAGTCTCAGGTAACAAGAGCCAGGACGCTGGGAACCGGGTTAAAAGAGGGTGGAGACGCTCAAACACGCCTGAAAATGATTTGAGTATTAACGCTGATAGTGGGCCGATAGAAAGAGCAGACCAAGTAAAGAAAGAGTATAAGCGGCTTATGGCGAAAGGAATTCGCTTGCTTTCTATGCGCGAACACAGTGTAAGAGAGATAAGCAAAAAGCTATCGCTGAAATGTGAATCTCTTGATTTGGTCTATGCAGTAGTTGATGAGCTGATCGCTAATAAATATTTATCAGATCGGAGATTTACCGAGACCTTTGTTCGGTCACGCCAAAACAGAGGCTTTGGGCCAAATAAAATCAAGTTAGAATTAAGTGAAAAAGGTATTGAAATCAATATTGTAGATGACTATTTGGATATGAATTCTGCTATTTGGTACGAGAGTGCCGAGCAGCAATATTTAAGAAAGTATGGAGACGGCCCCGTTGACGATTACAAAACTTGGGCGAAGCGCGCTCGGTTTATGCAAGGCAGGGGTTTTAGCATGGAGCATATTCAATTAGTGGTTCCTGCGCCCACGTATAAGTAGCTAAGGTTAAGGTTTGATGAAGGTTTATTCATTGTGTCTGCTGCAAGACACGGATGGTGAGCTTAATTTAAGCACAGGTTCCAAAAGTAGAAAAATCTGATCTGGTCTTGTTTAAGGCTTATAATGCCTAATTTAAACGAGCATGACTTATGTAGAGTAGGGGCTTCCACAAGGAGCATATTCAGCTAATCTTGCTTTCAGTCGATTAACGTAAAAGCTGTTTTTATTTTCACCTGGCTCGGTCTGCCGGGAGTGATGTTCGAAATCGTGATTTGTTGATCGTAAAAATAAAACTACTAATATAGATAACGCTTACACTCTGTGATCCTTTCGGTGACAGCGGG
>JBLHMH010000039.1:0-23223 GCA_047621785.1 Polaribacter sp. | reverse complement strand
GTTGCTGGTGAAGGTATTGCGTTGGGTTGGTCACATATAGTGCAAGATTTACTTGATAAAGGGGTTCTAGAAATCGCATTGAACAAAGCATGGTCGTCAGGAAATGATACGTGGATAATTTGGTCGAGTAATGTAGATTTATCGAAACAGACAATGGCGGTTAGAGATTGGATAATTAGGGCTAGTGAAACAAAGCTCGTGACCTCTTAACTTTGCCAAGTACGGACTAAGCTTTATCGGTCGGGGATGATTAATCCATAAAAAACTATTCTTTGGTGAAATTAATCTTTACTCACTCTCAGTACAAATTCATTCCTGATGAATGTACTCTACCGGCGACGCCCAACTAGACAAATAAAAAAACCGCCACGAGGGCGGTTGTTTTGTTTGAGTGGTGGGGCGTGCGCGGTTCGAACGCGCGACCACCTGATTAAAAGTCAGATGCTCTACCAGCTGAGCTAACGCCCCTCCTCAAACGAGGCGTGATTATCTTGTCTTAGGTGGTTCTGGTCAACCCTTTTTTTGCCCATTTCATCAGCTATTTAGCTTAATCGCGAACTAATTTTGATTATTCAGTGAATGCTGGTGAAAATAAGCTAATTTGCAGGATCTGGAACACCTGCGGCTGCAAAACCAGATGATCGAATTCTGCAGGAATCGCACTCTTTACATATTTTTCCGTTGTCATCAGGGTTATAACAAGACAGGGTTTCTGAGTAATCTACAGCTAATCTCATGCCTTGTTTGATGATTTCCGATTTGGTTAAATTAATTATCGGGGCTTCTATTTTGATAATTTCGCCTTCTACGCCGGTGCGAGTGGCCATATTTGCGAGATTTTGAAACGCTTCAATATATTCGGGGCGACAGTCTGGGTAACCTGAGTAGTCGACCGCATTGGCGCCGATAAAAATGGCTCTTGCGCCGAGCACCTCTGCCCAACCAAGCGCCACAGACAAAAACACTGTATTACGTGCTGGGACGTACGTTATCGGTATATCTTGTGTATCTGCGGTAGGAACATCGATAGTGTCGTCAGTCAACGCTGATCCACCGAAATTGCCTATATCGATTTTAACTATTCGGTGCTCTACTGCGCCGTTGGACTTAGCAACCTCGGCTGCGCGCTCTAATTCAATGCGATGGCGTTGCCCATAGTCCATACTTAGGGCATAACATCGATAGCCCTGAGAATTCGCGATGGCTAGAACAGTTGCCGAATCTAAGCCGCCTGATACTAATATTACTGCACGTTTCTCTGTGTTATTCATTGCTCTGACTCATTCCCTTCTCATTTTCCTGCGACATCAGCCCAGAGTATTTTATGCAATTGTATTTGCATGCGAACTGGTAACTGATCTCGAATAATCCAGTCGGCTAGTGCGGTAGCTGATAATTGATCTGCGGAAGGTGAAAATAGTACTTCGCACTTCTCTTCAAGTTTACGTTCAGCCAGTTGCTGTTTCGACCATTGGTAATCTGCTTCATCACAGATAACAAACTTCAGGGCATCACTGGGCTTAATGATATCTAAGTTAGCGTATTTGTTATTTGGTTCTTCCGCTGACGCAGGGGTCTTTACGTCCAGGACTATATAAACGCGCGGGTCGACTCTACTAATATCGACTGCGCCGCCAGTTTCTAAAGAGACTAGATAGTCTAAGTCACACAGCGTAGTTAACAGCTCAATACATTGCGGCTGCGCGAGCGGTTCGCCGCCCGTAACGGTAATATATTTAGTTTTGTACTGCTTTACTTCGGCGACTATATCCTCTATCTCACGCTTAACCCCACCATGAAATGCATAGGCTGTATCGCAGTAGGTGCAACGCATAGGACAGCCAGTGAGCCTTACAAACACTGTAGGCATGCCCACAGTGCGGGATTCACCTTGTAGGGAAAAGAATATTTCGGTTATTTTTAAGGACACTTTAAGAAACGCTAATAATTAAAAACGAATTATGCAAATACACAAAGCGCTCTAAGATAGAGAGCGCAACACACTGATGTAGACGCGAGACGCTATTTTAGTTCAGGAAGACGGTTTTTTGCTGAAATCGCAGCATTTGAGCGTGGATGATATTGAATAATCTCTTGCAACAAAATACGCGATTCAATGACATTGTCTTGCTGTTGTTCGATATACGCAGTCTTTAACATCGCATCTGGTAAGCGTGGGCTTTGCGAATAATTATCTATAATAGATCTAAAATACTGCTTGGAATCATCTAAAGCACGATTTACGTACAACGACTCGGCGATCCAATAGTGTGCATCGTCAGCATAACTTCCCTGCGGGTAGCTCGATATTTGCTGTTTAAATATATTGATCGCTTGAGAATGCTTCGACGCTTTTAGAAGTGCAAAGCCTCGTTGATAATAATCTTGTTCCGATAATCCGGCCGATTCAGCATTGGCGGTCTGAGGTTGGTCACCGTCAGTTTGCTGAGGTGATCCGACACTTACTCTAGATTGGCTACCGCCAACCGGCACAGTAGAGCCATTTGCATCGGTACTGCTTACCCTATTATTTGGAATGGCTATAACCCCAAAACCACCTTGACTAGGTACAGCTCGAGGCACATTTGAAACGCCAAAACTTCGATTCAAGCGAACGCTATCTTGTATTGTACTTGGCGACTGAGGAAACCCTGATGCGTCTATAGGGTATTGTGTATTGGCAACTTGCTCGTTTCCAACAAAGCCAGCATCTTCTATCGACGCTTGTGCTTCTGGATCTGAATTATTCTCTGGGCCGCCAATACTGTGCTCACTCACAGGCGCGAAATCGCCTCCAGGGGCAGGCAGTTTAGTTGCGCCAATTTTCCGCTCTTCTACTGGGATACTGTTTATCACCGGATACTCAGATGAGGAAAAAACCCCAGCTTTCGAGTTTACCGACCCGGTCTCGTTTGGACGATAAGCATCATTTGGATCGACGTAATTTTGATTTACATGGTTGGCCGCAGCTGGTGTAGAGTCGGCCGTAGAGCCTGAAGAGCTAACTGAAGAACCAGTGGAGTTGATCGTTGAACTAGCAGGGAATGGCGCCTGATCTGAATAATCAGAAGGCGAGTCGCTTACAGCTGAATTTTCGGAATATTGTGGCGCTGAGCCATCAATTGTTGCTGAAGGAGAAACTTGATAACCTTGTTGGGATTGAATTTGGCTGTTGTTATATGTCTGCGGACCAGCAACAGAAGGGCTCTGGCCGCCCTGCTGACCGAGCTTACGCTGTAGCTTCTCCATTTGGTATTGCTGTCGCTCTACCATGTCTCGCAACTCAGCGATTTCTGCTCGCATACCCTGCATGTCAAGAAACAGGTCAGCCCCAGACCCAGCTTGTTGAGCAAAAACAGATGAAAAAATCGGGGCAGCACTAAGTGCTACCCCGACTAATACGACAAACTTTAATGATGTTCGCATAATCTTTAAATTGATAAAACTGAATGAGTTAAAACAAATACTTGGAAATAACAAATTTCGGTAAACAGGTTTACCGTCTCAAGTCAGCTTAGAGCAACTTTGAATACGCTTCTATAACTATTACCAAGTCGTAAGCTATAAGCGAGGATGTTATTCTCGCCTGCTAGAGTGCAGGCTAGCTTAACCAATAAGGATGTCAGATGTTTGTGGAGATAAACCCACAAACACCTGATCCAATTTGCTAAGCAATAAAGATTACTTTTAGATTAGTAAGAAATCTCAACACGACGGTTTGCCTGCCAAGCTGCTTCACTATGGCTTGCATCCGCTGGACGCTCTTCACCGTAAGAAATAGTTTGTAGTTCACTATTACCCGCACCAGAATCTGCCATCAAACGACCTACCGCTTGTGAGCGCAGTTCACCGAGAGCCAAATTATAGTCACGAGTACCACGCTCATCTGCGTGGCCTTCAAGAACTACTTTAGCGCCACCGCTTTCGCCTAAGGCACGAGCGTGGGCGCGAGCAATAACTTCAGAACGACGATCGATCGCTGTGCTGTTGTACTCAAAATACAAAGTTTTGTAATCAAGAGGGTTGCCCATGATGCCTAAGCCCTCAAGCTCACTCTGTGTCATGCCAGTATTCATGTAATTTCTATCTACTAAAGGTTCTGACTGATCTACAGTCACTCCTCGAGTTGTAGGCTCTTCGTTTTTTTTAGTACTACCACATGCTGCTAGTGTCAGTCCGAGAACAACTAAAAGGCTTAATTTCAACGTGCGATTCATATTTCACTCCAAAAGGTTTTTGATTTTTATGCCGAATTATTATGTTTAAAATAAGAATTTAAAATTAATCCCTTGCCAAAGCCCGTAAGCTAAACCAAAAAACCAACCAAAACACTATTTTTAATACTACTTAAGAGGTGACCACGCCGGCTCACGTACGTCGCCACTTACAAATTCTAATTTAGTTCGAACACGACCATCAGACGACCCAACAACTAAGGACGGCTCATAACCCTGTACAGTCGCATATAATACCATGTCTCCATTCGGAGAAAAACTAGGAGATTCATCAAATTTTGCAGTTGATATCCAAGTCATGGCGTTGGAGTCTTCCTGCATTACCACAATTTGACCTCCTTCATGCACCATGGTGATTTGTTTGCCATCAAAATCGTATGATCCGTTGGCACTTTCATCGCCTTCAAAGGTTATCCGAGTATCGTCTTTGCTGGCTAGATCATGACTGTATATTTGTGGTTTGCCAGTTCGACTAGAGGTAAACAATAAGCTGCGGCCATCGGGCGACCAAGCCGGCTCGGTATCTATTCCGTAATGGGTGCTAACTCGTTGATGTTGCTTAGTAAAAATATCATATATGTAAACATCTGGGCTGCCATGTCGCGACGTAGAATAGGCGATTTTGGTACCATCAGGTGACCAATCAGGTGCCGAATTAATGCCTTTAAAGGCTGCAATTACTTCATGCTTCCCGGATTGCAGGTTCAACAACTGAACCACCGAACCGCCATCGCTAAATGACACGAAGGAAATCTTACTTCCGTCAGGTGACCAAGTTGGTGACAGCAATGGCTTCCAAGATGCAAATACTTCCTGCTCTGCGTAGCCATCCCAGTCTGCGACCATTAATCTATAACGATATCGCTTAAGTTCAACTTCAGTACGCTTAATGTAGGCGATTCTGGAATTAAAAGCCCCGCCACGGCCAGTAAAAGCAGTATAGACGTTATCGCTAATAATATGTGCTGCACTGCGTAAATCCTGCTCACGAAGATTTGGGATTCTTTTACCCGAACCAATCTCGACCTCGCGTGCAACATCATAAATACGAAACTGAATTTCATACAGGTCTTCGCCTAACCTCCAAACTTCGCCTATAACCAAAGCTTCAGCATCAATAAACCGCCAATCCTTAAAGCGAACTTCCTCTGAACGCGATGGAAATGTCATGTAATTGTTGGCTGGTATAGGCTCAAACTTACCAGATATCCGCAGGTCGGCAGCGACTACTTGATCGACGTTGGTCGACAATTCAGTTCCGTCAATGGTTTTAAACGGCACAATTGCAATCGGAATACCGCGCACAGTTCCCTGGCCAATATTAATTTCAAGCTGTGCCTGAACGTTGCCGATATTCAGCAGACAGGACATCATGACTAAGCACGAAAGTAGGCTTCTTTTATATAATAAGTTACACATCACGCTTAATTAACCTCGGTTATTGACCGCTCATATCGAAATTCAAATTCAAATCCTGGAATGCTCTATTCACACCGGGATCTTCTGCGGCGCTTGGTATCGGCAGCGGGCTTGCTTGATAGATTGCCGTTTCCACGGATCTATCATAGCGCTCGTCACCACTTGATCTTACGACACGTACGGACTGAACCTCACCGGATGAAGACAATTTAACATTCACCTTGGTGGTTCGCCACATTTCTGTGCCAGGAGCAACGCTTTGCAGGCGTTCGACCTTCTCCTTAATTAGTGCTGTATATTTAGACGCCAGTGTCGTCGCACGCTGTTTAGCGCGCTGATCTGCTATAAATGCCTCTTCTGCGGCGATACTCTCGTTTAATTGGCGTTGTGATTCAAGCTCTCGCTCTTCTCGTCTAAGTCGCTCAGCTTCGGCTTTATCTCTTTCGAGTTTTTCTTTTCTGTCTTTTTCTTTCTTGTCTTTTTCTTGTTTATCTTTTTCTTTCTTTTCTTTTTTCTGTTTGGCTAGGTCCTTATTCTTTTTTAGCTCAATTGCCTTACGCTTAGCTTCAGCCAGTGCCTCGTCTTTTATTTTTTTCGCGGCATCTAGCTTGTTCTTTTCAATACGCTCAAGATCGCGTCGTTTTTTGAGTTTTTTCTCGAGTTCATCATTCTCTATTTTTTCCTTACGCTTTTTAATTTGCGTATCTTCTACCAATGCTGCTTTGACAACGTCTACCTTATCAGCATACGCACCATCAGTGATTTTAGGGTCACTGGTAAAGTTAAGCACCATGCCAGCGATTATCAGCGCGTGCACTGCGCCCGCTGAAATATATGCCATGGTTCGGTTTTTAGACCTAATACGATTTCTTCGATCACTCATTTTTATTTTTTATTATCTGAGTATTACTTGTCGAGCTCTGTCGGCAATGGATTGGTAACCAAACTAACGGTTTCTACCCCTGCTGATTTGAGCAAGACCATCGCTTGCAGCACATCATCATAAATAGCTTGGCGGTCACCGCGTACCAAAAAATCTGTTTTTGGTTTTAACTTATACAAGACGGTGGCCGCAACCAGCACTTCTTGCGCTGACTTCGTTTGATCATCAATAAACAGCAAGCCATCGGCATCAACGGTTAGAATAAAAGGTTCTGGTGAGTCTGGATTAAACTCCACAGCATTTGAATCAGTCTGCGGCAAATCAATCTTTACACCCTCAGTAATCAATGGCGCGGTTACCATAAATATGATTAACAGCACCAACATCACGTCAATGTAAGGAACTACATTGATCTCAGCGATAGGCTTATTACGTTTGCGGCTACGATAACTCATTTTCCTGAGTTGTCACCCTCGATAGTTAGCTGACGGTTGACGATGCTGATAAATTCTTCCATAAAGATTTCGTATTGCCCAACCAGTTTCTCAACGTTGTAAGAAAAGCGATTGTAGGCAATCACCGCAGGAATGGCGGCAAATAGTCCCATTGCTGTAGCAATTAAGGCTTCTGCGATGCCCGGCGCAACACTGGCGATAGTCGCCTGCTGGGTGGAAGATCCGAGGGATATAAATGAATTCATGATGCCCCACACCGTGCCAAATAAACCAACATAGGGACTAGTAGACCCGACCGTTGCAAGAAACGGTATCTGCGACTCGAGATGGTCGATTTCGCGGCTAAGCTCGACCCGCATAGCCCGCTGCACTGCATCTAATAAATCATTATTGTTGGCATAACCACGCTCACTTAAGCGTTGGTATTCACGATAGCCCGAAACGAATATCTCTGACATGCCTGAGGCTTTGTTAGTTTCGGCGCCCCATTGCTTGTACAGAGGTTGCATGCTGCCGCCCGACCAAAACTCTTCTTCAAACTGCTTGGTCAAGATTCTTTCTTTTCTTAGCGCGGTGAATTTAGAAAAGATGATCGACCATGAAACCATAGACGCCAGAAACAACATCAGCATCACAAACTGCACGGTGAGGCTGGCCTCAGCAATCAGCGAGATAATAGACATATTGTCGGCAGTCGCGGCATGTGTCGCTGCGGCTACATTATTGACTTGGTCTGCGCCTGGAACTAACGACTCTGCGGCAAGATTCTTTACGCCCATAGTGACCCTGTGTTGATAAGTTTGATGGTTATTGTGTTGCTTGAGAAAACGCTGATCTAAGTGTCTCAGGCATTGCCGCTAATTTAAACGATGTTTTGCCGAAAGTCGCTAAATTTATGACGCTATGACAGAATAATGCATCCGCATTATAGACACTTTGCTCCATATGCAGCTTTACCTTAACTGACTGCAGTACACTGACCGTTTCGGTTAGATCGTCAAACACTCTAATCGGCATAATATAATGACGCTGCCCCATGAAGCCGAGATCGTCAGCTGGATAGATTTTAATATCAATTGTGTGAAAACCCGGGACTTAGCGCGACAAGTACCGCAGGTTTATAACCCCGCTCAGCGAATCAGTTTTGCGGATCAAATAATTTTTTTTGTGGATGACGAGCAGTATCAACTGGCGGCTTTAAACCAAAATAGGACCAAGTTCGCTTGGTAACAACTCGCCCACGCGACGTTCTCATCATAAAACCTTGCTGAATTAAGTATGGCTCAATCACGTCTTCGATAGTGCCGCGTTCTTCACCGATTGCCGCGGCAAGACTATCAATACCAACCGGGCCACCATCAAATTTTTCCATTATCGATTTCAGCAACTGACGGTCAATAAAGTCTAGACCGTGCGGATCAACCTCCATCATGTCTAATGCGCTCATCGCAATATCCATGGTCAGTCGACCATCACCTTTCACCTCAGCATAATCGCGCACCCGGCGCAGCAATCGATTGGCTATTCGCGGCGTACCCCGGGCTCGGTTAGCGATCGTCTGCACTCCTTCTACTTCTGTCGGAATACCTAAAATGTCGGACGATCGCTGCACGATCTTAGCCAAATCGGTCGTATTGTAATATTCCAATCGTTGCACGATACCAAAGCGATCTCTGAGCGGCGAAGTCAACAGGCCTGCGCGAGTGGTCGCACCTATTAAGGTGAACGGTGGCAGCGATAACTTAACCGTGCGCGCAGCAGGCCCCTCACCAATCATAATGTCGAGTTCAAAATCTTCTAGTGCGGGATACAAAATCTCTTCAACCACCGGGCTTAGACGATGAATTTCGTCGATAAACAGAACATCGTGCGGCTCTAGATTGGTGAGCACAGCAGCCAAATCACCAGCTCGTTCGAGAACTGGCCCTGAAGTCTGGCGCATTTTACTACCAAGCTCACGAGCAATGATATTCGAAAGCGTTGTTTTACCCAGTCCCGGTGGGCCAAACAATAAAACATGGTCTAGTGATTCACGGCGAGACTTGGTCGCTTGAATAAATATAGAAAGCTGTTCCTTTATCTTCGGCTGGCCGACGAAGTCTTTTAAAAACTCTGGTCGTAGACTTCGGTCAATGATGTCTTCATCATTGAATTGAGAGTTTGGGTTTATTAGATTGTCTTCTATCATTGCATTCGGTTATTTAAGCATAGTAGCGGCGGTTGGTGATCACTACCTTCAATCGGTGCTGTCCTTCATACAGCCGTTGTCGGGCTAAGGAATACAATAATCATTAAAGCACATTCCCCGATAGTGAACGCAATGCTTGACGAATTATCTCCTCACTGGTCAACTCTTTAGGCAATGCTCGGACGACTCGACTAGCATCGTTATTTTTATAGCCCAAGGAAACCAATGCCGAAATAGCATCCTGCCTATCATTGGCAGGTGCCCCGCCATGCCCCGCGACTGAGGCGTCTAGGGCGACATCAGCAAATTCTTTTTCGAGCCGATCTTTGAGCTCTACAATTAGTCGTTGCGCCGTTTTCTTACCAATTCCTGGCACTTTGGTCAGCACGGTATCGTCTTCATTTAACATGCATTGCATTAGTTCCTGTGCGGATAGGGTCGACAACACGGCGAGGCCGACTTTAGGGCCAACGCCATTCACCTTAATAAGGCTGCGAAATAAATCGCGTTGCTGCTTGGATGAAAACCCAAACAGTAACTGAGCATCTTCGCGTACCACCATGTGCACAAAAATACTGACTGTCTCATTGATCGCCGGTAAATCGTAAAACACAGAGAGCGGTGCTTCGATTTCATAAGCTATCCCATTCACATTAAGCAATAGGTTAGGCGCTTGCTTTTCTAGCAATACCCCTTGCAACCAAGCGATCATGAATTCACCCTGTCGAGCTTAGAAAAATAGTCGGCCTTGCTTAAGGCCGCATTCATTTGTTGGTGATGAGCATGACAAACAGCGGCAGCCAATGCATCACTGGCGTCTTCTTCAGGCGCTACTCGTAGACTCAACAAAATACGCATCATGTGTTGCACTTGAGCTTTATCTGCGCGACCGCGACCGACCACGGTCTTTTTTATTTCAGTCGCACTGTATTCAACTACTGGCAAATCATTGTTCACCGCGGCCAGCATTGCAGCGCCACGGGCATGGCCAAGCACCAAAGCAGACTGCGGGTTTTTGGCGATAAATACTTTCTCTAGAGATACTATATCAGGCCGAGTTTGGGCAATAATAGTTTGCAAACGAGAATAGATGCCGTGCAATCGTATTGCCAAATCGCCTTTAGGTAATTTCAGCGATTCGGAATAAACATGGCTTAGCTCCGATCCGTAAACGCGAATCACCCCTACTCCGGTAATTCGTGAGCCCGGATCAATACCCAATATAGTAATACGCTGCTTGTCAGTAAGGTTCACCTTGGATTAACTATCGAGTAAGCAAGTCTTGGTGACCACAATCTTTATAGCTTGTTATTCACTAAACATTGATTCAGGAAAATCAGCATTAGTGAAAACTTCTTGCACATCATCTAAATCTTCAAGAGCATCGACTAAACGCATTACTTTTTCGCCATCGGCTTCGCTTACTTCAATCTCATTTTCGGCGCGTTGGGTAACCTCTGAAGATTCAATCGCCATTTTCGCGTCATTGAGAGCGCTCACCACGGCGACATAGTCAGCCGCCGAGCAGTTAATTTCGACGGTCCCGTCTTCATGCGTAACAATATCCTCAGCGCCAGCTTCCAGCACTACGTCCATTACTTCTTCTTCATCCGCACCCTCAGCCATAATAATCACGCCGAGTTGGTTGAACATGTATGCTACCGATCCATCAGTGCCCATATTGCCATTATATTTACTAAAGGCATGTCGTACTTCGGCCACTGTGCGATTTTTGTTATCAGTGCTACATTCAACCATTACCGCTATACCAGACGGCGCATAGCCTTCGTAACGGCAATCTTCATAGCTAACACCGTCAAGGTCACCAGTGCCGCGTTTAATAGCTCGCTCAATAGTATCTCGAGTCATATTGGCGCCCAGAGACTTATCAACCGCTATGCGCAATGCTGGATTCATATCAGGGTCGCCGCCGCCCTCTCTGGCAGCCACGGTGATTTCGCGAATGTGCTTGGTAAATACTTTGCCGCGCTTGGCATCTTGCGCCGCTTTGCGATGCTTGATATTCGCCCACTTACTATGTCCTGCCATGATGTTTAATTTTATTGTTTTGTGAGCAGCAAATTCTAACACCACCCCAGTTTATTAACTAGAATTCTATGGGCTTTAAAGCGGGTTTATTACTTTTTTAAGGATTTCTCTTTGGACTCTTTTTCAAGATCCTTAGCACTCTTAACCAATTTAATATACGTGCCTGGCTCAGCTTCGCCTTTAGGGTAATAGCCATTCATCACCCGCAAATATAGCTCGGTGTACTTACCCAACTGGTGACCTTTTGCCAATGTCGCAAACGTTTCGCCCGGCTCTAGGCGTTTGAAATAAATACGCTTTACTGCGTCAGGTGATAAATCCTGACGGGTGGCTCTGCGAAAACTTTTGATTATTTCCAGCATCGCCTTGCCCTGTTCATCACTAAGCTTATTGTTTTTAGCAATACCTTGAAAATAAAAGGTGTTACGGCCCACTTGAATTACGGCCACTCGTTGTTGAGGTCGGCGCGCGACAGTACCTAAGTCTTTTGTCGCTTTTTCATCAATTTTAGATAGATCTTTTAGGTCATCGGGATATTTGGCTTCTAATATTTGTTGGCTGCTAAGTTTTTTGTCCACGGTTTTTTCGATAGAGATCTTAAGTTGAATGCTTTTATCAGCATCCTTTAGCACAATATTTTTACCTTTAGTCGTCTGCGTCCAATCTTTGGGATAGAGAATGGTAATACCTAATGTTTTATGCGTGAAGCGCGTTTGATCGGGTCTTTTGTTGCCTGTGTAATTCGGGCCGAAAACAGTACCCGATATCATCTTGCGGTACTTCTCACGGCCCCGGTAGGCTTCCCCTGGAGGCAACTCACCGGCACTTCGAATAACCTCTTGCAGGCGTTTATCAGACCTCGGGTGGGTTGCGAATACACCATGATAAGAAGCATTAACCCCCTTAACCTGGCCCAGCAATGTCGACTGATCCTTTAATACGCCTAATACACCCAACATTTCTTCGGGATCGTAACCCGATTTATATAGATATTCGGCAGCGAATTGGTCTGCTTCTAACTCGACCTCGCGTTTGAACTTCAACAGCCTAACATTGTTCGATGCGTCCAAAGCACTACCGACGCTACTATTCCCAGCTAAGATTGAAGCTAAAACCTCCCCGAAATTACCCAGTGCGTGTTTTGTTTTTAAGCGTGATTTATGGTGGCCGGTGTGGTGACCGACCTCGTGAGCCAATACCCCCGCCAATTGTCCTTCTGAGGTCAGCATAGTGAGTAAGCCACGATCAATATAAACCAGACCCTCGTCGGTCGCTTCGGCGTTAGTATTATCAGTATCAAGAATGAAAAATTGATAACCGGCGTTAGGTTCGTGACTAACAGCCGCTACTTTTTGACCTACCTCTTCAATATAGGCAGCAAGTTCAGGGTCGTTGTAAACAGGGGTTTTACCTATCTTTCTTAAATGCCCTTTCAAGGCATCTGAGCTTAGTGCGCAAGCAGATGAAGAAATACCCAGCCCTACAGTCACACCAAGAAAAACACTGGCAACCAAGCGTAGGCTTAGGTCCAATCGTCTAATCATGCTTTTAGCTGAGCTAATCACTTTAGTTTGATAATAAAAAATATGTCAAAATCATTAATATTAGGGTGCCCGCTTAATAACCGCATCTGCGCTGTTATTAAAAAAGCTAGCCAGTTGCGTGCCCATACCTCGACAAGAGTCGCTTTCAACTTGAGCGAGCAACGGTATCGGAACCACGAAGGCTGGCATGTAAGAGGTGCCAACGGCTTCAGTACTAATTCGACCTACTTCTTTGAACGACGCCACGTCCCATATAGTTGTTTCATAGTCGCTGGTGTCTTCCCAAGTACCAAACCCAAAACATCCACCACCACCGGGACCGATCGAGCAACTCATACTCCCTCTTGAAGCGGTGCGCTCAGTAGAACCTTCCACCCAGATAAAATAACGGATACCAAGCTCTTCTATGCGTTGTGCGACGCCCGGTTGCTCAAGTACCTGTTGCAGCCTTTTGGGGTGTTGCGGTGCGGTTCTAGCCTCAAACCAAGGATAGAACCTGTCGACAAACTCAAGCTCTGGGATAACCGTGACCTGTTTAACACTGCTCTGTAACTTGCTACCAATACAGGCAACCAGACTAGATTCTGTCTCGATTTCGGCTGTATGGTGGCGACCCAATATCACAACTGCATCGCCCTGTATGACACCGATACCATCTTCAAGCTGAATATGATCTACGTTGATTGTAGTACAGGCAGCTGAAGTTAAGATAAAAAGACAGGCCAAGCTGGCTTTGCACATGAGAGTTAGATAGCTGCTCATCGGAATTCTTCCTCGGTTGTATCAATCACTTCGTTATTTTCATTCACTTCACCGACCGTGGAAACCACCGCCGATACTAACTCTAAATCAAAAGAACCTTCAGGTACGTCAAGAGAATCTTTAGCCTTCTTAGAAGACGACTGTATAGAGCCCTCAGCTGATTCAGTGGCGCCTTCTACTAATTGGCTGTCTTGGACTTCAAATTGAGGACCTTCAGCATTAATCCCAGCACCGCCGAGCTTCGCCGTCAAATAGGCTTTAATACTCGGCTGGTTGCGAAAACCAATAGCCAATTGAGCTCCAACATCTCGCAATGCCACATTACAAGCTATATTAAACGCCTTTAAATGGGAAGAAAGCATACTGGTTGGGGTTTTTCCGTAACCTTTTACCACCCAATCAGCTAATTCCTCGTTCTTGCTATCGCTAACTTTTAAACGATATTTAACCCACACTTCATATAACTTGAGTTTTGTTTCTTTAGGCTCAGCATATTGAAAATCCAATATTTGAGGTTCTATTTTTAAGTCGTGGCCATCAGTGCCGGTGTTACTTATGTCAAATAGACTACCAAATATGCTGTCGAACAAACTGACTTGAGCGATGCCAAAGTCAACGCTCTCCAAGGATCGGTCATCACTTTTCTCAACAAATTTATAGGCTTTAAATTCATCGCTATAATCAAGTTGCGCTGTTAGCGCTATCGGATCTATAAGCGGCGTCGGAATATCTGCCACTACTTGGAAGTTTTTGGTGCAGCTAGCAAGTAATAAAATTAATAGTAGCGAGCTCGTTATTCTGAATAATCTATCTAGCATTGCTGTTTATACCCACAAATGTGCCATTATTTTGCTCGGCTAATTCGCGCATTAGCCCAGCGTATCGAATGGCAGACGCCCCAGCACCATTGCCATTGGGGTCGTAGTGAACCGGAAAACCGATTGCGTGAATCCGTACCAACGATTCACCTCGTTTGTTTACTTCGTTTATATTCTTCACAACATCAAGCACTCGTCGAATTGAGCGGCCCTGAAAGTCATCACCCATTACATACAGGCTGATTTTTTTATTGTTGTCATAGAAACGTCGAATAGCAGCCGTTATACCCTCTACGGGGCTACTATTACTGAACGCATTCCAAGTCTGTAGTTTCTGAATGATAGCGGTTCGACGTGAAGGTGAGTCAGGAATCCAGCCGCCAGCATAGGTCGGAAACATATATTGACCCTGATCATTAAGCACTTGTATGCCTTTGACTCGTGGGTAAATTCGCAGGGTGTTAACCACCTCGTCAAGCATTCGCCCCCATGCGTTATTAAACATACTACCTGAGGTATCGATGATAAAAACAATATATTCTGAGTCGACCGGAATCCCGCCAATATAATCATTGCGGCTTTTACGCCCTTCCAACAAACGTTTCATTTCTCGAGAAAGTGATTGTAGAGCAATTTCTAAATCTAATGCTTCGGTTGCATCGTCCGCGCCTTCGTCGTCGATGCTTGCCATTCGAGAATTTAAAAGGTCAAACTCACTGCGCAGAATAGCAACGCGGCGTTGATCCGTACCTAGTTGTTCGTGTTTAGCATTGAGATCGGTTTCCAAGTACGCTACTTGACCGCGAATTTTAAACAATCGCTCCTGCAGAGCTCGTACTTGGCCCTCCTTCACAATCGGTGACTCTTCAATCACAATCGGCGCCGTTGGTTTAACGATTACCAATAACAATACGATTGCGCCAAAGCCACAACATATAATATCTAGAAATGAAATATTTGAGTCTTCGCCGACCCTCCTAATATGTCTACGACTCATGGCCAATCCCTCGCGGGGGTTACAAATGCACCACGCGTGGCGATGGCTAGACGCCAAAAAGCTGACGCTGCAAAGGTGTCACCCTCCAATGGCAACAAGAGAGTGTTAACCGGTATCCCTGGTAGAATAAGATCCATCGAACGATTAAAGATTTTCATTCGCTCAGCACCACTAACGGTTCCTGTATTTGATGGTTTATCACCTTGAGTGGGTAAGCCATCGGTAATCAAAAATATATTGTCGGGTCTGGGTTGCATGTCCATCGCAGCCTGAAAAACCATTGCCATATTAGTGCCCTGCCCAGGAATGATTTCAGCAATGCCGTTGATGGCTTCCTGAAGTGCTTTGCGGTCGGACACTTCGTGCCATTCATTTATCTGTTCGCCAAGCACAGGTTTTATCTGGGTATTAAATGTCATAACTTGAAAATCGCTAGACAGCGGCAAGTTGGCGATAACCCATTGAGATATTTCCACCGCGCGTTGCCACTTTGGCGCAGTACGCTTTAACTCATCCGACATATTGCGGCGGCGAATTATATTCACAATCGACTCATCCAACATGCTAGCGGAGGAATCGAGCAATATCAGAACATTCTCACCACCCAATCGCAAACCAGTTAAATACTGCCGTTCGCCGTCTCCGGTAAATTGATAGGCTTTGCGCCCACCCACTTCAGTTTTTTCGAGCGCTCTCTTCTGAGACTCCAACTTAGCAATTTTACTTTTCAGCCCTTCAATGTCTTTAACAGCATCTGGGGCTATTTCTTCCAGTAGGCTTTTAAGTTTGTGTATATCTTCTTCAATGTTTCGGGCAAGCCCTTGGGCGGTAACCGATTCGTCACTGACATCGCTTATGGTATTGCGAATTCGAATCAGGTTTAACTCGCCCTGCTTGATTTCTTCTTCCAACAAAGAGACTTCAGATAAAACTCGTTTATCGATCGTTGGCGAGGGGCCATCAATAGTATGTCGCAATAACAAAAAAATCAGCACCGCGGCACCCAAGCCACAAGACATAATATCCAAAAAGGATAGGCTAAAGGTCGAAGTAGTGCGGATTTTACGTGCCATAAGCTAACTTAATCACCCTCCAATGTAGACCCATGCAGAACTTTGATGAGGGTGATTACACCGTCGGCCAATTCAGATCCGAGTCGGTCATCAACTCGTAACTGATTGCGAGATGTATCACTCAGAATAAAAAGTTTTCCACTTTCAAGAAGCTCCGTGAGATTAGAACTTGGCCCATACTGTAATTTGATCTGTCGTCCATCTAACTCAATTTGTGTATTACCCAGTTGTATCGCCTGTCCGGCTTGCAGCAAATGGGTGGGCGCATCGCCGCCTTGATTGGAGTTGCTATCTGCTTGCTGATTTGACTCTTGAGATGGCGCAACTGGCGTTGAAGAGACTAGCAATTCATCCTGCTGCTCAGTCGGGCTCGATGCTTGATCTAGATCTAATCTCAATTCAGTACGATAAATTATTTTATCGGTATGATCAGCCAATTCGCTACTAGTAAGCGCATTCAATACAGCCGCCTGGGCGATTAAAACCGCTTTATTTTGATCAATGCTAGTCTGTTTATCATTACTAAAACTAAGTGCTTGAAAACCATTGAAATCATAGTAACGATGATCAACCGGTGCGTTAATCAAGACCGTATCCAGCTTTTGGGCATAGGGTTCCAGCGCTGTATTCCACTGCTTCAAATCGATGCTTGTAGCATGTTGCCGACCCTGATAATCCACGCTGATATTTGCAGTGCCTTGGTCTCTTAGAGCACTTGCTAGTGGTGGCAGTTGATCAAATAGTTGCTGTTCAGTCTCTGCATAATGCAAAGGGTCAAACCGATCACTCAAAATAAAACGTTGTTGAATTCCTCTTAGTAAAGCGTCCTGCATTGCCTGCAAACCAATTTCGTGCAATATCTCTATCTCACCCAGAACAACGCTTGCAACGCCAGATGAATCGACTTTCGCGATGACTTCACTGCACACAGTTTGATGTAGCTGTACATCTATATGCAAATAGTGCCCGGCTTGGCTAATGTTTTGTTGCAGGGCTATAACTGCTTTGTTAACGACGCCATTGACCTGTAAATTACTTGCTTTACAGATACCCAAGAGCAATTGTAAGTTAGCCGCCTGGTAATGTGAGGGAACAACTAACTTCACTTCGCTCAATGCCTGAGTGGTTTGCAATTCGCAGAGATGGCGCCAAATCAAATCGGCGGCATGCCGCATTCCGCCTTGGTTGCTAGCAATAGAAGTTTGCGCGCATTGTTGCCAATAACTACTGTTTATCTGCTGTGGTTCCAGCCGACAATGATTGACTGCGTTGTTCTGAGCGTCTAAGTCAAAATAAACTTGTGCACCTGACAACCACGCATAGCCCTGCGACCGAATGGCACGGTCGCCTTTATGAACTAGAATATTATTATCGTTTATATGAATGATTGCGGACATTCATGCTACCTGTGATTTGCGGTTAATGAGAGGCTCATCGCCTTAGCTTTGTAAATGACGAATTAAATTATCATCGCAATAATCCTGCGATGCCAATACTAATCGCTCTTGCATTAGAGTGATTTGATGGGTTAAAAACATAATCACGATACTAATTAACAAAGCGATGAACGTCGAATTGAAAGCCACGCCGAGGCTGGCGGTAACGGCGGCGATATTTCCGGCAACTGCTTCGTGCGCATTGCCTAAAGCAGTACCAATACCGCGCACCGTGCCGATAAATCCGATCGACGGAATAGCCCATGTGATATAGCGTACCATCGATAACTCTGAATCAAGGCGATTAGCTTCAGTATCGCAAAGGTCTCGCACCACGCTGGACACGTCTTGAATTGAAGAATTAGCACCGTAGCGAGTCAGCGCTCCTCGCAATGCGCGCGGTATTAAAAAGCCACGTTCTGGATCTTCCATGGCCTCTAATGGCCTAGCGAGTTTTCGCGCATCTTCTGGCAAGATTCGCCTACCCTCTTCCACGTTAATTAAGGAACGCTTAAGAAGCTGCCTCTGGGCCATCACTGCTTGGGCCTTTAAACCCATTATCGCCATCACCCACAACATTAGTACAAAACAGGATTCCTGCTCATAGTCTTTCAACACTACCCAGGCCGACCGCTCTATAGGTGCTGTGGTGCCGGTCTCTGCCTGCGCAGCTACGGCAATTCGCTCGGCTTCAATAACGGCTTCAGCGTTGGGCCTAACCAGGCCAACATAGATGGTATGGACCACCACGAAGGACAAAGCCAAGGCAACAATTTGATAGAAGAATTCTGATTTTTGAAAATTCATATTTTAGTTTCTTTGGTCGTCTCGGATTTTAGTATTCGGCACAAATTTAGATATCCACAGGAAAAGCGACCGGTTTATCTTCTGATATTTCTTCTGTAGGTATAAATATCTTGCTAGGGCCTTTCTTCTCGCTAAGGGCTTTCTGTTTGCTCGGTACTTTGTTGCTATTGAGCTCTTGGTTATTGCTATTTGAGTCTGTCGTTGAATTTTTCTGTTTGGTCAAAATTGCAGGCTGTTGTTTAGCGACCGACGAATCGGCCTCTTGTTGCAGAGCTTTTGCTCCTTTTGACTTTGCGTCTAATCCTGCTACGGACTCGCTTGCAGTATTGTTACTCTGCGCCGCAAGGAACGGACCATAAGTAATAGCAAGCATTAGGCTGATAACAAATAATGACCTCTTCATTGGGATTGCCCCGCATAACGTGCAATTCTAAAGCCTACATCGTGTTTGCCTTTGGCTCCAAAGTCTCGATAAGCTAGCCGCAATTGAGGAATATGCCCGCGAGCCCAACTACCACCGCGAATAACGTGGAACTCCCCTTCGTCTGGACCTAAGGGGTCAATTAATGGGCTGCCTGGATTTGCAGCTCGCTCGTTATTGGCGCTATACCAATCATTGGTCCATTCAGATACATTGCCCCCAATATCGAATAGACCTCTATGGTTTGCAGCAAAGCGTCCAATCGGTGACGACGCTTTATAACCATCATCATAATCGCTAAGGGTAAACGCAATGATTTCGGTTGCATTAGTATCAGCGAAATTGCCGACAGGCGAAGAGCCCGGTGCTGGATTTGCGCCCCAAGGGTAAGTTAGTACCTGACCATCTTTATTACGAGCTAACCAAGCCCACTCAACTTCGCTGAGCAACCTATAACCATTGGCATTCGCATTGTGTCCAGACACATAGCCTGATTTGGTCTGGTAAAAAGGATTCAATTTCTCACGCTTACTCAGCCAATTACAGTAAAGTGCTGCCTGTTGCCAGCTCACATTAGCCACCGGATGTTTGCCGGAGTCCAAACTTTTACGTTTGTAGTTACCCGAATTATGAGCCGGATTGAACACACGAAACTGTTTATTACTCACTTCATTTAAGCTAACGTAAAGATGCTTTTCGAGCTTAGCTGTGTAACTTGCTTCATTTGAACGGCGGCCGGTTTCGCGGCGTGACGAGCCCATAATTACTATCCCTGGCGACTTAAACAACGTCATCGCCTGACCCTCTACGGTGGTGTAATTATCCGGCACGTTGGCCCAAAAATGCTCATTTTTGGTGAGTAAGCGAACACTCACTATTTGAGCGCTAGACTTAGTTGGAATGATGGTGTTTTGATAACTAACATAACCGTCTTTTTGAACTACTACCTTATGCGGCAATGTATTCAAATTCAAGGTTTGGCTGCCTACGCCGCGACGGACACCGTCAATATAAAGCACAGCATCGTTTGGACTGAGACTAAACTTAATAGAAGCTACGTCCTGACTAAGATTGATCTGCTTTTCTTGTTGTTGCTCAGGTTCTAGCGTTATCTGTTGACTGGCTAAGCGGAAGCCTGCTCGGTACACTTGTAATTGTTGTGATTGATCGGGCTTAACATTCAGCGTTAGCGGGCTAACGCCTTGGTATTCACCATTTAAAATTACTGCTGCACGATCAGGCTTGGTAACGATTGTCAGTATCCCATCGGCTGGGATTAAAGCAATATCCTTAACCGTGAGATCTTGTTGTGCGAAAACCGTGAATTCTTGCGTTGAGGGTTTAAATTTTTCAGCTCGAAGAGCGAGTGTGTGCACGCCTTCCTCAACCTTGATTTGAAGAGGGGTATTACCGACGGGTATGTCATCAATCAACACCGTGGCTCCAGCAGGTATGCTGCTTAAGTTCAAGTTTGCCCAAGCCGGCACCAATTCTATGGCTAAGTTTTCGGTTAATCCTCTACCTTGAACCGCAATCGATCGACTCGCGGGACGATACAAGGGCGCGTCTACGGTTAATTCATGTTGGCCCGCTGGCACCTCCGAAATTAAACCTGGGAGATCACCGAAATCTATCCCGTTTAGAAATAACTTAGCTTCTATAGCGGGTTCTAGTTTTATCTCTAGCTGGCCTGGTAAAGGGGTCAATACAATATCGAATTTTTGCTGTCGATCAAGCAACACCTCTATGCTCTGTGAGGTCGTTTGATACCCACTAGCACTGGCAACTAAAGAATGTTTGCCGGGTAAAACCAAAATACGATTTCCAATCGGCAGCTTTAACCAACTACCAAGCTGTAAGCTACTCGGCACTAACAATAATTGGTCGGGCTTACTGACATTGGGCGTCACAATATTAATCTGGATGCTGCGCGCTAGAGTAATAAAGCTAATAAAAATGACACACAGCAAGCCAACTATGATTAATATCCAATGCCCTCTGCTTAGCGAAAAGCGCGTGGTTTCAACGGCGCCGGTCGGCGCCTGATAGTCAGCCGGATTTAGCGCAGCATTGCTTAACTGATCCAATTTAGTCATCGGCCACACCCGCATAGGCTTGCTTGCGCCATTGAAGAAGCCGACTACGGTCATTTATTGACTTATTAACATTAACCATTTGCCCGGCCTTTAGGTGTGGATAAAGTAATAGCCTGATCGCATTGCACCGTGATTGACTGAATCGAATCTCCTGTTGGATACAACTCTATTTCTTTGCGAACGTCTCGAAAACCCAAACGTACGCCAATCGCAATATAACGGCCAGGCTTAAGGGCCATTTTACGATTACTAAACTTTCCCAGCATGAGCACTTTTGAGCCAACTTTTTGGAGGCTAATTTGAGTCAAAGAATCGGACAGCAGGCTGACTTTAATGCTCGCATCAGAGTCAGCCAAAGCACTTTCAAGCTGAGTAATTTGGCGGGTTAATTTCGGACCCTTTTGTTTGATGGCTCGCGCATCTGCTAGTGCTTTAGTGGCCTTGTCTTTCTGTTCAGTCTGACCAAAACTTAGAGTATCCGACAGCACCTTCTCTATTTGAGAGTTCAGTTGGCCACGTGCGCGTGAACGAATACTGCCTAGTTTAGCCGAGACTTGATTTGTATCGCGCTGTAGAACGGTTTGATAATTGCTCTGAGCACTAGCCCATTGCTCTTGATCTTCCAGTGTCTTGGCGTCTTGAAGCAAACTCGTCAGCGAAGCAATTTTGTTTGATGCCAGAGATTGTTGCAATGCCGATTCCGCAGTTGGGTCACCCGGCTTAATTTTAAGCGCATTAGAAAACTCTTTGCTGGCACTACCATAGCGATTATTAAAGAGCGCTTGATAAGCATCGCTCATTGCCAATTGAAAACGTTTTTCGACAATGGCTGTGCCGATTCTTTTGATTGCGTCGGCGGTTGCCTGAAACTTTTGATCTATTGCGAAAGCTTGCTGCAAGATACTTTGTGCTGACACAAGAACGTCTAACTTAGCAGACTCGGCAAACTCTTTTTCTTTATCAGCGGCCTTCGAGAGCAATTGAAGTACCTGGTTTAATTTAACTGCCCGGCCTAAGCCTTCAGTGGCGCGTAAATTACCCTCATCCAGCTCAAGCACTTGCTGGAATCGTTGTTTGGCAAGTTCAGACTTGCCTTGTTTAATCGCTAGTTCACCTTTGCCGAGACGAGTACTGATGATTGCCGGAAGTAAATCATAGAGACTATCCATTTGATCAAGCGCGCCTTGGTAAGCCTGCACGGCGTCTGCGAAGTCTGATTGCTTATACAATTCGTCACCTTGTACCGCCAGATCAAGCGCGTACTGGTATCGCTCGGGTGCCCATTGCAAGACATCCTTTTGTTCCAATGACTTTTTACTCTCTAATAAACTCGACAGTATCGCTTGTGATTCGCTGCGTGCCTCAGCTTGTTGACTCTGAGTCCAGGGTGTCTGCGAATCGGGAAACAGGGTCTTAGTTTCAATGCTCGCGTAATCTGGCTGGTTTACCTCTGGTGGAGGCGTAAGTAATACAAATAATACTGCTGCCAGTACTAGGAGGCCAAAAACAGCTAACATCAAGTTAAATTGCGAATGCCACCAACGTTTTTTCGTCTGGTTATCGTGTGCCATAGCCGTGCCACGCCGCCCTGACAGGGGTGAACCTATAGCAGAACTTGCGGCTCCGGAATCACTATCTGCTGACTTTGGCACCTCAAAATCAAGTGCGTCAATTGAGTGAGCTTGAACACCAGATGCGGTGATGGGTCGATCATCTGATGGCTTCATTGCTTATCAAGGGGCTTTGTTGCCGGATTAACATCGCTAATTCCAGTATAGGTTAGGCCATCTGGCTTTGCTTGCAAGTCTGAAGTGCCAACCTCTGCATCAATTTGATTTTCGGCTTCAGAACCAGATCCTGCTTCAAACTCATTTTCGGCCTCAAACATAGCCTGCAGAATTCGCTTCCACTCATCAAACTGATCGTCCACCGTGCCAGACAAAGTAACACTCCGATCTTCAAGATCAATGACGCTCGGTTCCAGTTCGGCTTCTAAAGCAGCACTTAATTCAATTAGGGTTGAGTTATGAATGGCCGCCT
>JBLHMH010000038.1:0-23260 GCA_047621785.1 Polaribacter sp. | reverse complement strand
AAGGTCCGACTAGCTATAAGAATGTAACGCGTTCTGGGCAAGCAATAGACCTACAGGGATTTGCCTATCGTGATTTAGCACCCCTAGAGTCATTAAAGTCTACGTCACTGGAAACCTCACATAAATTCCCATTAGTAGTTATTTCTCATGGATATACCGGTTATCGAACTATCATGTTCTATCTGGCCGAGCATCTCGCCAGTCATGGCTATGTAGTGGCGGCAATAGATCACACCGATTCGACTAACGCCGAGATTGATTTTGTCAAAGCATCCGGCGCCGGATTCCCGAGCACCTTAATAAACCGCGCCCGTGACCAACAGTTTGTTTTAGACTACTTCAGTAACAATAATTCGCCCCTATCCAACATAGTCAATACAGACTCTGCATCCATTGTGGGCTACTCAATGGGTGGTTACGGCGCGCTGAATACAGTTGGCGCCTGTTACTCTTTTTCTGCCGAGACGTTACAAGGCTTTGGTATGCCAGCCCAGGCTACAACCGCGCTATTGCCAGTATTCAATAGTTGTAACGCAGGCCGGCAAGCGCCAGACCGTCGTTGGAAGGCTATGCTAGCGTTTGCACCCTGGGGTGGCGAACAGAATGTCCACAGCCCCGAATCACTGGCTAAAATTAAGATTCCCTCTATGTTCGTATCTGGCAGTGAAGATGATATATCTGGTTATAGAAATGGCGTACGAAAACTATTTGATCTGACAGGTTCGCCAGACAAGTATTTAATGGTTTATCAAAATGCCAGACACAATATCGCCGCTCACCCAGCACCTCAAGTAGCCTACGATAATGATCTAGACATTGGTCACCACTATGAACCTAGCTGGAACATTGAGACTATTAATCTAATCAATATGCACATGAGCTTGGTATTTCTTAATTGTCATATCAAGGGTGTTGAGTCTGCTTGTAGGTACTTGCCGGTCCGTGAACGCATTACTCAAACTAAGCAAGCCGATGGAAGTCTGAGTAGTCCTTGGCCTGGTTTTAAACCGCGTTGGGGCAACGGTGTTAGGTTTTATCGCAGTAATACTAAATTGGATTAGAGCATGGCGAAAAACGTAGAAATAAAGGCACGAGCCAACGACTTTCAATCACAGACACTATTGGCCGAGAAGATGTCAGACTCGCCGCCTGAGACCTTAATTCAGCTGGATACCTTCTTTAAAGTTGAACACGGCAGGTTAAAATTACGCGAATTTCCAGATAGGCTGGCGCAACTTATTTTTTATCAACGATGCGATGTCCCTGGGCCTAAGGTCTCTGACTACCGAATTACCGAATCGCAAGACCCAGAAGGCTTGAAGAGCATTCTCAGCGACGCGCACACCATCATCGCAACTGTTGCTAAAACACGCCGTTTAATGATCCATGGTCGAACGCGTATTCACCTTGACCAAGTCATAGGACTCGGCAACTTCATTGAGCTTGAAGTGGTGCTATGCGAAGGTGAATCGATCGCTGAAGGTCAATCCGAAGCAAAACAGTTAATGGATAGACTAGAAATAGGCGAAAAAGATTTAATCGCACAAGCCTATGTCGATCTCATTCTTGAGAATCCAGAGAGCGAACTCGATGACGTGCTTGTTCGCCAATTAGTTTATCGATAATGGGCTGATTGCCAGACAAGAAGTCGAGCTGGTCAAGCTCGGTCAATTTGCACCACTGCAAGGCTTGGCCCTCTGCACCCTGAGGTAGACCACTGTATTGATTGACGATCTGAATAAACAGCCTAACGTTTCGATCTGGATAATTGTGCTCTAGGATCATGAAGTCTTGACTGTGCTCCAACTCAATCTTAAGCTCCTCATGAAGTTCACGCCGTAACGCCTTAGTAACCGACTCACCTGCTTCTATTTTTCCGCCGGGGAATTCCCACTTACCAAAATATTGATCTACAACTAACCGTTGGCCGACTAGTACCTGACCTGCGGTATTAAAAATAATGCCTACCGCTACCTCAATCCGTTTCATGCCTTAGCTCTTTCTAACAATGCTGTAGCGAAAAACCAAAAACGCATTATTAGAGAATTTAAAATTTCGCAGGACTATTATTGTAAGGGCTCTGGAGACGACGCCAAGCTAACTTCGGTAATCTGCATTGATCGACACGTAATCATGCGACAAATCAGAGGTCCAAACATGAAAACTCTGATCACCGGCGTTCAGATCAATTTCAATTTCAATTTCAGATTGCTGAAAAACTTGCTTGCCAGCGGCTTCCGTATAAGTAACAGCGGGCTCTCCGTTTTCAATCAATGCAACGCCATTAATTGATAGGTTCATCGCACTGATATCCAAGGTTTCGACATCTGCCTTGCCGACCGCCATCAATAAACGTCCCCAGTTAGGGTCGCTAGCGAAAAGCGCAGTTTTGACTAGGGGAGAATGCGCGACTGAATAAGCAATATTCTTGGCGTCGGCAACACTTCTCGAGTTGACGATTTCAATCTTGACGAACTTGCTAGCACCTTCAGCGTCGCGAATAACCGACGTCGCCAAGGTTATGAATACTTTCTCTATCGCCAAATAAAGTTCTTCAGCATGCGGGTCAGCCAGAGAATTTATCTTGCGATTACTACCTTCTCCGGTTGCCATCAATATCAGTGCGTCATTAGTCGACGTATCAGAATCGACCGTAATTCGATTAAAACTGGCCTCGGTTGCACGATCTAACATGGCTTGCAAAGTAGCATTATCAACTGCAGCATCGGTAGCAACATAACTTAATAAAGTTGCCATATTGGGACAAATCATACCCGACCCCTTGGCAATACCAGTAATCGTAATGAGTTGCCCGTCTAGATCTAAAGTCTGGCTGACCGCTTTAGCCACTGTATCGGTAGTCATTATCGCCGTTGCGCCAGCAAGCCAGTTATCTTCAATGCCTTTGTGTACCAGCTTATTAATTCCAGCACTGATTGCTAGCATTGGCAACTGCTCACCAATCACCCCAGTGGAAAAGGGTAACACTTGCTCATGACTGAAAGATAATTTCTGAGCCACCTGAGCACAGCTACTAAGCGCGTTGTCCATGCCTTGGGAACCTGTCCCAGCGTTGGCGTTACCGGAATTTATTAACAACGCTCTGACAGTGCCACTCTGCAAGTTTTTTCTAGCAAGGGTGACTGGCGCAGCGCAAAATTTATTCTGGGTAAATACACCAGCCACAGTTGAACCTTCAGGCAGGGTGATCAACAACATATCCTCGCGCTCAGGATACTTGATTCCAGCAGCCGTTGTCGCTAAGCAAACACCTTTAACGATCGATAGCGTGGCTGGAGGATTAAGACCGACTGGCATGATTATTTCTACTTAATAATAACTCTAGAGTGCTCACAGAAACCTAACTCAGCTTGCCGTGACATTGCTTAAACTTTTTACCAGAACCGCAGTGACACGGTTCATTTCGACCTATTTTAGGTTGATTTCGGATAAACGGCGCTGGTGGCTCTTGACCCTGCGAACCTGCTTGATCAGAGGCAGAAGAAGAGGCATGTTGTAACTCAAGATCACGTTGAGCTGCGGCCAACTGCCTTGCTTCTAGCTCTTGAACTTCTGACTCTTCACGTATTTGCACCTTAGCCAAAACCGTTACCACTTCAGTCTTCACTCTTTCTAACATCGCGGTAAACATATCAAAGGCTTCACGCTTGTACTCTTGCTTAGGATTTTTCTGCGCATAACCGCGCAAACCAATACCTTGACGTAAATAATCCATCTCTGCCAAATGCTCTTTCCATTGGGTGTCCAACGTTTGCAACATAATTACTTTTTCGAGATGACGAATTATTTCTGTACCGTATTTTTCCTCTTTAGCTTGATAGAGACCGTCAACCTCATCCAGAATTTTGTCTCTAAGCGTATCTTCGTACAAGCTTTTGTCTTGTTCTAGCCATTGCTTAACGGGCAGGTCAGCACCAAACTCTAAGCGCAAATCATCTTCTAATTGGTCGATATCCCATTGCTCCGGCAGACTCTGTGGTGGCACGCTCCGGTTGGTGATCAATTCAACAACTTCCTCACGCATCACATCAACATTCTCCGACACGTCATCTGCCGACATAAGCTGATTGCGCTCGCCGTAAACCAGTTTACGTTGTTCGTTAGAAACATCATCGTATTCCAAAAGTTGTTTTCGAATATCGAAGTTATGCCCTTCTACCTTTCGTTGAGCGTTTTCTATAACCTTAGAAACTAAACGACTTTCAATCGCCTCGCCTTCTTCCATGCCCACACTTTGCATCATGCTTGAGATGCGCTCAGAACCAAAAATACGCATTAAACTATCGTCCATAGATAGAAAGAAACGAGTTTCGCCCGGATCGCCTTGCCTGCCAGAACGACCGCGAAGTTGGTTATCAATGCGCCGAGATTCGTGCCGTTCGGTACCAATGACATAGAGGCCACCAGCAGTCAAAACACGGTCGTGATCTTTCTTCCATTCTTGCTTGAGTGTTTCTTGCGCTGCCTCTGATTCAATTTCAGCAAGCTGCATTTCCAAGTTTCCGCCCAAAACAATATCGGTTCCTCGACCGGCCATATTAGTTGCGATCGTGACAGCACCTGGACAACCTGCTTTAGCAATTACCATTGCTTCGCGCTCGTGTTGTTTGGCATTTAGAACTTCATGTTGAATCTTTTGGGTGTTAAATTCTGCCGATAGTAGTTCAGAGACCTCAATTGAGGCCGTACCCAATAGCACTGGTTGCCCAGCAGCGTGGCGTTCTTTAACGTCGTCAACGATTGCTGCAAATTTCTCCTGCATTGTACGAAAAATTACGTCAACTTGATCAATACGAATCATGTCTTTGGCGGTGGGTATTACCACTACCTCTAAACTGTATATTTCATGGAATTCTACTGCTTCGGTATCAGCGGTACCTGTCATCCCAGACAATTTATCATACAACCTAAAATAATTCTGGAAGGTGATCGATGCCAAGGTTTGGTTTTCGCGTTGAATCTCAACTTGTTCCTTGGCTTCTATCGCCTGGTGTAAACCGTCAGACCAGCGACGGCCAGTCATCATCCGTCCGGTAAATTCATCAACAATAACAATTTGATTATCTTGTACTACGTAATCAACATCTATGTTGAACAACTTGTGTGCACGAATAGCGGCGTATAGGTGGTGTAGCAAGCCAATACTTGCGACATCATAAAGACTCGCATCTGCAGCCAACAATCCAATTTCAACCATCAGCTGTTCTGCTTTTTCATGGCCCTCTTCGGTCAAATAAGCCTGCTTGGATTTTTCATCGACCGTGTAGTCGCCCGTCAACAATGCTAACTCAGCAGCTTCAGCAGCGGCTGCCGCAGTGGCCTTTTCGTCCGCCCCTGCCTTATCACCCAGGTCCTTCTTTGCTTGCAATCCAGCTTTTTCTACCTGAACTAATATATCTTCAGAACTTAACTCTTGCCGCTTAAGCTTTGGCACGATGACATCAATTTTGGCGTATACATCGGCCTGAGTCTCGGCCGGCCCTGAAATAATCAGCGGGGTTCTAGCTTCGTCAATTAAGATCGAATCAACTTCATCGACAATAGCAAAGCTGAGATCTCGCTGAGCCTTCTGCTCAGCAGAAAACGCCATATTGTCACGTAAATAATCAAAGCCAAATTCATTATTGGTACCGTAAACGATATCGCTTTGATAGGCTTGTTGTTTTGCTTCTGGATCTTGATTGGAGACGATTACACCAACAGTCAAACCCATGAAGTTATACACTTCGGCCATCCAAGCCGCGTCACGAGTCGCTAGATAATCGTTCACTGTAACGACGTGCACGCTTCCGGTGAGCGCATTGAGGTAGGCCGCCAAGGTAGCCATCAAGGTTTTACCTTCACCGGTGCGCATTTCGGAAATCTTACCGTTATGCAATACCATACCTCCGATTAACTGCACATCGTAGTGGCGTAAGCCTAGTGTTCTCACCGAGGCCTCGCGTACCGCTGCAAATGCTTCATCTAGGATATCATCTAAGGTTTCTCCGGCCTTTAAACGACCTCGATACTCATCAGTTTTATTTTTTAGCTGCTCGTCACTAAGCGCTTGGAAGTCCGGTTCCAAGTCATTAATACTCTTAATCCGCTTTGTCATTTGGCGAATCAATCGGTCATTTCGACTACCGAAAATTTTCTTTAACACAGTAATTCCTAATTATTGTTATCTGGACGTGATTTTAAATTTGCTTTGGTAAATGTAAACCCCTCAAATGTGCTTTTGAGTAGTCTATATTTCCACATAGTGAGTAAGTATAGGGATTTAATCGTAAAAACCAAGCACCTCAACTAGCACCTCTGATCGACGTTTTGACCGGCTCCCAATTGAGCTCACTTTTAAGCCGCATTTTTGCGATCATGAATACTAGCCTGAAATCAAAGCGCTGTAGATCTAAAAACCAATAAAAAGGGCCATTAAGCCCTTTTTTGGTCATTTGATGATTGACCATCTTGTCGGTTGTGAACTGAGTTAGGGTCGAACATAGCTCCTTGCTAGCTTAGATTTTTTTATACAAATACTTAACCGGATTTATATGTCGATCGCTTTTCCTAACTTCAAAATGTACATGCGGTCCTGTTGACCTGCCAGTAGAACCAATTTGGGCAATCGGCTGCCCTTTAATGACAGTTTGCCCTTCGGTCACTAAATTCTTACTATTATGGCTATACAAAGTAACGTAATCATCGCCATGGTCTAGCTCAACCAACCAACCATAGTTGCCACTTTTAGTCGATCGCTTAACGACTCCATCGGCAACCGCCAACACAGCTGTGCCAAGCTTGCCTGGAATATCAACCCCTCGATGAAATTGCTTCTTGCCTGTCATCGGATGCATTCGGCTACCAAAATTGGACGAAATCCAACCTTTTTCAACCGGCCAACCCTGGGGGGTCTGCTGAGACTGAAGATTCTTGCGAGACAAAAGAAAATCAACCGCAGAAAGCTCAGACTCACGTAGTGCCAACTCTTCTCCTATCGCGACAATAGCGTTTTCAATATCGATCTGTTCAGAATCAAGATCTTTCTCGGTACCACCAATTGGCGGGTCTTGATCAAACTGGAAATCCGCTAAATCAATTCCGGAAACATCCGCTAACCGCATCTCAACCGCGTTAATACGCGATACTTGAGCCTGTAAGCTGCCAATTCGACGACCCAGTACATCCATGTGTTGGCGCACGTAGTCTCGAGTTTTTAATATCTCATTCTGCTGCTCATTTACCCTCGCTTCCACCGCGATACGATACTCAGGATCCACGAACGGATTCATAGATCGGTCTATTGAAGAGACAATCCAATAGCTGGTTAAACCGAGGGTAATTGGCAAGGCAAAAATGATCAATAAACCATTGATTAGCAATCGCTTGCCCGAAAAACACAAGGTACCATTTTTAGCGGCCCTATCTTTTACTAGTATTACTTTCAAAATCCACCTAATCAAAAATTATATAGTTAGTGCTATAGTTTGGCCGCGCACGCTACAACCAAACACCAATTAGAAAAACTGACAAAAGTCGCTTTCCACGTAAGACTGAGACAATTTAAATAAATGCAAAAAAAACCTCAAAATCAGACCGCCGCTGATTTCATTCGGCGCTTACCTCTGCACCGACAATTAGATGCATCGCAAGCGATGATAATAAAGTTATCCCCTGCTTGGTTAAGCTGGGCACAACAAGCGCTAACTATTGACGCGACAAAAAACTGTCATCTTAACGCTCTGCAAAATGGCAAACTAAGTATATTTTCCAATAACGCTGCTCTAGCCTCACAAATTAAGCACCAACAACAAACCCTACTAAACCATTTTCACAAACATGGTTTTGACAACGTACAAGAAATCGTCGTCCGACTACGACCACCGAGCCTTACAAGAGGCGAGGACAATCCAAACCGTAACACTTATCAGGCTGATGCTAATGATTCAAAAAACCACTTCACAGATGCCTCAGACGACTCTCTAAAAGCGATCGAGAGCTGCGGAAAGATGGTTAACAATGACGAATTGTCCAGCGCACTGACTAGATTGTCTAAAACACTTAAATCGTCCAGGTCTGCTAAAACGATTAAGAAGTGAAAATGAAATCGACACTACGCCTCAGAGCAGATCCCGATCAAAAGGAACAACCACCCACAAAGACCACAAAGTCTGTTTACTAATTTTAAATTTGCTCCTCGAAAAGGAGCCCCCTCTCTTCTTATTATTATTTTTATAAAACTTTTCAAGCAACGACTCTTAGGGTCGTCGTCTAGGTCCTGTGCTGATAGAACGCTGAAGCATGATGAATTGCTAAAGCGCGCTACAAACCTTAATACAAAAGCAAAATCTAAGCGTTGGCTAAATGCATAAACGCAATTGGCGCATTCGCCGGATCGTCAAAGGTAACCATTTCCCAGCAATCAGGCTGGGCAACTAAAGCTCGGAGTAACCTATTGTTGAGCGCATGCCCTGATTTGTGCGCGCTAAAAGCACCTATCAACGGGTGACCTAGTAAATACAGGTCACCAATTGCATCTAAAATTTTATGTTTTACGAATTCATCTTCGTAACGCAGACCGTCATCATTGAGTATCGAGTACGAATCCATAACAATCGCATTATCATGACTGCCACCTAAAGCGAGTCCGGCTTCACGCAAAGCCTCTACTTCGTGCATAAAGCCGAAGGTTCGAGCGCGGCTCACCTCTTTTACAAAAGAGGTGGTCGAAAAATCAACCGTCGCCTGCTGGGGTGACTTAGCGAAAATAGGATGATCAAAATCTATTGAAAACGATACTTTAAATCCTTCGAAAGGATCGAAACGAGCCCACTTATCCCCATCTTCAATTTTGACGGGCTTGATAACTCGAATGAATTCTTTGGGCGCACTTTGCTCAATCACGCCTGCTGACTGAACTAGGAATACAAAAGGAGCGGCGCTGCCGTCCATAATTGGAACTTCAGGAGAGGTTAATTCTACATAGACATTATCGATCCCTAAACCCGCTAGAGCTGACATCAAATGCTCGACGGTTGAGACAGTAACATCACCTTGTTTCAGGGCCGTTGATAATCGAGTATCACCGACGTGATCAGGTTTGGCGGAAAGCTCTACGACTGGGTCTAAATCTACTCGTCGAAACACAACACCTGTATTTACCGCTGCTGGTCGCAGCGTGAGATAGACTTTCTCACCCGTATGTAAGCCAACGCCAGTTGCGCGAATTACATTTTTTAGGGTTCGTTGATTAATCATTTAGGGAGCTGTTTTAATTTTCATATTAATTCGTAATGCCGGCCAGACAGATGATACTCATGCTTGATAAATCTCAATGCTTATCACGTTGTTTTACTGATACGTGTACGCCTGAAATTAACTTTAAGGATATACGTAGGCCTAACAAAAGCCAGAACGTTAGTCGCGGAATCCTACACCAAACGGGAGGAATTGTGTAGGTTTCGACACGACTATTAACAATCAATTGACAAACAGCGGTAGATGTTAATTCAGAACAAAATATAAATCAATAAAAAGCAGCCTTTGTAAGAAAAAAGCTGACACTCTAATACAGCCTAATCTGCCTGGCGTCGTAAAAATGTGGGTACATCAAGAGTCGTATCGCCCTCAGTGTCAAATACCGGCAAATCGCCAGATCGTCTACCCCGAGAACGGTCCAGCAAGCCGGATTCAATATGGCTCTGGTCGTAGCCGCGACGCGGCAATACTTCGTTCCCAGGAGCTCTACCAACGGGTTCTACAATAGCCTTTTGTTCAGGCTTAACCCCCTGCAGGCTGAGTTCTTGAATACCAGTCGCGACCATGGTAACGCGCAATGTATCTTTCATTTCTGGATCGATTGAAGTACCGATGACAACTGTCGCATCTTCTGAAGCCATGTCGCGAATCATACCACCCACTTCGCCAAATTCTCCAATAGTTAGATCCGGCCCAGCAGTAACGTTAACCAATATGCCTCTAGCGCCATTTATGTTAGTGTCTTCCAATAAAGGACTGCTGAGCGCGTTATGTGCTGCCTCGGCGGCACGATTTGGACCAGTGGCCGATGCAGAACCCATCATTGCTTGCCCCATCTCTGACATTACCGTTTTAACGTCCGCAAAATCAACATTGATTAAACCTGGGCTGGTGATCAACTCTGATATCCCTTGCACAGCATTTCGAAGCACATCATTAGCCATAGCGAAAGCATCTTCCAAAGATGCCTCTTTGCCCATTACTTCCAGCAACTTCTCGTTAGGAATCGTTATCAACGAATCTACCGAGTCTCTAAGCAGTTTCAAGCCTTGTTCAGCCAATCTATCTCTACGTGCACCTTCAAATTTGAAGGGCCGCGTGACAACCGCGACCGTTAGGGCGCCAAGATCACGAGCAATTTCAGCAATGACAGGCGCTGCTCCGGTGCCAGTGCCGCCACCCATACCAGCAGTAATGAACACCATATCTGCGCCAGCAAGAGCTTCCACAATTCGTTCGCGATCTTCAATCGCCGCTTGACGACCCACGTCAGGATCGGCGCCGGCGCCTAAGCCTTTGGTTAAATTGCAACCCAATTGTAAGATTGTTCCGCAAACCGACGTTTGTAAAGCCTGCACATCTGTATTGGCATTGATAAATTCAACGCCTTCAATAGTGCTTTGTTGCATATAGTTGACAGCATTCCCGCCGCCGCCGCCGACGCCGACGACTTTAATCACAGCCTGCTGGTCTATGGTATCTAATAGTTCAAACATTGTTGTATCTCCCATTGTATAAATAAAAATTAGTTCTTAAAAAACTTAATGAATTCCTAGCTTGAGCTTAGATTTTTCTTTCGGATAGGCGCAAATGCTCACTATGAGTGAGCGAGCAGTTAGCACGTAACCATCTAAATACAGCGTCAAAAAATGCGAGTGAAATTCATGTTCAAATTAGTGAGTTAGAAGTTGCCCTGAAACCAATGCTTCACCCGTTCCCAGGCGCCACCGATTTTGGATTCTTTGACTGCTACTTTACGTTGCATATTACGGTTTGCATGACCGAATTGGACTAGACCAACCCCAGTTGAATAGATTGGGTTTTTGACCACCTCGCTTAAACCACCTAAGTACTTCGGCACGCCCAAACGAACCGGCACGTGAAAAATTTCTTCCGCCAGATCCATCATTCCTTCCATTTTTGAGCTACCACCAGTGAGCACAACTCCGGAGCGAATAAGGTGCTCATAGCCATTACGCCGAAGATCTAGTTTAATTAATTCAAAAAGTTCTTCGACACGAGGCTCAACGACTCCTGCTAAGGTTTGCTTGGAAAGCTTTCGCGGAGGGCGGTCGCCCACGCTTTGTACTTCAATGCTTTGTTCTGGTTCGGCAAGTTGGCGCAAGGCACAGGCGTAGCGTTTCTTCAACTCCTCTGCAGCTTGAGTAGATGTGCGTAGCGCGATCGCAATGTCGTTGGTAATTTGGTCTCCAGCGACAGGGATGACCGCAGTGTGGCGTACCGCGCCTTCAGAATACACCGCGATGTCAGTTGTACCACCGCCTATATCCACCAAACACACACCCAACTCCTTCTCATCATTGGTAAGCACGGATTCGGATGAAGCAAGTTGCTCTAGAATAATATCGTCTACTTCAAGGCCACAGCGTCGAATGCACTTCTCAATATTTTTCACTGAACTAACTGAGGCCGTAACAATATGTAGATTAGCTTCGAGGCGAATTCCATTCATTCCAATTGGATGACGAATACCCTCTTGGCCGTCTATTATGAATTCCTGAGGTAGCACGTGGAGGGTGGTCTGGTCGTTCGCAATAGCGACTGCTTTGGCCGACTCGATAACGCGTTCAACATCATTTTCATCCACTTCGCTATCGCGAACTGCGACCACGCCATTAGAGTTAAAGCTGTTAATGTGTGCACCAGCAATGCCTGCATAGACTGAATATATTTGACAACCGGCCATCAACTCAGCTTCTTCTACGGCTCGTTGAATCGCGGTAACTGTCTCTTCAATGTTGGCAACCACGCCCTTGCGCATACCGGTAGCCGGGTGATGGCCATAGCCGATAATCTCAACTTGATTATCAGCATTGACTTCACCGACGATAGCCAGCACTTTGGACGTCCCGATATCAAGTCCGACTATTAGTTTATTTACGCCTTTCCTACTCATTATTGATTACCCGTAAAGGAATTCAATTTATCGTGATTGGTGACCAGGTTACTACTAGCATAATTGGTACTGGCTAAGTCATCGCTGGCAAGATCTCTACTGCCCCCCCGAGTGCTTGCGTTTATCGCTAAGCCATTCGGATAGCGAGCGTCAACTCGGTGGATTTGTTGATCTGAACCTCTAAACTGTTGCCCAAACAACATCAGAAAACGCGCCAACCTTGTTTCAAGTTCAAGGTGTCCAAGCAACAACTCAAACTCATTATTACTAAATAGATTTTTCAGGCGCAGTCGATAAGCATGACTCTCACTTAGATTTAAACCTCGCAACTCTAAGCCATTTGCTTGGAGTTTTTCGCCCCATAATTTGGCTTGATGTATCATTAACAACGCGTCACTGTCATTGCCCTCAAGCACGATCGGTTGGTCTAAAGTTGCTTGCTTCGGCAACTCAATTACATCACCGCGTGCGTTAACCCATTTGGAGCTACCCCAACGCATCACTGGCCTTTGTTCAATTACTGTGATGAGTAAGGTATCTGGCCATTGCCGGCGTACCTGCGCATCCTGAACCCAAGGCAACGATTCTACCCTTTGCTGTATATCCCCCAATGCAATAGAAAAGAAGTTACCTACTTGCTTTTCAGCAACCAATTGTTCAATTTGGCGTGGTTCCAAATAACGGAAATGACCTTTTATCTTCAATCGATCAATCACGAAGGCGTCCGGTCGATACAATTGATCCGCCACCAACAATGCAATGCAGGCAAACGATAAAACGGTTGCCAGTAAAATAAAAAGTGAGTGACCCAAGCGACTCATTCGCTTAACCTGTAGCTCACGCTCCTGGTTGGCCAATGCGCGATTATTTGAACTATAAATGCTAACTTCGCGTTGGCTCATAGCGATGCCTCCAAGACCTTCAGCACAAGATCATCAAAACTAATCCCGACTGCGGCTGCGGCCATAGGCACTAAACTATGACTGGTCATACCAGGAATCGTGTTTACCTCTAACAATAGAGGATCGCCAGCGTCATTGAGCATCAGGTCGACTCGGCCCCAGACATTACATGCTAAAGCCTCAAACGCCGCTACAGCGAGACTGCGAACTTTTTGCTCTAACTCTTCAGACAGCCCGGCGGGGCAAAAATATTGAGTGTCATCTGAATGATACTTTGCTTCGTAATCATAAAATTCATTGCCTGTTGTCATCCGAATGACGGGCAGAGCCACACCATTTAGAATCCCAACTGTAAGCTCGTCACCGGCGATGAATTGCTCTGCAATTACTTCGTCACCGACTGCCGCCGTGGTTCGAAATGCTGCCAGCAAATCTTCTTCATGATTAACCTTTCCAATACCAACACTTGAACCTTCGCATGCTGGCTTGAGAAACAATGGCAGACCTAATTCAGCCACCAAACCTTGTAAATCTTGCTCGCTGCGTAAAACACGGTATTTTGCTGTGGGTAGACCTAAGGCTTGCCAGACTTGCTTACTACGAACTTTGTCCATAGCCAAGGCACAGCCTAATACGCGGCTGCCGGTATACGGCAATTCAATAGCCTGCAAAGCGCCCTGCACAACACCATCTTCTCCCCAGCGTCCGTGCAAAATCACAAAAGCTCGGTCAAAAGCTTGTGCCCGCAGCTCACCAATATTGGCAGGAGTTGCATCGACACTATGCGCGTCGATACCCTGGGCCTGCAGAGCCTGCAAAACAGCCTGACCGCTTAGCAATGAGATTTCGCGTTCGGCCGATATACCTCCCATCAGCACCGCGACCCGTCCGAATTTTGCTAGCATAGCCTTATCTAAGCCCTGCGAAGTCATGGCTCGGCCCCAGCAGATAAGTCGTTGAATAATTGCTTAGCAGCTTTACCAATACTACCTGCGCCCATCGTGAGTATCACATCACCCTCTTCAATTATTGGGGCTAGTACAGTCTGTAAATCTTCTAGATTTTGAACAAAAATTGGAGTACTGGTACCGCGCACGCGAATTGCCTGGCACAAAGATTGCGCTGTCGCGCCGCTTATCGGCTGTTCGCCGGCCGGATAGACTTCACACAATAACAGATCGCGTTGTTCCGACAATACCTGCACAAAATCGTCAAATAAATCGTAGGTTCGGCTATAACGATGCGGCTGGAATACTGCAATAATTCGTCGATCGGTCCAACACCCGCGAGCCGCAGTTAAGGTTGCGTTTAACTCAACCGGATGATGAGCATAGTCATCGATCATAGTTACCTGCTTGCCATCGAATTCGACATCTCCAAATATTTGAAATCTGCGTGCAATTCCCTGAAATTCGCTCAAGCCGGTAACGATCGCGGCGTCGTCAACATCTAAATGGCTAGCAATAACAATGGCAGCCAAAGCGTTCAAGACGTTATGATCACCCGGGATAGCCAACTCTACGCTTAGGTCCTGTTTATGCTTTGGCCGTGCAACTTTAAACGACATACGTGTGCCATTTTGAGAGACATCATAGGCTCTAAAGTCTGCGCTCTGTGAAAAGCCATAGCTGAGCACGGGCTTATGGATTTGATTACGAATTGATTGTACGTTCAGGTCATCTTCACACAGCACAGCCAGTCCATAAAATGGCAAATTCTGCAGGAAGGCGACGAAAGTTTTCTTAAGAGTTTCTAGATCACCTTGATAAGTCACCATGTGATCTTCATCGATATTGGTAACAACCGCGACCTCTGGCTTGAGATTAAGGAAGGAAGCATCACTCTCGTCAGCTTCAGCTACCAGATATTCACCAGCGCCTAATTTTGCGTTAACCCCTGCGCTATTAATCAATCCACCAACGACAAATGTCGGATCCAGTCCGCCGGCAATTAAAATTGCTGAAACCAGACTGGTTGTGGTTGTTTTGCCATGCGTGCCCGCTACCGCTATGCCCTGCTGAAAACGCATCAACTCGCCTAACATTTCGGCACGCGGTATTACCGGTATAGCATTGGCAATGGCTCCACTGACTTCAGGATTAGACTTATCAATAGCAGAAGACACGACAACCACATCACTATTTTCAATATTGTCGATATGATGGCCGATTATCACTTTAACCCCAGCAGCTCGGAGACGGTTGGTTACCGGACTTTCAGCGATGTCAGAACCACTTACGATGTATTTCAAGTTAACTAGAACCTCGGCAATACCAGACATGCCGCTGCCTCCAACCCCAACAAAGTGAATGTTTTTTACCCTTTTACGCATGTAAATACTCCTCACAGGCAGCGACTACAGATGCGAGTGCATCTGGCTTGTGTAATTGTTGTGCGGCCTGCCCCATTGAACGCAACTCTGTTTTATCGCTCAATAGAGTAGCCAGTGTCTGAACCATGATAGGCGCGCCAAGCTCCGCATTATCGAGGACCTTAGCGGCACCTACGTCAACCAATACTTGAGCATTTTTATCTTGGTGCCCGCCTGCAGAAAATGGAAATGGAATGAGTAATGCTGGCTTTCCAGCTGCACAGCATTCTGCGATTGTCATTGCCCCGGCTCGGCAAATAAGTAAATCTGCCCATGCGTAAGCGCCCGCCATATCATCAATAAATTCAGAAACTCTGACCTGCAAATCAGCTTGGGCGTAGGACTCTTCAACTTGGGCTTTGCGGTCTTTGCCACTTTGATGCCAAACTTCTATGAGGGCTGATTGTTGGGCGAACACGGCAGCTAAATGCAGGTTAAACGAATGCGCACCCTGACTACCACCAATCACCAATACCTTGATCGCTTGATCCGCGTGTGACGCAACCTCAGTAACGGCAACTCGAATGTTCTTGCGCACAGGGTTTCCAACCCAACGCGCAGTGCTAGGTAGGCCCACCACGTTAGGAAAACCAGTGAGTACTCGGTTCGCGATTTTGGCTAAATACTTGTTAGTCAGCCCCGCCACCGCATTTTGTTCATGAACAATTAATGGCTTACCCATAATGCGCGCAACCAAGCCACCAGGGCCGCCGACAAAGCCTCCCATGCCAAGCACGCAATCGGGATCAAGCCTTCTGATAACATTCGCGCTTTGCCACATTGCTCGAAGTAGGTTAAATGGAGCCATTAACCAGCTCAACAAACCTTTACCACGCAGGCCTTCAACACTAATCCACTGGATATCAATATTATTCTCAGGAATAACCCTGGCTTCCAATCCACGACGAGTACCCAACCAAGTGATTTTAGTTCCGGTTTCAATTAGGGCATTGGCTACAGCCAGCGCCGGGAACACATGCCCGCCTGTGCCGCCTGCCATGACCATTAAATGATTCCTTGATTTAATTAGCGACGAGCTCATGAGCTTGTACCTCTGCCAGTACCGGACATCGCGGTGCGGGTACGAGTTTGTCGGTCGACCGCAAACAACATGCCCATCGCAGCACAGCAGACCAGCATACTGCTGCCTCCATAACTGATGAACGGTAGGTTTAGACCTTTGGTCGGTAACACGCCTAGATTCACTCCAATATTAATCCCGGCTTGAAACACTAAAAGAAAGCCGAGGCCCTGAGCAAGTCGAGCCGCGTAAATCTTACCCACCAGCTCGGCAGCTCTAGCGATAACCAGTGCTCGATGTAACAATAACGCAAAAAGGGCGATCACAAGAACGATCCCAAGCAGACCGAGTTCTTCACCAATAACCGCTAGAATAAAATCGTTATTCGCATGCGGCAGGTAATAAAGCTTTTGGATACTGGCGCCTAAACCAACACCGAAAATTTCGCCGCGACCAATCGCGATTAGTGCTTGCGTTAGCTGAAAACCGGAGTCAAAAGGGTCTGCCCAAGGGTCTCTGAAGCTCATTACTCGCTGCATACGATAATCAGACATGCTGACCAAGACAAACATCACTACGCTCGCTAGGCTCAAGCACACAATAGTATGAGAAATACGAATGCCACCCAAAAACATCATCAGACCAACAGCAGCCGTAATAACCACAAAACTACCAAAGTCAGGCTGGAGTAACAGAAGAAAGCCCAGCAAGGCTAAAACAATGCCAATATTTAGAATGCCTTGGGTGAATTGTTCTATTTGCGCTTGCTTACGAGTTAGGTAGCTAGCGGCGTAGATCACCATTGCACACTTAGCAAATTCGACCGGCTGAAAGCGAAAACCAAACAACGATAACCAGCGACGACTGCCATTAACCTCAACCCCTACGACCAACAGAAGCATCAGCAGTAGAAATGCCAATACAAGTAAAAATATGCTGGATTTTTGCCAGACCCATACCGGTATAGTCGATATAGCCACAGTGATAGTAACGCCCACGATGATAAACACGACCTGACGCCAAAAGTGACTCATATTGGTATGCAGGTCACTGTCACCCATGGAAATAGTTGATGAAAAAACCATCACCAATCCCAGCATCAGCAAGCTGATGAAAACCCCTAACAATACAGAATCAACCCCAATTGAATTGGCCGGCGCCTGCATACGAGTGGCTTGAAGAGACGCTCCACTCACGCGGCACCTCGGTCTGACCATGCCGTTACACAGTCAATAAAGTCCTTGCCACGTTGTTCGAAATTGTTGTACATATCGAAACTAGCGCAGGCTGGTGACAGCAGCACTACTGAACCAGCTTCAGCTCGACTACCAGCCAGTTCGACCGCTTCTTGCATTGTGTCAACTTTTTCAATACTTAGCAGGTCGTGCAGGGCTGCCTGCATTACATGGGCATCCTCGCCCATGACAATGAGCAGCTTGATTTTGTCGTGAATCGCTGCTCTAAGCTCGCTAAAATCAGCTCCTTTGCCCTGACCTCCAGCAATCCAATAGATCTCTTGCTCTAAATTCTGTAATGCCGTGCTAGTAGCGCCGATATTAGTGGCCTTGGAATCATTAACCCAGGTCACACCGGCATTAACGCAGACAGTCTGCATTCGATGTGGCAAACTTTTAAAAGACGTGATGGCACGCACTAAATCAGCCAGAGGAATCTTCAAAAAATCGACCAGAGCTAAAGAAGCGAGAACATTTTTTACGTTATGCATACCGATCAGCGGAACATCACGCAACTTAATTAAAGCTCGATCACCCTTGAACAACCAACGTAGATTAGATTTGCGACCAATGCCAAACTCGTCATCATTGGTAGGCTCATCTAACTCAAAGGTCAGCATTTGATTAGCGCTATTTAGTTGACCTATCTGTTCGTCGTGCCTAGGCAAGATCGCCCGTTCAGCACCACGCAAAACACGGGCTTTGGCTAGCAGATAATCACCCATAGAAGCGTAACGATCCATATGATCAGCGCTTACATTTAATATTGCACTTGCTTGGGCATGCATGTGACTGGTGGTTTCCAACTGAAAACTGGACAACTCAAGAACGGCCACTTGAAAATCAGAGTGGTCAGTTAGAGCATCTAGAACGGGCAGGCCTATGTTGCCGGCAACTAGGGCGGTAATTCCTCCTGCTTCACACATCTGTCCGACCAGAGTGGTCACCGTGGTTTTACCATTAGAGCCGGTTATCGCAATTATTGGCTTGGTGTTTTCTTGGACGAATAACTCGATATCACCAATTAAATGCGCACCTTCTCGGCGGGCCTTACGTAACTCTGGCGTAAGCAGGGAAACACCTGGACTTACGACCAATAATGCTTGATCTTGAAGTTCAGAAAAACCGCCCAAATGAAGCTCTACCTCTGGATGCATTGCTCGTAATTGCTTCACCATCGGTGGGTCTAGCCTGCTATCGACTACCCGCACCGATAGGCCACGCGCCAGCAGATAGCGCACCACACTATATCCAGTCATACCCAAACCCACGACAGTTGCGCTGGTGTACTGCGCCAACACTGGCGTTTTTGGGTTGTAGCTTTGTAATTTCATGAGCGCCGAATAATCCTTAGCGGACCTTGAGGGTTGCAAGACCAATTAAAACAAGAATTAGGCTGATAATCCAAAAACGCACAATGACGCGAGGTTCTGGCCAGCCCTTTAACTCAAAGTGGTGATGGATTGGAGCCATTCTAAAAATGCGCTTACCCGTTAATTTAAACGAGGCAACTTGCAATATGACTGAGACAGTTTCTAAAACGAAAACTCCACCCATTATGAACAACACCAGTTCTTGGCGAGCAATCACTGCCACGACTCCAAGCGATGCGCCCAAAGATAATGAACCAATATCACCCATAAAAACTTGCGCTGGATAAGTATTAAACCAGAGGAAGCCGAGGCCTGCGCCGACCAAGGCGGCACAAAATATCAGCACTTCACCTGCGCCCGGAATCGACGGAATCGCAAGATACTCAGAGAAAATAGCGTTCCCAGAAAGATAGCAGAAAACGCCTAAGGCCCCCGCGACCATTACACAAGGCACTATCGCAAGGCCATCTAAACCATCTGTGAGGTTCACCGCGTTGCTGGTGCCGACGACAACAAAATAAGTTAACGGCAAGAACAAAAGGCCCAGTGGGATTGCTATATCTTTGAAAAATGGGATGATTAACGCGGTTTCTATTGGCATCAGTGCAGTTTGATACAGGAATACCGCAGCAGCAGCGCCGACCACGCTCTGACTCAAAAATTTATTTCTGGACCCCATTCCACGCGGGTCCTTATTGATCAATTTTTGATAGTCGTCCCACCAGCCAATCACGCCAAAGAACAAGCAAGTAAACAGGGTGACCTGAACATACTTATTACTCAAGTCGGCCCATAACAAGGTGGCCAAAATAAGCGAAGCGAGGATCAACAATCCCCCCATCGTCGGGGTTCCAACTTTATCGAAATGCGTGGGCGGGCCGTCTTGGCGCACTGTTTGTCCAATCTGATGATGGCTCAGTTTGCGAATCATCCCCGGCCCCATTATCAAACTAATGGACAACGCCGTGAGCACGCTGCAAATGGCGCGGAAGGTTAGATACTGGAATACATTGAAAAAACTATACTGCTCAGCCAACATTTCAAATAGCGCAAACAACATTAAGCTTTCTCCTGGTTTGTAACCACTGCATCGGGAATGTCAGATAGCGTCTGTTGTATATATTCGACAACGTTTTCCATCTTGGTGAACCTTGAACCTTTTACCAACACTGCTGCTCCTGGATTAAAATGTAACTCAGATAGATGGACTAACAATTGGTCTTGTTTAGCGAAACTTTGCGAAACGCCACGAAACTGATCTACTACTTGCTGAGCAAACTCACCACAAGCATAAATTCGGCCTATACCCTGATCTTGTGCGATTTTGCCTAGTTGCAAATGCTCTTGAATACTGGCCTCACCCAGTTCACCCATGTCACCTAAAATTAAAGTCGAATCAGGGAATTGCGCGAGGGTTTCAATCGCCGCTCGCATCGAAGCTGGGTTGGCATTGTAGGTGTCGTCGATTAGCGTAATCCCATGGCTCTTGATTACATTCAAACGACCATGGATTGGGCGATACTTGCTTAAACCTTTAATAATTGCCTTACATGGGATATTTGCTGCAACAGCAACCGCGATAGCCGCCAAGGTGTTACGAACGTTATGCTGACCAATCAACGGCAGATCTAGATCAAAACTTTCATTGGATGTCTTTACAGACATTTCTAGACCGTCTGTACGCAACTTATAGCTGGCACTTACATCGGCCAATTGCAAACCAAAAGTGACGACTTTTCGCCTGCCTATCAACTCCAGCCACAAGCCTGCGTGCGGGTCATCACTATTGATAACCGCAACTCCGTCCTCACTCAGACCTTCAAATATTTCGCCTTTCGCTTTGGCGACAGCTTGGATGGTGCCAAGCCCCTCCAAATGAGCGGCTGCGGCATTGTTTATCAAAGCCACAGTAGGTTTGCTAATTTGGCTAAGACGTGAAATCTCACCTGCATGATTCATGCCCATCTCTACGATCGCGTAAGTATCGTCTTTTTCAAGACGCATCAACGTCAGCGGCACACCAATCTCATTATTAAGGTTACCTTGCGTCACCAGGCCCTTGCCGATCTCAGCAAAGATACAAGCCAACATTTCCTTAACACTGGTTTTGCCAACACTGCCAGTGATACCAATCACTGGAATCACAAATTGGGCACGCCACCAAGCAGCAAGGTCTTGCAATGCCTGATGCGAATCCCCCACCAAAACTTGTGGTAATTTATTGGCAACAGGTTTTTCAATCAGGCTTGCAACAGCGCCATTATTTTCGGCTTGAGTTAAAAAGTTGTGACCATCGAAATTATCCCCATCGAGCGCTACAAACAATTTTCCTGTGCAATCGGCTCTTGAATCAATTACTGCCCCATCGATGAATAGGTCTTCGCCGAGCAATTCTCCATTAACCGCTACTGATACTTGTGAGAGTTGCATCATGCGACTGCTCCTAGGATTTCGGAGACTTTTAAACGGTCTGAGAAATCTAGATATTGATCACCGATTTGCTGTGTGATCTCGTGGCCTTTGCCTGCAACTAACACCCAATCAGAGGGCTTTGCTTGATCTATCGCAGTAGCAATAGCCTCGAATCGATCCAACACCACTAATGCATCACCATTTATACCTGCAACAATTTCCCGCGCAATAGCCTGAGGGTCTTCTGAACGCGGATTGTCATTCGTGACAATCACACGGTCTGCATGCTTGTCTGCCGCTGCGCCCATCACTGGGCGTTTAGCGCGATCGCGATCACCGCCACAACCAAATACACACCAAAGCTCACCTTCACAATGTTCGCGCACCGAAAGCAGAGCTTTGACCAGTGCATCGGGGGTATGTGCATAGTCAACCACGACTCTAGGTCGTCCCTGTTTAGAATATAATTCCATGCGACCCGGCGCTGGCTGCAATTTGGATACAATTAATTGTATGTCTTCAACGGATGTACTGAGCGAAAGCAAAGTAGTAACCAGCAATAAAATATTGGGAATATTGACCTTGCCTACTAAACAAGTCTGCAGCTCTAAATCAACCCCATTCGCTTCGATAAACAAAGACATTCCGGTTGCAGATAACTCTATTTCTGAGAGAAAAACATCACCAGTTTCCCCGTAACTAGAAATAAAACCGCTGTCGGCAAGGTCGATTATACGGGCACCTAATTCATCATCAGCGTTCGTTATCACCAATTCGCAAGGATAATCCGTAAATAATAATAGCTTAGCTGCACCATAGGCCGGCATATCGCCGTGGTAATCCAGATGGTCATGGCTAAGATTGGTAAATAATGTGCAGAAAAACTGGACTCCAGCCACACGACTTTGAACCAAGGCGTGCGACGAGACTTCCATACACACCTGGGTCACCCCTTGATCGCGCCATAGCGCCAAAAGACGATGTATGGCTATGGGATCGGGCGTAGTGTGCGTGTTTGTTTGCAACTCAGTTATTTTGCCCAGACCAATGGTACCAATTATCGCGACTTCGAGCCCCAACTGTTGCAAAGCCTGAGCCAGCAAGTAACAGCAGGTTGTCTTACCATTAGTGCCCGTCACCCCAAAAACTTGCATATCCTCACTTGGTTTACCATAAAAATGATGTGCCAACACGCCTACTTGTGATTGTAGCTTAGCAACTGGGAACACAGGCACATCAGGCCAATCATCTGATTCAATAAATTCTTGTGCCTCGCACAGAATCGCTATCGCGCCCGCCTCACAAGCGTTGGCGATATAGTCGCGACCATCTGCTTGATCACCCGGGTAGGCAAAAAACAAACTGCCAGGCTTAACCAAGCGACTATCAATAACCAGTTCTTCGACTTGACCTTGCTCGTCAGTCTCGATATTGAGCACAGACAGCAGCTGCGCCAAGGGCATAGGGTCGCTCATGAGCTTGCCTCCGGAGGCTGTGTACCAATGGGTTGCGATTCAATACCACCTAATTGTTCAGGACGGCTAATCATTAGCTGCAGCGGATCCGAGACCTGCTGAATCGCATCTGGTGGCACATCTCGAAACCGCAAAGCACCCTCCATGACATCGGAAAAAACCGGAGCAGCGACTAATCCACCGTAGTAATCAACACCCTTCGGATCACTTACCGTGACCACTATTACAATTTGCGGATCGCTGACGGGTGCGAATCCGGCAAACAAGGACGTATAACTATCGTCTTGGTAGCGCCC
>JBLHMH010000037.1:0-23406 GCA_047621785.1 Polaribacter sp. | reverse complement strand
CTTTTGAGGCTCCAGAGCGTACAAACTAATACGCGAGAGGTTAAACGCAACGGGTATGTGAATAACTCTATTATGCTCTAGCTTGTAAACAGGCAACAAGCGACAAATCTTAGATTTGCAATGAATATGACCCCTAATTTTTAATGCCGAACCATATCAAGTAAGCCGTTGCTTAGGCGCTTACGCCTTTTACTCTATTTGCATTTTGTATTAGAGCGCAATGATCTTAGAAATTTCACCGCATAACGAAGTTGCTAAGAATACAAATTTATAAATAATTACCATTGGCGCAAAGCTGAGACGACACTCAGCTTTGAGTTAATTGAATGATCTTATTGGCAACCGCCAATTTTTCGGAAAGATTACTCGCTAATAGTTTGTGTACCAGCGAAGCAAGTTCGGCGTCCGTTTGCTCCAAGCGAAGAATGTCTTCAGAACTAATTCGATAGATATCAGAGGCGGTGTCGACGATCACGTCAGCCGAACGTTGTTGCCCGAGATAAAATGCGATTTCACCAACAATGGCACCACTTAACATTGTTCTCACGCGCATTGTATTGCCATTTGCTAGAGTTATCTGTACTCGTACCTGCCCAGTTGAAACAAAGTAGATGTCATCTGCTTGTTCGCCCTGCTTGATAAGTACATCCTCTGGTTGCAGCTGTAAATGAGTCATCTGCTCGATTAATTCAGGCAGGCGAGCGTGAGGTCCGATCGCGAAACTAAGATGATGCAGCAAGCTTGTGTCACCGTCCGGGTTGTTTCTGCCGTCTAAAACAAACTCTTCGGCCTGTTCCAGCGCGTGATCTAAGTCTATGTGGAGCGACATCGAATTATCTGCACCAAACTTAATGCCTACTAACTTTAGGTTGCGGAGCAAATCTTGTGGCAAGCAGGTAAAAACTACCTTAACAAGATTTAACTCCACCAGTCGTTGTATTTTGATAAAACAGGTCACCGCTGCCGAATCGGTACCGCTTACATTTTGAAAATCCAAGATAAACATTCTCACCTTGACCTTGTCGCTGTCATCTAGCCTGTCTCTGACTAAATTTACGATGCGGTCGGCGGTTCCGAAAAACAGATAGCCCTGCAATTGCACCACTTCAATGCATTCACCGTGGTCAGACAAAAACTTAATTGCCGAAGGCGACCGATCTACCGTACTGCGTCGCTCTACCCCTGTTGCACGCAGTCGCACGACGGGGAGTCGTGAATACTTAAAAACAAACACGGCACTTGAGACAAGTAGCCCGGTAGCCAGCCCTTGCAAGAATCCGACCACGGCAACCGTGAACAGAATAATGGCTACTATGGCCCACTCTGACAACGGCATGCGATGGCGCGTATCAATAAACCACTCTTTCACTAGCTCTATGCCAAGAAATAGAATAAAGCCTGCGGTAAGAAAAACCGGAACTTGAAATACCAACGATCCTGCGGCAAACAGCCCTAAAAGCATGACCACCGCCGTTGCGATGCCTGCGCTACGACCCACAACACCCATCTTTTCGGCTAACACGGTCATAGACAGACCAACGAAACCAGATGGTCCACCTACGGCTCCCGACGCAATATTTGCGATTCCGCTGGATTGCAGCTCCGCGTTAACATCAATGTCGCGCCCAAGCGCCAGCTCTAAACCGCTAAGGTTTAGTAGTAAACCAACCATGCTCAAGCCTGCGATGACCAAAAAGCTTGGCCATGCATTCAAAACGGCCCACCAGTCAACCGACCTTAGAAGGGCCGCTGAGGGTAAATCAACCCGTCCGCTTTCATTCATCTTTGGCAGGTGACCAAATTCACGCGACATTGCCGAGGGCAGTTCGAGCAAATGACTGACACTATAAAACAAGATTATAAAAATAAGCATAACCACAGGCATTGTTGCCGGATGGTCACTGCGTGAGAGTGCGGCAAACATAACAAACGTAAATACAATGGCTGGAATAAGTCGCAGTAGTACATCGAGATTACTAAGCGATCGCAAAAAATCCAATCCAATGGTGTGCCCACTGATCACGCTAACGGCACCATCAATTAACAGCCAGCCTGAGCCTGCGAGGAAGCCTGCTATAACAGGATAAGGCAGAAATCGAACTACGTTGCCTAGCTTAAATCGCCCCGTAATCCAAAATAAAACACCGGTTACGATACTGGATGCACCGATAATGACGATTGCAGTAGCTATCTTAGTTTCAGTATTGCCAATGGATTGAATTGATATGCCGATAATAGCAGCAGATAAAACAGCAATGGTTGTTTCCTGCACCAATGCCACGGAATTCGGCAGCTTGCTAAATAACGCCACAATTACCGAAATAAGTGCGCCGCCAAGCAGTACAACGCCAACACCAAGCCCCATACCCGAGGATAAAGATCCGGCGAATAGCAATGCTCCCATCGCCAAGGCAGCAACGATGTTATCAATACCGGCAATAAGGCCGATCATCGCTGCAGGCAATACTTTAAACGGCTTTTTCGGAGGGCGGCTTACGGTTTTGGTAGTTGAAAGTTTGTTACTGGTCATTTTTATTATTTACAACCGGTGTAGTGGTCGTGCCGATACTTCTGTATTAACAATCCGTTTACTAAAACCCAAATATCGCAGGTCATTTAAACTAACCCGTCGCTCTAGTCCAATCAGCTAACGCATATCACCCAGCAGATCAATTCGCTAAAATCGAATGGCTCGGCCTTAACCACGAGGAGTTTAATAGATGGTCTGTTCTTTAGGTACGACTCCGTTCGGATAGTAAGAAGTGTCGCTCACTAAATAGGTGATAGAACCAAGCAGCTTAACCGATAATCTCAGAACAAAAGCGACGACTTTTGCTCCGATCCCCAGATAGAACTTGTTAAAACGAAGAAGGCCTTGGCTGTATAATGGTTAGCATCAAAATAGACCATCACGCCATGGGTGCAACAACTCAAGGTTTGCGACGATTCTACCCTATAAGATTGATACCACAAACGATTTACTCACGTCACGCACAGGTTTATTAGCCACCTCTTAATTGAAGGATTTGTTGAATTTCTCACAAGCGCATTAGATAGTTTCCTCTAATTAATGGGGGTCAATTAGTGGAGATCAGAAGCGAATTAAAGTGATGCGATTTTCTTTAAGAGGATCGGGCCTCAGTTTTTTTGAGCCCAATTGTACCGCGCATGATCACTATATCTAACCAGCAGAGGCAGATATAGTGCAGGCGTCTTATATCTGTATTTTAGTGTCACTGTGCAGTAATCCTTGTCTCTGTAAAGAGCCATTTAGCGAATTGAAGTTCGCATGTTAGGCCAGATTTATTAATTAGTTTGTCTCTTGCTGTATTTTCAGAAACTCCTTTTCGGCGCTTACGAGGCCTTCATTTAGAAATTTTTCATGCTGCTCTGCAACGCGATCTAGTTTATAGCAATAGTTCACCATCATGCTGGCAGATTGCGCTAGGCCTTTAGGCGACGAGTCTCCCATCCAATTGAGTCTGCCAATACTGGCGCCATTTCGTAAATGGAAGCGGGCGACTGGGTCCATGGGTTGTTTATCGCGCTTTACTTGATATAAATACTTCGCGCACAACTGAGTAAGAAGCTCTTTTGCTTCAGGGCTGATTGCTGAATTTTCTAACTGATTTGGGTTATGGTACGGTTCTAGCAGGGTAATCTGTTCGGCCGAAAGTTCATCACCTTCGGTGTAAGATCTAAGCCAGCGACAAAAGCCAGGTATGGGTGACAAAGTGGCAAACTGTTTTAAGTTTGAAAGCTCACCTTGTAATTCCATAACAACCTGCTTGATTAGAAAATTACCAAACGAGATACCGCGGAGTCCGCCTTGGCAATCACTAATTGAATAAAAAATTGCGGTGTCGGCTTGCGTTTCCATATCCGCGTTCACCTGGGTATTCAGTAAGTCCTGCACGGAACTTGCTAGGCCACTAGTTAACGCAACTTGTACAAAAATAAGAGGTTCGTCGGGCATGGCTGGATGAAAAAAGGCATAGCAGCGCCTGTCGTTAGCTAAGCGCCGTCGCAAATCATCCCAACCATTCATGCTATGCACGGCTTCATAGGCGATAAGTTTTTCCAATATATTTGCAGCTGTTCGCCAGTCGATTTTCACTAATCTTAGAAACCCTCGATTGAACCAAGAGTTTATTAAGTGCCTTAAATCATTGTCTACTTCCCATAGTTCAGGGTACTTTTTGAGCAATGGTAGAAGATCGGCACGCAAGGAAACTAGAGTATTAGTGCCATCTGGCGCCATATTAATTCGTCTAAAAAGTTCCTGTCTTGGCGGCGCAGTGCGAATGTGTAGTTGATATAGGTTTTGCTTGGATGGATCTTTTTGGTATGCCGCTATGGCATTGTCCATTTGTTCTTCTGGCGCAGAAAACTGTGAGGCTAGATAATGTAAAAAGTCGATTTTTTGCTGCGCATCGAGCTGCTTACATATCTCTACTAACGAGCTGGCCAGAGCGGTGCCAAGCGCTTCGCCCTTGCTGGATAGCAACTGCTCACAAAGTAGCGCGATATTGTCTGCTATAGAATGCTCGGGCGCGAATAATTTTCGATCGCCGCGCATAATTTCCTGCCCGGCCTCGATAACCGAATTAACCCAATTTGAGATCACCATACTTTAAAAACGCCTTTTTTAATTCGACCTTCACGTGCCTTTTGGTAACACGGTTAGACTGGCCAAAATCAGCTCGCACTTTAAACTAAATCAAACAGCTCGACTATTTATATTTTGCAATTACTAAATCAATGGGAATCAGAAGCTAATTAGAGTGATGCGATTGGCTTTAAATGGATCAGGCCTTTGTTGTTTTTGAGTCCAATTGTCTGGAGCATAATCATTATATCTGACTAGTAGAGGTAGACGATGTGAAGGAGCGCCGGTGTAGTGAAGAATAGGAGCCTGAGAGCAATCACACTATCTTCAGGGGGTAGTGGCGCATGCAGTGAATTTGGGGTCTTATAAATGTGTTTTAGTGTCATTCTGTAGTGCCTCTACTATTCGTATCAAACCGAATTCGACACGCGTAGATTTGAGTTTTAGTGTGGAAGACGTTGGCGCTTAATTCACTATCAGAAAGTTCCTTGACCACGAGTCTTGACGGTTCCCAGACTGGGCATGTCTCTAGCTAGACGATATTTTGGGCCTAAGTTACGTAGAGTAAGTTTTAGTTATGGTTTAACGCCCTATTTGTGCTTTTGCAAAATACTTTTGGATACTTTACAGAACAATAATAATTGGTATTGAAAGCGTGGTCTGAACCTTATAAACTCCGTCGCCGAGCCCAAACAATAAGTACTTAGTGAGAGATATGCCAAAGATTACATTTATAGATTTTGCAGGAACCGAACGCAGTGTTGACGCGAATATTGGTGATAGTGTAATGGAAGCAGCAACTACAAATGACCTGCCAGGTATTGATGCAGATTGCGGCGGCGCCTGTGCCTGCGCAACCTGCCATGTGTACGTGCATGAAGATTGGACTCATCTTGTGGGCAAACCCGAAGAACTAGAAGCAGAAATGTTGGATGTAGCAGAAGAAGTAACAGACAATTCGCGTCTTTCTTGTCAGATAAAAGTCACTCAAGAAATGGATGGTTTGGTTATCATTACACCTGAAAGCCAGTTTTAAAAAGTTCTAAGGAAATCTGCTGGATCTAAGTCTGGCAACTCTTTTCTGGCTTTTGGCGTTCCTAAGTAAAGAAAGCCAATAAGCTGATCATTCGCTTCAAAACCTAAGCCATCACGCATTTCTTGGGTAAACATCGGTGAGCCTGATCGCCAAATAGCGCCCACACCGAGAGCATGGGCCGCCGCCATCATCATTTGAGCGCTGGCTCCCGCCGAAAGTATTTGTTCAATCTCGGGGACTTTAGGGTGAAAAGTAATATGTGCCGCAATGGCAATAATAGTCGGCGCACGAAAGGGCTTAGTATTAAGTTTTGCAACCAATTCTAAAGGCACGGGCACACCATCAGCCACAGCCTTAGCAGCCACCAATAAGGGACCTAGTTTGTATCGCGCATCGCCTTCAATTAAAAGATAACGCCATGGACGTAAGTCCTTATGATCACAGGCACGCAGGCCTGCTTTGATTATATCCTGAAGTTGTTCTCGGGTCGGGCCAGGTTCAGTTAATAGATTGACTGAGTTACGAGAGTGAAGAGCAGTAATGGCGTCCATAAAATACAAGGGTCTTAGGTTGGCTATGGTTGATTGTGGTTTAACCGCAACCGGTGAGTAAGCCACTAGATGCGATCGATAAATAATACTACGGATTGCTCCAAATTGATGTTACCGAGAAGCTAAGTGGATAGCTAGTGTGACATTTACAGGGCAGCTTCACCGCGGCTTTGCACCACAATTGCGCTTGATGGCCGAAAGGGATCAAGGTAAGCCTGCTATTCGAAATCTAAAAATAAATATATTGGACGCATGTTAGGAAACGGGCGCATGGGCTATTTCTATAGTATTCTTAAGCATAGTTGAAACAGGTATAGACAATTATCTTGGCAACGATAAGCACGGGTCGCCAAAAGTTGAACCGGATGAAGTAAATACTATAATCAGCAGTGATCGACGTTGTCTAGTAGAAAAACTTAGCACGTACATTGAGCTAGACGATGTAGACAAAACTTTTTCTTGGTCGCTGAGTTACTCGAAGCGAAACACTTCAGCATTGAGTTCAATAGTAGCAATCAGAAATTTGGGTTGATTCGGCCTAAATGGCAGAAACGTCAATTTGGCTTACCGCGCAGCGTCTTCTAACACAGCGTCTTCGGCGTGTATTCATTTGATCATCTAGGCTACGATCACCTAAGAACAATACTTTTGCTTGTGCTTGATATAGACAATAACCTTTCAACATTCAGTGTTGCGCAGTCAATTAGCTTCCCAGAGAAAATCACAATGAAATCTTTAACCTACTCTTTAGCTTTTATCCTACTTTCAGCCACGTTCGCCCTATCGTATGCGCAAACTGTTAAAGTACCGAATGTCGAAGTCTTCGATGAAGTTACAGAAGAACTTGCACTAGATCAGGAACGCCAAGAAGAAGCGGTTGTCCAATTACGAGAGATTCAAGTTTCGCTGAAGAGCAAGATAGTAGAGCGGCGTGAACTACGGCTCAAATTAAAGTCGGCAGATAAAAGTATTCGCGAGGACGCAGACGCTGAACTCGAGAAGTTAAACTCAGAAATCGAACTGCTAGACAAAACCTTTGAGCAGATTGCAATCGGAGGAATCGATCTTTCTGTTTTCGGGGTTAAGGAAGAGAAGTTTGATTTGCGAGAGGAGCTGATTACGGTGCTCAAACCGCTCCTTGAGAACGTCAAGAGTCTGACTGAAAAGCCACGTAAAATTAAGAGTTTACGCGGTGTTATTTCTGATAAAGAGAAGGCTAAACAAGCTTCCATTGAGGCCTTGAAATCGCTTCAACAACTCAAAGAAGAGGCTGTCTCGAAGAGCGTCACTGAAAAGCTGAGCGACATCGAAAAGCAGTGGCAAAGCCAACTAAGAGACTTGGAGCGGGAGTCACAACTTGCTCAATTTCAGCTCTCTAGTCTGGAGGGTAAGGATGTTCCCTGGTTTCAAGTCGTCAAACAGGCAGCCTTAAATTTGATCGCAGGACGTGGGTTGACAATTGGACTTGTGCTAATGGCTGCTATTTCTGTTTGGTGGATGATGCGCGGCATCCTATGGTTGATTCGTAAACGAACCGCAGAAAGCCGCGACCGAAGCGTTAAAGTACACTATCGCTTAGCCGCATACGCCTATCGCATGTTAACTGGGCTTTTAATTTCAATTGCGATAATGATGGTTCTCTACTTTCGCCAAGATCTGCTATTGCTCGCGATCATGGTTGTTATCTTCATCGGAGCGGCACTGGCACTCAAAAATTTACTGCCCAAGTATATAGCTGAGGGAAAATTACTTCTCAATATGGGGGGCGTACGTGAGAGGGAAAGGGTTATGTACAATGGAGTTCCGTGGCAAGTCAGCTCCCTCAACATGTACTCAAAACTTGTTAACCCAGAAATACGCGGTGGAATTCGGCTTCCGATTAGCCATATGCATGAGATGATTTCTCGCCACGCGGTGGGCGACACATGGTTCCCGAGTTCAGAAGGTGACTGGGTTTTCGATGACGCCGAAAACCTGATCCAAGTGATACGCCAATCAGTAGACATGGTAGAGCTACGAGACGTTAATTACGTTACTCGCTTTATGCCTACCGCCGACTATTATACGGCAGGCTACCCAAATATTTCTCGCGCAGAAGAGTTTCGCATTGCCGTTCGTTTTGGTATTGATTACGCCACTCAGGGCGAAGATCTAGAAAAAATTGAAATGGCTTTCAGCAAAGGTATTAAACAAGCGTTTCAGGACGCACCGTATGCAGAACACGTGCTATCTGTGAGTTCAGACTTCGAGTCAGCGGGCGATTCATCACTTAACTATTTGATGCTCACTAAATTCAAACCAGAGGCGGCACAATACTACAATAAGATCAAACGTAGAATTCAACGAGCCTGCGTTAACGTTTGTAGTGAGAACGATTGGGGTATTCCATTCCCTCAGTTATCTGTGCATATACCAGAAAGTAGTTCCAAGTCTGAGGAATAAGAGCGCAAGGTAAAACATCTAAAACAGAGCAACGGCGTTATTTTCAAAAGGCTGCAATCACCTTCCTGCCGCTTGATTGAAAATTGCACTTATGAATTGACCTACGCGCCTTATACCCAGGGATTAACATTCCGTTTATTGCGATTACTTGCTTTAATTGGCCAGGGGCTGTGGGTGTCCTTTAATAAACCGATCGGCTCGTTGTGAGCTGTTGTCGGATGATGATGGTGCGTTTAGACTACTTATGCCTACTATCGGATTTATCGAGCTTTGTGACCATGTTTTTGGAAAATTGAAGCAATATGTCGTTAATGATGCGAGTACATGCTTGCATATGCCGAAAGTGTTCTTAAATGTACTGGCACGTTCAGCTAAATCCAGCCACGAGAACTGAATGGTGGAGTACGCCAAACACTATCTTGCACAGTTTCAGGCTGCCTGCACCAGCAAGATTAATAGAGTACGTCTAGCAGACTGTTAGGTTCACATTATCTCAATCACTAGTACATAAGCTTAGTTTATGATCGTTAACATAAAAAAACTTTTGGCACTCGGGCTGTTGGCCGCCATTTGTTTAAACTCACCGCTAATAAGGGCGCAAGACATTAATCCGTCAGCAAGATTGAATCTATCTTTCGTCGGCGTCAACGGTGATGTTCTTGCTAATATTAAGAAGCATGTTCGCTTGTTCGTTAGGCTACAAGACCCTAGTCCGGTGATCAAGGGTGAAAGGCGCCGTCTTAAGCGTCATATACCCAAAGAGATACAGAAAGCGATTCAGCCGTTCGGTTACTACCTAGCGAAAACTAGTCTAGTGCCAACAGACTCGCTGACTAAATTGGTTTATAAAATTGATTTGAATGAACCGGTTCGTATCAAAAATCTATCTCTGAACATAAATGGTAACCCTTCTCAACAACTGGATTTTGAAGAATGGTTAAAAAACTATTCCTTAAAGACAGGGCGAATATTAGAGCAGGCAAAATATGAGCAAGATAAGAAAGCCTTACTAACTCGAGCTCTCAGGCTTGGCTATTTTGATGCGATACTTACCAGAAGTGAAATCGTCATCAATGAAGCTCGTACCGAGGCTGATATCTTCATGGCGTTTACTACGGGAGAGCAGTATTCCGTTAGTGGTGTTAATATTAGTTGGGAGTCTGATACGGGCGACGGTAAGGAGGCTAAGCAGACTATTCGACAAGGTCTGCTTGATTCTTTAATCACTATTAAACAAGGCCAAATTTTTGATGCAGACGCTTTAGTCACAACTCAACGCAGTTTGTTGGCAACGCCTTATTTCTCAAGCGTTTCGGTGCAGGCGGGCGAGCTCAATTCTGCGGTTGCAACGTTACCTATTAATGTTGTCTTGACGCTCAGGAAGCGGCATGCCTATTCAGCAGGAGTAGGCATAGGCTCGGATACTGGTATTCGCGGGGGCCTAGGATATGAGAATAGAAGAATAAACAGTTACGGGCATAATTTAAGTGGACGGATCGGCGGCTCAGAGATAAAACGCTCGGCTATTGTTAATTATCAGATACCGCGAGCACGCTCTTCTCGAGACAGCCTTAACTATTTTGCGGCGCTGGAGGAAGAGTTAGGCGACACTCGTCGATTTCAGTCTAGTAAAATTGGAACCGAATTGCTGAGAAGTTGGAATGGGTCACTTTTCAAGTTTGGTTTGACCGCCAGTCGCGAAACGTTCTCACGTTTATCTGAAACTGCGCTTGAAATAGATCGAACGACTGATCTATTAATGCCGAGTGTCCGCTGGGAGCGGACCAAGGCAGATGACCTGTATTTCCCCACCAAAGGTTGGAGTGCCTCGGCAACCATTCGAGGCACAAGTAAAAGTGTCGGGTCTGATATTGATCTTGGGCAGATTGTTTTGGATGCCAAGCGACTATTTACACTGGGAGACGGCCGCCTCAAATTACGCTTTAAATTAGCCGGCAGTGTCATCGACGAGACGGTTAATTTGCCCGAGTCTCTTGGGTTCTTAGCTGGCGGTGACGAAAGCGTTCGAGGTTATCGGTTTGAAAGTATCGGTGTCGATCGAAATGGTGGGACCGCCGTTGGTAAAAACTTAGTGGCCGGTAGTGCTGAATATGAGCACCCCATTAAAAACGAGTTTGCGATGGCTGTTTTTTTTGATGCTGGTGATGCTTTTGACAGCAATATTGAGTTTAAACAAGGTGCTGGAGTTGGCCTGCGTTGGCGCTTGCCATTTGGTGCCATGCGACTGGATGCAGCGTCGGCGTTAACTGAAGAGGGTAATCCATTTCGTATTCATTTCAGTTTTGGTAGCGATTTATGATGGCCATTATTCGACGATTGTTTTGGTCATTTGTGATTCTAGTATCCATACTTATGCTGTTTTCATGGTGGTTGCTGGGTACCCAAAGCGGCTTAGCATGGGCTGTGAATCTGGCTCCAGATATTCTCCAGGTCAAATCCATAGAAGGTGACATCAGTGACCTTCGCTTTACCCAACTGCAGTTCAAAAGTGATGCAACAACATTGCGAATCGATAGTGGTTCTTTGCAGTGGAAGCCGCTGGGATTATTCAGTAAGCGCGCGCTGATCGATACTCTAAGTCTGAATGGCGTTGTGCTAGAACTCCCGCAACCGACGCAATCAAAGGAGCCGTTTGCATCGTGGCAGGGAATTGACGTGTCTATCGATGTTGTTATCGCTAAAGCGTCAGTAAGGCAATTGTCTGTGGGCCAGCTTACCCAGCCAACGATGTTGACGCAGACTCAAATTGATTTGTCCGGCTCGCTTACGCGCAATATTTTGAATCTTAAGAAGTTGACTCTAACTGAGTCGCAAAATATTATTTCTGTTCAAGGCAAGGTGGACTTATCTGCAGACTCTATTGGAGTCGTCGATTTAACTCATAGTCTTACTTATCAACTTGCTGATTCGACCTTAGTATCGCAAGGCACGATAGGTGGTACATGGTCTTCGCTGAAGCTAGAGCAGAAATTCACTAGCCCTTATTTAGTGACTGTTAATGCAAACATTGAAGACGCCTTGAGTGATCGTATTACTTGGACTTCAGAGCTTAGGACTGAAGCGCTTAAACAGCAAGCAGTATTGGGCGAAACACTTTCGCTGAGCAGCGGTCATTTCAATCTCGATGGCGAGTTCTTACCAAGCCAAGGTTTAGCGGGTTTAAGCACGCGCCTAGTTGGACAAATTTCTGCAGCTAACCCGCAGCTATCGCAATGGCAGGTTGATGCAGATATCTCAATGAAAGATAATGATCTTAGTTTTGATAAACTGCGCCTAGATCAAATTGGACAAGGTCAGCCGGCGGGGCTAGTAGTCGAAGGCCACATCGATAAAGTAATGAGCTTTTTAGATCAGAGCGATGACAGTGGTGCCGTTGACATAAAAGGTAACTGGTCGTCTTTGAGTTGGCCGATTGAAGCGACCCGCGGTGCAGATAGTATAAACAATTCTCCACTAATAAATTCGGACGGACGTTTTACGCTTAAGGGTTCTAGTCTCAAGTATGCGGTTTTGGCTAGTGCAAACGGTCAATCTCAGGGCAAGCAGCTGAATGCCGAAGTCGACATGCTGTTGGCAGGCAGTACTATTGATTTGAGAGCATTGAAGCTTACATCGGGTGGCTCTATTGTTAGTGCCAAAGGTAAGATAGGCGAGGCCATAAACCTGACGTGGAGTTTCGAATCTCCTGACATTGGCGATTTTTTTGTAGATGCCAAGGGGCCTCTGAGCAGCTCAGGAAAACTGAACGGAGACCGAGCAAAGCCCACCATTAACATGCAAGCGGCCTCAACCGGACTGTCCTTCTCAGGGTATTCGGCTAATCAATTAAACCTCTCTGCGAACCTATCTCTAAGTGATAACAACGAAGTTATAGGCATCAAGCTGCAAGCAAATGCTGTAAAACAAAATCAAGTATCAATTGTTGATTCTTTTGATTTGGCGGTTAATGGCCGCTTGCAATCACACTCTGTCATCATCAATTCTATCTTGGCAAACCAGACAACACTCAACGCCAGCGCACGCGGCGGACTGATTGAGAATAAATGGATAGGGAAACTCAGCAAGTTGTCTTTGGACGATCCGCTAGTCTCACTCTGGGCTCTACAAAAAGAAGTTGATCTGCAGATTGCCGCAAATACATTTTCGACATCTCGAAGCTGCTTAATTAATCAGCCACAGTCTTTTTGTTTCGATGCTAGTAAGACAATTAATGCCCTGGCTATTAAGACTGAGTTGAACTCTATTGACCTAGCTACCCTTAACCCCCTATTCCAACTTTATGACTTAAATATTGCAGGGCAAGCGGATGGCAACTTTTCGTACATTAAACAACCGCAGCAGCTTGCTGGCAAGATTGAAGGTTATCTGGAGTCAAATTCGCCGGTTGTTACTTGGCAAGAAACCGGTGACGAGGAATTATCTGACGAATCTTTGACGATTGAGACCGTTCGCGTTGAGATTAAGCAAGACAAAAGTTTACAAGGGATTATCGATATTCGCTTATTGAATTCCGATAAATTGAACGCAGACTTTATCATCAACGCGCCAATCGAATCACCTGACTTCATGCAGGCGGTTACCCAAGGTAAGGCTAAGCTCTCGATCGCGGACCTCTCGGTTCTGCCGACCGTTTTACTCGAAGCGGTTAGTTTAAATGGGGAGTTAAAAGCAGACATCCAATTAGCAGGAAGCCTCGCTGTTCCAGAAATTAATACCTCAGCGGCGGTGACCAATGCGCGAGTCGATATACCTGAACTCGGGCTAAAGCTTGAGGATCTAACGCTAAACGTGGATTCAGATGGCAGTTCTAAAATTAGTCTCAAAGGACAACTTCGCTCTGGTAGCGGCAGTCTTAACTTGAATGGTAATGTTGATTTCACTAACCTCAAGTCGCCCTGGATAAACTTGATGCTCAAGGGTGACGATCTACAGCTGGCGAATACACCAGAGCTGAAAATAATCGGTGACTTAGATCTGACTGCAAAATTTGCAAATCAACTTTTCGATTTGCGCGGCGGTGTTGTTATTGAAAAAGCCGAATTAGACTTTAAAATTCCTGAGACTGCGCTTTTGGTATCCAAGGATGTGATTCTTAAAGGAGCAGAAGAACAAGAGGTAAAGTCACAACAAAGACTAAAGTTGACTGTTGATTTAGGCAAGAAAACACATATTCGAGCACAAGGTTTAGACGCAAATCTATTTGGAAAACTGTTGGTGTTTCAGGAGCCAGGTGGAATTCTTAGAGGCGATGGTCAAATCACAGTTAGCAATGGGCGTTATCAAGCCTATGGGCAGGATTTGCAAATTGATCAAGGGCGATTGCTTTTTAGTGGGGGCAGTATTGAAGACCCTAGTTTAGATCTTAAGGCTGAAAAGATCCTTGATTCGATCACCGCTGGTGTTAGCGTCACGGGACGGGCTAGTTCACCAAAGCTCAACCTGTACTCAACTCCTACGATGCAAGACGAAGACATACTATCCGTCCTTATCTTTAATAAGCCGGTAGGCAAGCTGGCCTCTCAAGACGGATTTACGTTATTACGCATAGCCAATTCATTGCGTGGAGATGGTGCTAGCGAAGCGACAAAAATGACTCAAAAACTTCAGCAATCTCTTGGTTTAACCAGTCTAGAATTACAGTTAAGCTCCGACGCACCGAGCATTGTGGCTGGAAAACAACTCTCATCAAAATTTTACATTGGCTACGGTTACGGATTATTGGATGCCGCACAGTCTTTGATTCTACGCTACAAACTGAGTAAAACTTGGTCAATCAAAGCCGATCTCGGCGCTGATAGTGGCGCTGATTTACGTTATCAATTAGAGCGCTAGACTAGTTGATATCAAAGGGTTATATGAGCCCGTCACATGATCCGCACTACTAGACTTCAGCTCTGATTAAATCGGTCCTTTAGCTAGAGTTGTTATTAACAAAGCTCCCCTCCATTAGTGAAGTGGTCTCAGAATTGGGTCAAGACACTGTAATTTTTGCTTCTTGCATTTAAAGTACTTTACAGCCAAGTTATACTTTTATTCGTGCTATGAATCCAAAACCACAAGCGGCCAAGCTTTTCTTGCTGTGTGATTAATACGATTTGGTCTATCATGGACAAAATTATTTGGGAGGATTTCTATGTCTAAGACTATCTTAGCGTCATCGAGACGAGGCTTTATTCGATTGTGTGGTTCCGGTGCCGCCTTATTTTACTCAGGGCTAGGCTCGGCTAAATCGGTTGCTCACGAAAACAAGCTTCTGCCATTTAGAGTAAATGCCGCTCCACTGTTGTTGAATTACAATGAAAACTCTTTGGGTATGTCACCATCGGCACTCAGTGCGGCTATGCAGGCTACACAAAACTTTGGCAATCGCTATCCAGATGACTTGGTAGAGAAATTACGCGAAACATTGGGGGCCCTGCACGACGTAAGTCCCACACAAATTATTCTTGGTAATGGTTCGACTGAAGTTATTCAGGCTGTTGTCACGATGGCCGAGGGGCGAGCCGCTACAGTGCTCGAACCTACGCCCACATTTGGTGATGTGCGGCGATACAGTCAAGCCGAAGACTTAGAAGTAGTTAAAGTGCTGGTAGGCGAAGGCTTCCAAACAGATATTGGCGCGCTAAGAAAAAAGGCTGAGGAGCTTTCTGGTGTGGTACTTATTAATATCTGTAATCCGAATAACCCGACTGGAAGTATAGTCGACCATAGGACCCTAACAGACTGGATAAAGGACGCACCGCAAAGCCATATTTTCCTGATCGACGAAGCGTATTATGAATATGCGGAGTCGAATTCCGCTTATAGCAGCGTGCTGCCGATAATTAAATCGGGTAGAGAAAACGTCATTTTGACACGCACGTTTTCGAAGATTTATGGAATGGCAGGAATGCGGGTCGGTTACGGAATAGCGGCTCCGAAAACAGCCGAAGAAGTGCGCCAATTTGCTGCAGGCTACAACCTGACTGCGCCGGGCAGCGCTGCAGCTCTAGCATCTTTAGCCGATACGGCCTTCTTCAAAAGGAGTTTAGAATCCAACCAAGTCGCAAAATTAATGTTATTGACAGCGCTCGATGAGCTTGGCCTTGAGTATGTACAAAGCGAAACCAATTTTGTGCTGCACAGGATAAACGGCAGTCTAGAAGACTATGCGGCTCGAATGGCTGCTAACGGCATCAAGGTTGGTCGGCGCATGACCAGCGAAGATGGCTGGAACAGACTATCGGTCGGCACCCCAGATGAAATGCGAATATTTGTGCAAACGCTCAAAGCGTTTAAAGAAAAAGGTTGGCTGTGACAGTGTTCTGTGAATTATTGAGAAGGCGATTGAGATTCACAAAGACGTAACACCGACTCGCTCTAAGGATTGGGGTCTTGGTCGTATAGGTATTAATACGACCTAGTATTTTCTCATGCGACTTCGATTAGCGCATCAAGTCGAAAGCGAGCAATCATGGCTACTTGTGTCAGGGCTGTATCAAATTCTACTTCGCGGTCATTGTTCGCACGGCGCTTGAATTCAGAAAATATGCCTGCCTTATCATGGTTCTTAACCGCAATGATGAACGGAAATCCATGTCGTTCTATGTATAAGGCATTTAAATGTGTTATTTGGTCCATTTCGTGACGGTTCAGAGAATTTAAGTTTGCTGCGGATTGCTCTTCAGTCGAAGAGCTTGTCAGTGTGCCTGATTTCGCCTCTTTGCCAGCAAGTTGTGGATGAGCACAGAGTAAAGAGAGCTTCTCATTCAGTTTTGCATGTCCAACAATGTTCAGCATAGATGAATGTAAATGATCTATGGTCTTGAATGGCCTTAGCTGCCAAGCACGTTCAGGTATCCAGCTGGAGTGTTCAAAAATATCAGCCAACACCTGGGTGAATTTTTCTTGAGGCAAGTTGTTAAGGTGAACGATGGTAAGTTCTGAATTCATTATTCGCTCCTTGGGTTGTGCTGATGTCTCATAATACTAGGCTTAGTCGAGATACTCTTGTATCAGTGTGCTTGGGCCCATCCCATGTCGGCATAGCCGCCTTCGCAGTGGTGTTTCATTAGTTGCTGGGCTAGCGTACTGATTGGAGAATTGGTATTAAGTGCGCGCGCCATTTCGTCAGATATTGTGAGATCTTTGAGTAGGGTTGTTACATGCCACTTAATGTCTTCGAATTCGCCGTTCGCTGCCCGGTTAATTGTAGGGGTATTGAATCAGCAAAGCCAGCTGCTGCAAGAGCGGTCGGAATTTTAGTGATGTCGATACCCGCTTTTTGGCCGAAACCTAAAACTTCAGCCATGACCAAAACATTGGCACTTACAATCATTTGATTGCATACCTTAGTGGCTTGCCCGCAGCCAACTGGTCCCATGTGGGTGACTCTTTTGCTTGGATGAGGGAGCATTGGCCAAAGCTCATCTTATTGCATCGTAATCTCCACCAGTCATAGCACATAGCTCTCCAGACTCAGCTCTGGTTACGCCAACCGATGCCGGGCAATCAACCCTGTTTATACCTGTTTCGGACTTAAGCCTTTGTGCAAATTGGACAGTGCTAGAGGGAGAAATGCTAGAGAAGTCGATAAGCGTATTTTCTGCACAATGTTGCATTGTGAACTCGCCAACATCAAAGACGACGGCCTGTACTGCCAGCGTATCTGACAGACAGAGCGTCACAATATCACAAGCGCTGAGCAATTTTCTCAATGAGCTGCTTTACTTAGCACCCAAGGCCACAATAGGCGCGCATTTAGCTGAGTCACGATTCCTTATGTTTACAATATGGCCCGTCCGACTACGATGCGTTGCCATAGCTGAGCGCATTAATCCCATTCCAATAAAGCCGATTCTTTGATGCTTGGACGCCATATGATTTGCAGAAATTATTAACGCGGTTAAGGTTGTCTTGAGCAATATTTTATTCAAACCAGCATTCAACTGCAGCTTTGAGCCTTAAGCCCAACATAGCTAGACAAACCGTTTCATTAATAAGCAATTAACCCCTAAATTATCAATCAGATAAGGCCGAACGTGCAATCACTTTTTGTTGAATAGGAGGGCGCGCACAGGTATGCTGATGAAACAAAAACAATCTTATTTAACAGGAAATCCACGTGATCAAATCAGTATACGCACTTGCTTTGTCAGTAATCCTTGTCGTAATGGCAAGTCCAACTTTTGCCCAGAGCGGTTCTGAAGGCGAGTTCACCATCTACAACGATACCAGCAATAATATCGTAATCGGCTTTTATACCAATGGTGGGGACGGCTGGAGCAGCAATTGGTTGTCTGGAGATCTCGGTCCAGATGAAGAGGCCAACGCATCGTTTTACGCGGATGGGAGTTGTGACCAACTATTTCAAGTCGGATGGTTGGGAGAGGACGATAGCGAAGTATTAGATGAGCCAATTAGCATCGATGTCTGTGACGCCAGCAATATTTACCTAGACGACAACGAAATTTATTACGACTAATTGACACAGTATTTTTGCTAGTTGATAAGTTTCATCGGCATAATTTGAATCACCAGAGGTCGAGCCATAAAAACCTATAAGTTACCTTTTGGGCGCAGTGATCATCACTGGGTGTCAGAGTATCAAGACTGTAAAAGATAGTCCCGCTATAAACCGGGCCGACCTTACTACAACCAGCTCTGGTGGAGTTGGTTGTGCTTGAACCTATTCCAGGTGAACCGGTAGTTCAAGCGCTTTAGGCTTATGATCTCCGGCGACCGTGGCGCTTGCTGATAGTAATAGCTGGATGTTGCTATATAGGATTGGGCAGTCTGCATTTGCAATAAATAAGCCCAGAGGATTTTTCACAGGTTTACTCAGCGTGCCACGCTTAATTGTGGTCATTCGGATTCTCAACCTATGGCCGTTTGAGTAAGGCCAGGGTGATTCCTGGTTAGCTTTACTGAGCGCAGGGTTGCACGCGTGAATAAGCAGACAATTTGATGATGATTGCCATGAAAGAAAGCGGTGTCAGCTGATTATAGGCTGAGTGCTTACGTTGGAAGGTTCGGCTTGGGTGCAAGGCTGCTTGGGCAGAAGATAGACGTAATCGTAAACATCAAAAACCCAGGGTTGTCACCGATAAATTTGTAAAAATAGCGCCGGACTACTCTTGGCAACGTTGTAAAAGTTTTCTAGTGTAAGTGGTGTGAAAGATCCTGAGTTTCCGCATGATCCCGAATACTGTCACCTAGGTAACTCAACGAATATTCCCTAAACTTAGTCGTTGCTGGATAAGAGATTCGGTGACCTGTAATCATCATTCAAGGCGGCTTATTTTATGCTTCGCATCGTAATAATCACACTAGTTTATAAAACTTTCGAACGATATAATTCACCTACAAATTATCTCGAATCTATTAATTATTACCTCCTTAATTCAACATGACTCCCAAGTTATAATCTACCCAAGGCCTTTATTTTATTTTCTCTCAAACTATATAACGACTCCCTATTATGAATAAACTGATAGCTGCTCTTGCTTTGAGCATTTCATTAAGCGCTTGCGCCTCCAGCCCCCATTATGGCGCCGCAAAGATAATAACAATACCACTCGGCGCTGAAGTTATAAGTGAACAGGGCACGATCCTTGGTGTGACGCCACTAACCTCATGGTGGACCGATAAAAGCGACAATCAGAAGCAGCTTTTATTGAGATTCAGTAAGGACGGTTATCTTGAAAAGGTTGGTGCTTTTGGGCTCAACATGCATCACAAGACCCAACAGGACGCAATTCAGAACCCACAAAAGATAGAAGTTCAATTGGACAGAGCTCAATAGTTAGAAGCTTAATTTAAGATAGCTTTACTCGCTATTAGAAAGTACCTTGGTAATCTACTAAGCACTTTCGATAAAACCCTTACACAATAATCGCCGGAACCAAACATGCCTCGTATTCAACCACTAAAACTCATTGCAGTGATCGCAGCTTGCCTACTTATCAGCGCCTGCGGCTCTGCCAAAAAGAATGTTTCACTAAAAGTACAATCAGATCCGCTGGGTGCCTATGCACTCATGCAAATCAAATATAAGGGAGACGAAAATACTGATTGGCGATTCTTGGGTGCCACACCCGTGATTGCAAATAAGGAAATTCTAACCAGTGATGCCACCGAAGTTTCCATTCGTGTAATTCGGCCAGGTTATTATGATCAAACTAAGACTTGGTTCGTCAAGGATTTTCTGCGTGAATATGCAGATAATAAGCAGATCGTCTGGGTGCCAAGATTAGTTAAAGAATAAGGATAGTCAGATCGATCAGTGCTGTGCATAACCGAAGATATTGAACAATTCACCCAGCAGTAAGACCCGACAGAGCGCAGGTGGATTCAATGGTCGTTTGAATTGACCTCTCAACGCTGCCTTTCAGCGATTTTAAAACGACGATCGATATCGGCCTAAAACAAGCTTTGTCTAAAAATCAATGAATCAATGAATCAATGGGGACGTTACCCTTTAATTTTTACCCTTTAATTTGCGCTATTAAGCGATTTAAAGGGTAACGTCCCCATTGCCTTAATTCCAAGTCACAGGTTTATCAAGGTCAGGGTGCGAGCTCGAACTACTATGGACGAACTAGAAAAGGGCGATTTATGACACATCTAGAGCAAATAACAAAGGTTGGTCGTGCTATGCGCGTAGTTATTTGAATTGAGAAAATTTGAGTTTTGTAGTCGAACGATGGATTTCAGTAATTCTGACCGTTGGCTTCGAAATGACTCATTCCTTAAGTCATTGAATTGCTTATTGAAAAAATGGCTCCCTGACCAAGACTCGAACTTGGGACCCAATGATTAACAGTCATTTGCTCTACCAACTGAGCTATCAGGGAACAGATTTTCAACAGACGCGCATCGTACTTACTCATGCCCTCACGGTCAAGTTGTTTACTCATTTTTTTCACTATTTTCGGAATTTTTCTTATCCAGTGACTTATGTGTTTGCGTTATTGCAAATTGACTTTTGCCGTTCACTCAACTGTTGGTTTATTCTGGCGCGACCCGTGTGCAATAAATATATGTGTCGAAAGCTTCTTTGCTTGCGATCGCAAATATAGAAGCCGGCGCTGCGCGAGCTCCCGTTAGCGAAAAATCGAAGTCTCCCTCTTTGATTAAAAACAATATTTACAGAATTCGACATCTCAATAATTTGCAGGACTTGGTCTTTATCATCAAGGTTTTTGTTGCTGTTGTTGTCTGCAAATACTAGCCAACCTACTGACCAAGTGCTATTAAAGCCTCGATCTTGGTCGCAAGTATTCATTGTGGCTCGGTCTAGATGGCAAATATGAACGTTGCGCTGTTTCGCTACAGCGTGGGATCGCGCTAGATGTAGGCTTTGAAGAATTGCATTACTTTGAGTGCTCACTTGGGTATTGGCGTATAGACTAGCAAAACTCGGCATAGCCTGAGATAAGAGAATCGCAGCTAAGGCTGTAACGATAGCTAGCTCGATGAACGAATGGCCAGATTGGCGTAAATGAATTGGCTTAGGTGTAAACATTGTTTCCTCCTTGAAAACATATGATAGGTATAGGTTCTGTTTTTTCGAAGCATCCTTTGCTTTGAGTGATCAAAAATATCGGAATCTTTAGATCACATCAACTAAATATCTTGAAAAAGACAATCTAATTTTGGTGTGTGCTGGTATTCAACTATACTAATCTGCTGAATACCGTATCCATCGTCATAGCGGAAAGTTCGCGCAGATAATAAAACAGTCCAAGGTCCACATGCATCGAGAGTTTCAATTAGTCAGTGATTACACGCCCGCTGGCGATCAGCCGGAAGCGATTGCTAAGTTGATAGAGGGCTTGAGCAACGGCGAAGCCTACCAGACCTTGCTGGGCGTGACGGGGTCAGGCAAGACTTTTACGGTTGCCAATGTTATACAAACTTTGCAGCGCCCAACCATTGTGTTGGCACCGAACAAGACTTTGGCAGCACAATTGTATTCGGAAATGCGCGACTTTTTCCCGCACAATTCGGTGGAATACTTTGTTTCTTATTACGATTACTATCAGCCTGAAGCCTACGTGCCAAGCTCAGACACGTTCATTGAGAAGGATGCTTCGGTAAACGAGCATATTGACCAAATGCGCTTATCTGCGACCAAGGCGATGCTAGAGCGAGACGATGTGATCATTGTGGCTACAGTGTCGGCGATATATGGTTTAGGTGATCCGCAGGCCTACCATGAAATGATCTTTCATATTAGCGTTGGCGATATAATGGATCAGCGCGCCATTCTCAAACGATTGGCCGAACTGCAATACAAACGTAACGACACCGAATTAAAGCGCGCTACGTTTCGTGTGCGCGGTGATGTTATTGATATCTACCCGGCTGAATCAGAGCGTTACGCGCTACGAATTGAGTTGTTTGGTGAGGATGTCGAAAAAATATCTCGCTTTGACCCGCTAACAGGCGTGGTTGAAGAAGACTTACAACGGATTACGGTATTCCCTAAATCGCATTACGTGACGCCGCGAGTTCGAGTGTTAGAGGCTTGCGAACATATACGCCTTGAGTTGCGCGAGCGTTTGGCGCAGTTGCGCGAATTGAATAAGTTGGTAGAGGCTCAGAGATTAGAGCAGCGAACTTTATTCGACTTAGAAATGATGCAAGAGTTGGGTTATTGCAATGGCATTGAAAACTATTCGCGCTATCTATCGGGCGCTACAGCTGGTGAAGCGCCGCCAACCCTGATTAATTACTTGCCGCCTAACGCACTAATGATCTTGGATGAGAGTCACGTCATGGTGCCGCAATTGGGCGCAATGTACAAAGGTGACCGGTCGCGCAAAGAAACCCTAGTGGAGTATGGTTTTCGCTTGCCCTCGGCGATGGATAATCGGCCATTGAAGTTCGAGGAGTTTTTAAAATTGATGCCGCAGACGATATTTGTATCGGCAACCCCTGGTGACTTTGAAATTGCTCAAAACCCAGACACTATTGATCAAGTTGTTCGTCCTACAGGATTGATTGATCCGGAGATTGAAGTGAGACCTGTTGGTACTCAGGTAGATGACGTTCTATCCGAAATCAATAAACGTGTAGTCTTAAACGAGCGGGTTTTGATCACAACGCTTACCAAGAAGATGTCTGAGGATTTGACCGATTACCTGCGCGATGCTGGGGTTAAAATTCGTTACCTCCATTCTGATATTGATACGGTTGAGCGAGTCGAAATCATTCGAGACTTACGTGCTGGAGAATTTGACGTGTTGGTGGGCATTAACCTTTTACGTGAAGGCTTAGATATGCCCGAAGTTTCTCTGGTAGCAATTTTGGATGCGGATAAAGAAGGCTTCTTACGATCAAAACGCTCTTTGATTCAGACCATTGGGCGCGCAGCTCGCAATATAAATGGTAAGGCTATTTTATACGGTGATCGTATAACGGCATCAATGCAATTCGCGATTGATGAAACGGATCGCCGGCGTACTAAACAAACGGAACACAATACCTTGCACGGCATCACTCCAAAAAGCATTACTAAAGCGGTAAAGGATATTATAGATGGCGCGACCAGTAACGCTGCTCAAGAATTAGCCAAGCTTGACCTACCTCTGGGAGACTATGAATTGCCAAGAACGCCGAAAGAATTTGCAACGGTGATGGGCGGTCTCGAAAAAGAGATGTATAAATTTGCTGAAGGCCTTGAGTTCGAGCAAGCGGCACGAACTCGTGATCGAATAGAGGAATTAAGATCAGCTTATCTTAAAAAATAGCTCTCCAGCGCA